>NZ_KZ454944.1:2818927-3179191 GCF_002797415.1 Bacillus alkalisoli
TTTATTATCGATCACTTGTGTTCATTTTCGCTCTTGCTGGTCATGGCATTTTATCCAAGCATATATATGCACATCCACCAGTTGGCGTAGCGCAAATTCAAACAGAAAACGGTGCCATACTTATGTATTATTTAGGTGACCTTATTGATGCAATGATTATATTTATTCTCTGTCTTCAATGGTACAATTCAACACGACCAAGGTCGATTATACAAAATAATAAGCTAGGAGTTTAACTACATTAAAACCCTAGCTTTTCTTTCCTATTATCTGAACACGGTTTACAAATGTGCTTATGTGTAGTTGTTTGTCCGCAATAGAGGCATTGCTTTTTCCCTTTTTTCCAAAAAAGGAGCATTGATAAAAAAACAGACATATTTCCCTCCAAAATTATCTGTGTCATCCCTTACTTACTTATCATATTCTATATGTATCCACAAATTCAACAATATTCTAATATTTTCGACAATAATTTTATTTTTCGACACTTGCATAAAGAACGCGTGTTCGCATATAATAATAGCAGGAGGTGATGATCGTGAAAAAGTTATTAGAAAAATATTTTTATCACAATATTCCTATTGAAATGATTTACGAAGCTCGTAATGGGGAATTAACTCAAAGAGCAGTACGTATTATTCATATTGGAGACACACACCTTATTGGCTTTTGTTATCTAAGAAAAACAAAACGGACATTTAAGATAGAAAATATTTTATCTTGTCAACGCTTGAAAGAAAAAAGTTTCACGTTATGTAATAACAACTTTTGCCTATAGCCAAATCCCTCTCCAATATGTTAACCTGTAAAGAAACACTTTTGAACATGACACTACATCATAGGAGGGATTGAAGTGAGAAACGTAACTTTATCGGATATTTTTTTACATGGAATTACCCAAAAATACTTGCAACGTTCAGGAATTGCACATGCTGTTGCAGTGACCGAGGAAGCCTTTCATTTAGCATTCAAATATAACGTAAATATAGATTTGGCAACAAAAGCAGCTCTTTTACATGATATCGGTCATTATGAATGGTATCGTAACGGGAAGTGGGATTATGATTTATATCGTGAAAATGATATTCATGCGATTAAAGGTGCAGAGCGTGCACATAAATTGCTCATTCGCTTAGGTGAAAACTCACAAGCAGCAAAAGAAATATCAGTTGCCATACTTTTGCATACAGATTCGTATTTGCCTGAAGCACAAATTAAACGAACTCCATTACAAAAAGTAGTGAAGCATGCTGATGAAGCTGATGAGCAAAAAGGCGGAATGCATCACTATAAAAAGATGGACAAATCTACTGCCCTTGAAAAACTTCAAAAATTAGATCAACTCATTGATGTTTATCTTCCAACACGAGAAGCAAATTCCCAAAACTTATCATCTTTCTAAACATAAATAAAAGAGGTCCTATTAACCTCTTTCATTTACATACTTATGAAATCGCTTACGATTATATTTTATAACTATAATAATCATACCCACTAACTTTCCTAAATCCAACACCTTCATATAAACCAAGCGCATTTTCATTTTTCACATCTACATCTAATCGGATTAACTTACTATTTCTCATTCTAATATGCTCTACTGTTTCTCGTAATATTTTTCTCCCTAATCCTTGTCCCCTTTTGGACTTCGCCACAGTAAATGCACTAATATAGTACGATTGTTTTTCATCTGAAACGGTCAAAGTTGCATAAACTTCATTTTCTTCATCTTTAACAACAAATAAATCGTATCCGCTTTTATTTAAGTTACGCCTTATTAACGGTTTTACACTTTCAGGGTCCCCACCAAAATCGAAGCCATCTAGCAATAAGGACGTGACAATATCAATATCTTCCGCTTCAGTTTTCAACAATGTTATTTCAGACTCTCCAAGTATAGGAACATATTCTTTTAGTTCCATCGTGTATTCGGAAAAACTGTAAGGTGCATCTAGTTTTTTCATTAACCCTTTTGCAGCATTTGATCTACTAGGACATACAAATAAGATTTCTTTAGCGTTTCTTTCTTTACAAATAGTTAGCCCTGAATTTAACATGGTTGAAAAAATCTTTTTTTGTCTGAAATCAGGGTGCACCATTCCTGCGATTTCAATTTTTTCACTATCAATAAAAGAGTACAAACCTAGAAAACTTACCAATCTTAAATTCTCATATCCTAAAATAAAATATAAATGTTTTTCTTCTGCATTTTCCAACATCGAAACGTTTATACTTGATGCAATCTCCACTTTGTCGAAGCTTTCACATCGCTCGAGTAAATGAATAACATCTTTAAATTGTTCATTATTTAAGTTGTGAGTTTGTTCAAATAGAATATTCAAGTTACATACCTCTAATAAGCTTTTTCATTGTGATAATAGTTCCAATATGTAATCCTTCATGATACATAGTTCTTGGTAATACTTCTCCTACTGTACTCATTTCAAGCTCTGTAACCTTCAAAAGTTTTTCACTTAATCTATTTGAAAATGTTTCTCTTATCTTGTTTGTCTGTTCTTTTAATAAGGATAATAATTCAGAATACGTTGGTGTTTCATTTGAAAAGTGATCAGGAGTAGTTCCATAGCCAAAATATTTCTCTAAGTAATCGTAAGGCATCTCTTCTTCTAACTGGAAATATATCCACATATATTGATCTAATAAAATATGTCCCATATTCCAATGGATATTATTTCTAAATCCTTTTGGTATTAATTCCGATTCTTCCTCTGTTACATCTTCTAATACAAATAATAAATCTTCTCTAAATGAAACTAGCTGATTAAATAATACCTTTTCGCTTACCATAAATTCTCCCCCAAATAAAAAACACTCAATAATATGAGTGTTTCTACAAATAATATAATATTCCTTCTATTTGTTTCCCTTTATTTTCTTAATACCTTCTTCAATTAACTCCACTTCCAAATCAGTTCCACTATAACTTTCTCGCGCAAATCCATCCTTGTCTATAAGATACATTGCGGTAGTATGTGTAAATTGATTACTACCTTCAATCTTTGCAGCTGGAACTAAAAAAGAAATGTTAGCAAATCGTTCAATTTCTTGTTGCGTATAGCCAGTAACAAAATCCCAATTTGAAAAGTCGGCATCAAATAAATTACCATACTCTATAAGCTTATCAGGCGTATCATACTCAGGATCAATACTAAAAGATACTATTCTCACATCTTCCAAACCAACTTCTTTCAGATGACGTTGCACTCGTGCCATATTAGCAGTCATCGGAGGACAAACCGTATCACAGTTTGTAAAGATAAAGTTTGCTAACCAAACCTCCCCTTTAAGTTCACCTGTTTGAAATGTAGTCCCCTGTTCATTTACACCTTCAAGCTCTCTTACTTCAAACTTCATATTAAAAATATCATCTAAGTTTATTTCTTCTTTTTGTTGGCAAGCTGTTAACAATACTAGTAAAAGAAATAGTCCCCATTTTTTCTTCATTACATATCCTCCCACAAAAGAGGTGTCAAAGGCTATTATAGCCTGACACCTTTTTGTTGTGTTAACGATTCACAAAACTAGTATCAATAAAGTTTGCGAAATCTGGTTTTTCTGTTAAGAACTTAAGGTCGAATGAAGAGTTTGCAAATTCTTGAACAACCTCTGCATCTACTTCATATGTGAAACGAATACGTTCCCATGCACTATCAACGATTTCACGTGATAATTCATGATTTGTCGTTTCTTTAATAGATTTAATTGCAATTTCTTTTGCTTCTTCTGGATTTTCTTCAATGAATTTTACAGATTGAAGATGTGCTTCCATTAACTTTTCTACAAGATGTTGTTTTTCATTAATTAATTTTCCGCTTGTAACAAAAATCGTGTTCGGTAATGTTTCACCGTAAGAGATTTCATTACTATCTACAATGATGTTAGCTCCAAATTCAATGGATAATACAGACGCCCATGGCTCAGGGACCGCTGCTGCTTGAACACGACCAGTTTCAAACATTCCACCGTATTGAGCAGGGTTACCAGTTACATGTTGCATCGAACCACCAATACGAGAAGAAGTTAGGCCGAAATCTTTTAAGAAAGTTTCCATCTGAACATCATGTGTACAACCAATTCCAGGTGTAATAAATGTAGCTCCATCTAAACCTTCAATAGAAGTAATTCCACTTTCTTTACTTGCAATTATAACAGTACCACCTGATGAAGCACCTGCAATTACTTTTACGTCTGCTCCACTTGCATAGTTGTTCATCGCTGGTCCTGGTCCTACTAATCCACCATGAATTTCGCCAGTTTTTAACGCTGTCATAAATGCTCCACCGTCAGGGAATGTTTTGTATTCAACAATTACATCTTCCCCCAATGCCTTTTCATACATTTCTTTTTCTTTTGCTACCATTGCAGGTACGTGATCTATATTAGGAAAGTACCCAATGATAATTTTTTCTTTTCCATCTCCACTAGAGCCACAACCAGCTAAAACCCCAAGTGAAATTAACAATACAATACTAAGCTGAATCAACCTTTTTCTCATCTCTTATTCTCCTTTTCAACTCTATTGGTCTAAGCCCCAACGACGAGCAACATTTTTCTCGATTCGTTGGAAAAATAAAAAGTCAACAATTGTACCAATAACACAAATGATAATAATAATACCGAATACTAAGTCCATTTTTGAAAACTCAGCTGCATATTTAAGGGAATACCCTAATCCAGGACCCATACTTAATAATTCAGCGGCCATTAACGCACGCCATGCAAATGCCCAAGCAAGTCTAATACCTGTTACTGCATAAGGGACCGATGCAGGTAAAATTACTTTCCAAAACATTTCAAAGCTAGATACTCCCATTGTCGAAGCTGCTTTTATATAGAGAGGAGGAACGTTTTTAATTCCTGTTCTCATATTAATCGTCATTACTAAAGTACCACCAAGTGTCACAATAAACGTGATTGCTGTTTCGCTAAAACCAAACCACGTAATTGCAAGTGGTAACCAAACAATACTAGGAACACTTTGTAAGGCAAGAACAAGTGAACCAACTGTTTCATCAGCCGTTTTGGACTTTGCAAACCAAATACCAAGAACAGTACCAATCAAAATGGAAAGGCCCAATCCGATTAATAGTCGCTGGAAACTTGCTGCTAATGCGTGAACTAATGTCATGTCTCTAAAGCCTATATAAATAGCAGGAAAAACATCGGTTGGCTTAGGCATAATGTAAGGCGGCCAACCAATCATTAACACGGCGATTTCCCATACTACGAATAACGAGACGAAAAAAATGACTCGTTTCATCCATGTCTTCATATCTTTAACTCCTCTTGAACAACCTTTTCGATTTCTTTTTGTAATAAACTACTAATCTCGCCTTCTAGTTTTACGACACGTTCGTCTGTACGTAAGCGAGGACGATCAATATCCACTGTAATATCTGCAATGATGGAACCTGGTCGGGTACCCATTACTAAAATTCGATCGGAAAGCTTAATAGACTCATAAATACTATGTGTAACAAACAAAATTGTTTTTTTCGTTTCTAACCAAATTGTTTCTAATTCTTGCTGCATTCGCAATCTTGTTTGCTCATCTAATGCTCCAAAAGGTTCATCCATTAATAAGACGGTTGGGTCCATTGCCAATGCTCTCGCGATTGATACCCTTTGTTGCATACCACCTGATAATTCATGAGGGTACTGCTTTAAGTTTGAGCTAAGCTGGACCATTTTTAAGAAATGATGTGCTCTCTCCACTTTCTCCTCTTTGTTTTTGCTATCTCGAACAGCGAATAGTACGTTTTCTTCTACAGACATCCAAGGGAAAAGTGCTGCTTGTTGGAAAACCATTCCACGGTCTTTTCCTGGTTTCGTTATAACCGAGTCTTGTAATCGGATTTCTCCAGTAGTTGGTTTTGTTAATCCTGCTACTATAGAAAGTAACGTTGATTTACCACATCCTGAAGGACCTAATATAGAGACAAACTCCCCTTCTTCTATTGTTACATCAATCGGAGAAAGAACGGTTTGTATTTTTCCTTGATTTTCAAATTGCTTCGTTATATTAGAAAGTTGTAAAAACAACTGGAACACCCACCTTTCATTTAATTCATATATGTTTAATCGGAATTATAAATTATATTATATACGATATGTCGCATACGTCAATATATTGACAATTAATCAGATTATTTTTTCTTTCAGTTTGATACAGGCCACCAAGACCTTTTCACCTCAGTTTTTAGTAGGAAAACGGTCTTGAGAACGTCTCCCATGACCCTTTTCGCCTCAATTTCTATGGTAAACGGTCTTGAGAACGTTTCCCATGACCCTTTTCGCCTCAATTTCTATGGTAAACGGTCTTGAGAACGTTTCCCATGACCCTTTTCGCCTCAATTTCTATGGTAAACGGTCTTGAGAACGTTTCCCATGACCCTCTTCCCCTCAATTTCAATGGTAAAGGGTCTTGAGCAATACCGCCAAGACCCTTCTCACCTAATACACAAAGTAAAACTGTCATAGGCACGCACGAAACCGCCCTCAGAAAGCTAGTATCTGCAGTGAACATCAACTATTAACAATAGAATTAAATCCCATAGAAATTTGCTTAATATTCTTACAAAATCGCCTACTCTTCATTTTGAAATTAATTATGATATGATAGCAGTAAAGCGCTGCCAAAGTTAACTTTTCAGCTAGGAGGAAATAAAAAGTGGAAAATATAAAAGGACAAATCGAAGAAAGAATTTTATATAGCGATGCATTAAAAGAAGACATGACTTTAATGATCTATAAGCCAGCTAACTACTCACCCTTATATAAATATCATGTATTAATTGCTCAAGATGGCCAAGATTATTTTTCAATGGGGCGAATTGCAAGTTTAGCTGATGAGTTATTAGGAAATAAAGAAATACAAAATATTATTATCATTGGCGTTCCTTATAAAGATGTGCAAGACCGCAAAGAAAAGTATCATCCTAAAGGCTCTAAACATAAAGGATATTTACGATTTTTAGGTCATGAGTTAACTTCCTATTTAGACAAAGAATTTCCTACTTATCAAATGGGAATGGGACGCGGTTTAATTGGAGACTCTTTAGCAGGTACTGTTTCTTTATTAGCTGCACTGCACTACCCTAATACATTTGGAAATGTCATTTTACAATCGCCTTACGTGAATAACTACGTGTTAGATAAAGTGGGGGAATTTAACGAAACACATCTTTTAACGATGTACCATGTTATTGGTACAGAAGAAACAGACGTTAAGACCACGGATGGAAAGACGAAAGATTTTGTCATTCCAAATAGAGATTTACATAAGTTAATGAAGGAAAAGAACTTTACAATATCCTATGAGGAATTTGAAGGTGACCATACATGGACATATTGGCAACCTGACTTGCGTAAAGCACTTAAAGTAATATATCGCTGATTACTCTGCATCATTTTCGAATGTTCTGATATCTTCGCTACCTTTTTTTCATTAATTAAGCTAAAATAATATTAAATAGGTAGGAAATTAATTATTTCCTTCGAATTATTAAAAGAGCAAGTTTCATAATGTACGATTACAATACGAAAAACAAATACTAAGTTTATTATCAGGAGGGATACACATGAAATATGGAATCGCTATTTTTCCATCAAAAAAATTACAAGATTTTGCCAACTCATACAGAAAGCGATATGACCCTCATTTTGCTTTAATACCACCACATGTAACGGTTAAAAATACGTTTGAAATTGCGGAGGATGACATGAAGTCTGTTACGGAACAACTTCATGCTATTACGAAGAATATTGCACCATTTACTTTGTCTATCTCGAAAGTTAGTTCTTTTTCACCGGTAAACAATGTTATCTATTTAAAAGTAGAGCCTCATGTAGAGTTGTTAGAATTACATGAAAAATTGCATGAGGGTGAAGGGTATTTCACAGACAACCGTGAGTATGCGTTCGTTCCACACATTACAATTGGCCAAAAGTTATCAGATGATGAACATTCCGATGTATTAGGTGCATTAAAAATGTCAGATATTCAGCATGAAGAAACGGTAGACAGAGTTCACCTTCTATACCAATTAGAAGACGGAATGTGGACAGTTTATGAGACTTTCCGCTTTGGAAAGGACTGCTAATACATTGAATGTACAATTAGTTTCAACCGAAGAGCAGTTAGAAGATGCATATAAAGTTAGGAAAATTGTATTTGTGGAAGAACAAGAGGTCCCTTTAGAAGAGGAAATTGATGAGTTTGAAAATACGGCTACTCACTTCGTATTATATGATGGTGAGGAACCGGTTGGAGCAGGAAGGTTTCGCGTTGTTGATGGTTATGGAAAAGTGGAGCGGATTTGCGTTCTTCCTACTCACCGAACAAGTCGAGGATCTGGAAGGCTAATTATGAGTGCCATTGAGAATTTTGCTGTGGACCAAGGTGTGAAGAAATTAAAGCTTAATGCACAGACACATGCCGAAGGGTTTTACGCTAAACTAGGGTATGAGACGGTATCAGATATATTCATGGATGCAGGCATCCCACACGTAACGATGGTAAAAGAAGTTTGAAATATTACTAAAATGGGACAAGGTCAAAATGGCTTTGTCTCTTTTTACATGAGATTAAAGACTTCTTTTTAATAAAGATGTGTTATAAATCTGATTTCGTATACCTTTCTAGCTTGATTTCCGTGCAAGGCAAAGACTACTACGGGAGAAGCGGGAAGCGAAGACTTGCGAGAAAACCAACAGTAGTATTTAACAGATACTTTCATAAATAAGAGCTTATTGCACATCCTAATTAGATAGAACTCTTTGAAAGTAGGCTGTTTTATCATGATGGACTTTGTGCGAATTGCGACCGAACTCTTCATAGGATTTGTAGCATTATTTGCAATGACACAATTGTTAGGTAAAACACAAATTACCCAAATCACTCCCTTCGACTTCATATCTGCTCTCGTTTTAGGCGAGTTAGTTGGGAATGCCTTATATGATCAAGAAGTTGGAGTAGATAAAATCGTTTTTTCCCTTACTTTATGGGGTATTTTAATATTCGTCATGGAAACAATAACTCAAAAGTGGAAAAGCACTCGAAGCTTTTTAGAGGGAAGGCCATCTATTGTTATACATAAAGGAAACATAAATATGAAAGAGTTAAAAAAATCAAAATTAGACATTTATCAATTGCAACATTTATTGCGTTCAAAAGGGGCCTTTTCTATGAAAGAAGTAGAATACGCCATACTTGAAACGGACGGCTCTGTTAGTGTATTAAAGAAACAACCTTATGCTTCTCCTACAAACGAAGAGTTAAAGATAGCTCCTGCAGGGACTAGCCTACCAGTTTCTATTATTTCTGATGGTGAAATTCTACTTGATAATCTTCAAGAATTTCATTTAACAGAGCAATGGCTTCTATTAGAATTAAAAAAACAAGGCTTCCTTACCCCATCTGACATTGTTTATGCAGAATGGCAAGAAGGAGAGCCTATATTTTTTATGCCTTATGCTAAAGGAGAAACGAAGAGTTGATTGTCTTTCACAATTAACTCCACTCTCCCCTTTAAAATTAACTTGGTTACATATGCTGTAATTGCAGTTCTAAACAACATAAAAGAAGTAACAGACTTGATTTCAATCTTACGGTTCTTACAAGCATTTCCAACAAGGCTATCTAATGTCATTCCCTCCTTGTTATTGTTACCAAAAATAATATCTGTTATTTCTTCTAGAATCTTTTCATGAAACTGTATATTTGCCTGTACTATTTTCTTGAAATTCTCTTCGTATTCTCCATGTCCTGGGAAAGCACCAGCACATTCTATGGCAAGCAGTTTGTGTAAAGTTGCTAGCGTTGCTTCTCCATTTACAATGAAAGGAATATTGTGCTTTTCTAAAGTTTCTACACTAAAATAGCTATCTGATGCAAAAAGAATTCCATCAAAAATAATGCCATATTGATTATAACTATGTCCTGGTAAACTAAGTACTTGAAGTGGAATTTCATCAATCTGAAGGACTCTATCCCCCTCCAATGAAACAACTTCATCTACTCGAATAGGTTTTCCCTCAATAAACTTGTTACGCCACTCATTCATTGGGTATGTACCGTGAAATAAGTACAGTGGCTCAAGCATAGGATTACGCAATATTGCTTCTTCAAAAACTGGAGCATATGTATAAACATCGTATTTTTTTTGCAAATGTGCCGCTCCACCGTAATGATCTGCGTGCGCATGAGAAATAAACAAATGGGTAATAGGAGCTCCTAGACTTTCCAATTGTTTTATCACTTTTTTCATCGTTTGGTCATCAAGGCCAGCATCGAAAATAAGCCCTGTTTTATCAGATATTCTCGCATATCCGATGTTAACAGAGCCCTTAAAGTATCCAACTTTTCCGGTTACATTAATCCATTCCATGAAAGCACTCCTCACAAATAGAATCTTATTAAATAGATTCGTTGAACAGCCTTCCTTTTCCTGTTATTTCAGCTAATAAACTATCGTCCCATGTATGATTTTCTTTTTGATTTTGTTTTCTTTTTTTCGGTACGTACATATTATTTCGTTGCATTTCTTGCCATGTGTATTGGGAGTCTACGCGATGAAAAACTGGTTTCATGACCGGATCTAGTGTAATCGTTTCCTTTTCATGAAGCGTCGTTCTGTTTGCATATTGACGATACGTGTCCATTTGAATAGGTAATACATAACCCATATAAATCGCCTCCTCTTTTTATTATTGTTCCCTATTTTTACTAAAGAAAAACTTATACAGAGTTAGTATATTCCTTTTAGTATATGTGTTAAGATGAGTTAGATTGACTGTTTTAAAGGGGTATACATAAATGAAAAATGCAATTTGGAATGGTAAACTTGTGTCACTTGAGAATAGTGCACGTGACCGCTATCAACATTTATATGACGCTGGCGTTCGAAATGAATTAGCCTGTGGTAAATGTAGTAAACAAGTAAAGCTATATTTAGGAATACAAAAAGCACCATATTTTTACCATGCTAATAAAATCGATGACGAGTGTAACGAGCTAGCTATTACAACGGGAGAAACTCGCGAAAACATAGAAAGCACAACTTATACAGCCAGAGATGGATTTAAAATACCTAAAAGTAGAGCAATCCACGATAACAATGATCATGACAGCAACGACTGGAAATTATCTAAACCTGTATCTTCCTTGCCTATCTTTTTAAAAGAATATTCGAATAACAAGGACAAAATGGAAGGGTACTTTGAAAAGCTTTCCAAGCAAAATATTCATTTAGACATATCTCAGCAAGAGGCAGTTCGAACAGTGGATGGCCCTCTATTAGTTTTAGCTGGAGCGGGTAGTGGAAAAACACGAGTATTGACTAGTCGAGTAGCATATATGATTGAAGAAAAAAATATTGATCCACGTTCTATTATGCTCGTTACTTTTACAGCAAAAGCTGCACAAGAAATGAAAGAAAGACTTAAAAAAATATTCAAGTATCGATCTTCTTTATTAAATTCCTTTGTTACTGGTACTTTTCATAGCATTTTTTATCGAATACTATCTCATCAGGATCCAGCTAGATGGAATAGTAACAATCTATTAAAATGGGATTGGCAAAAGGAGCAATTTTTAAAACAAGCTGGCAGGAAGTATGACCTAGATGAAAAAGATTTTCCTTTTGATCAAGCCATTCAATTTATTGGCCTATGGAAAAATAGTATGAAGCAACCAGAAGCAATAACCCCTACTTCTAAGTTAGAAGAACAAATCCTTACTTTATATAAAGAATATGAACAGTGGAAAGCGAATAGTCATCATTTTGATTTTGATGACATGTTAATTGGTTGTTATGAACTCCTAAAGAATAATGAAGCACTACTAAAAAAATATCAAAACCGGTTCCGTTATTTTTTAATTGATGAGTTTCAAGACATAAATAAAGTTCAATACGAAACGATGAAGTTATTAGCTGTAGAAAAGAACATTTGTGTAGTTGGAGATGATGATCAGTCCATATATGCTTTTCGAGGGAGTGACCCGTCTTTCATATTAAATTTTCATCATGATTTTAAAAACACAAATGTTGTAACACTATCGGAAAATTATCGTTCCACCCATACTATTGTTGCATTCGCTAATAAAATTATTGAGCAAAATAAGCAGCGTAAAGCAAAGAGAATGGGAGCGCAGTTTGATAACACAACTTCTCCTCACTATTTCTTTCCATTCAATGAAGAGGAAGAAGCAACGATGATTGTGCATGACTTAAAGGAAAAAATTGAACAAGGTGCATCACCAAATGATTTTTCAATCCTATATCGTACACATAGTATGGCTAGAGCAGTTTTTGAACGGCTATCACAATCAGGGCTTCCTTTTTCGATTGATCAAGACTATGAAAGTTTTTATAATCGTAGAATTGTAAAAAGCATGATTGCTTTTCTTAAGTTAAGTACAGATCCAAATGACGTCAAGGCGTTTGCAAACATTTTTCCAGCGCTTTTCTTAAAACAGTCTGCTTTGCAAGATGCAAAAGCAACTTCCATTTTAGAAGATTGTTCTTTGGTTGAAACTTTATCTAAACTTCCAAACTTACAACCGTTTCAAGTGAAAAAAATAAAAAAAATCGTTCCATTATTCCTTTCATTGAGCAATTGTTCACCTACAGTTGCACTAGAGATTATAGAAAAGGATATGGGATTTTCGGATTATGTAAAAAAGCGTGGCAGTGAAGGAAATATGATGGAAAAAGGTTCGGATGATATTAGTGATTTAAAAGTGGTTGCTAAAAAATTTTCTACGGTAAATGCATTCCTTGAACATGTGGATGATATGCTTGCAAAGACAGATGAAATGAAAAGATTAAGCAAGCATTATGAAACCTCTATACAGTTATCTACTATTCATCGGACAAAGGGATTAGAGTATAATTACGTATACCTTCTAGGAGTTGTAGATGGTGGGCTTCCTCATGACTATGCTCTAGAGTCATTTCGAAATGGCGAACTTTCTCCACTTGAGGAGGAGCGCAGACTATTATATGTAGCGGTAACTCGCGCAAAAGTAGGGTTGTATTTATCCATACTAGACACTCGTCGCGGGAAGCAAGTATATGTTTCGAGATTTCTAAAAGATAGCAAAATGTTTGTATAAAGAAAAGGCAGCGCTAGAAACAGCACTGCCTTCTTATAATAAAGAATTTAATATGTATCTCAATTGCATAATTACGGTTCGTTTAATGAAAAACGAATATCTTAGAAAAACACAAAAAAAAATGTTCGTTTATTTAGGTGTATAAATACAGAATACGATTTATCATTCGTTTTTCATATTGTATTCATACATTATGAAACGGACTCATGTAGTTGATAAAATGCTCCCTAGTTGCTCTTCCGATACTTCTTTATTCTCTTGCATTTCTTTTGCTACAACACATTTAACTTTCTCAATTTCTTCTAAATTAAGGTCACGGTCGTATTTCGTTTGCAAGTGAAAAATCAACTCCATATACCGATTGGCTAACTTCAACTTGAACACCTCTTAATAAATTTAGTATGTAAAGACTTATATAGTAAGCACAACATTATTATTCAACTTAATTTGGAAATATCCTCTAAAGTTTGAATATTTTTTATGTGAATCAATTTCATAATTTCTGTTCGTTCGTTTAGTGAAAAACGAATGTTCCGTTTGTTATAATTAAATAACGTTCGATATAAAACGTAAATTATATTAAGGAATAGGTTTAATGTTCGTTTTTCGTTTAGTAATTGTACATTATGAAACTCACTCATGTGTCAAATTTATATTATAGTTGGTTTATTGAAAAACTCATATTTTTTAAAAAATTGAATAATATGTTCGTTTATTAAGGTGTTTTTAATGCCAAGTACAATGTGCTTATCCGTTTTTCGTATTGCAATCATACATGATGAAACTCACTCAATTAGATATTAAAGATTGCACTTCTGTTATTTTCAACTTAGAAATATAAGCTACTTTCTTTGAAGAAGTGAAATTAGCGACAAAAGTTTCTCCTAAAGATTCGATTCGGATTATCTTCCTTAAATTAACAATATAAGAACGATGTGTCTTATAAAAGTATTCCGGGAGCTTTTGTTCTAAATCTTGTAACGAATCCGTTGTTTCCAGAGAACTTTCCCTAAGATGAATAATCGTCTTCCTTGCTACCTTTTCAATGAATAATATTTCATCCACAGGTACGTAAGCTATAGAGTTTTGAGATTTTATTGTTAGCTTGTCTACAGGTGTTCTGTTTTTTATTTGTTGAATGCTTTCGTGTACAGTTAATGAGATTTTCGCTTTTTCAAGTGCTTTATATAAACGGATTCGCTCAATCGGCTTTACCAAATAATCAGCTACAGAAATATTAAAAGCCTCAACTGCAAATTCATCATATCCCGTCGTAAATATTACTTGTACGTTTGTTGCAAACTTTCTACACTCTTTGACAGCCTCTACACCGTCCATTACTGGCATATTTATATCAACTAGTATGATGTCTGGCTTTTGTTTTTTTACTAGTTCTACTAGTTGATCCCCACGCTCAGCTTCTGCAACGATTTCATAGTTCGGAAAAAGGGATACGAAATGATGTAATATCTTCCTAGATAGATCGTCATCATCTGCAATAACGATTTTATAATTCTCCATTCATCCTACTCCTTTTTCTATCTATATGAAAAGTTAAAGTAAAAAATAAAGGTACCACCAGATTTATCTAGTGGTTTTTATGTTCTATATTATTATAAACGATATGCTGTTTTTTACCCAAATGCCTGTGGTGTTAAACTAATGCTCGATCATTTAGAATAATAGTCTCTTCACTTAAAATTTGTGGCTTTCCAATTAAGAATCCTTGTCCAAGTGAAATCTTTAAAAGTTTGGCAAATGCTAAGTCTGTTTCTTTCTCTAGACCTTCCATTACAAATCCAATCTTTTGTTTTTTACAATACTCTTCTAATGTACTTACAAATTTTTGCTTTTCAATGGACACGCTTAAGTCATTTGCTATTTCTCGATATAATTTTACGTAATCAGGTTGAAATTCTTTTATTTTTTCAATCGTTGCTACACCTTTTCCTACATCATCGAGTGCAAAGAACACATTATACTTTTTAAATATAGACAATTTATTTTTAAACCCCATGCTACTCCAAACACTAGCTTCTTCCATTGTTTCGTTAATTTCGAATATGACTTTCCCTTGAATTACCTGCTTGCTTCTTACTAGTTTTTTCAAAAATGTTTCAAAAAACGGATGCAAAATAGTAGAAGGATAAATGTTTACAAAAAGAAAAGTGTTATTTAGTAAATGAGTCGGAAAATTATTTATTGCACCTAATATGGAAATGGTGTCGAGATCGAATAATAAGTCTTGCTTTCTAGCTTCACTAAAAACTCTTTCTATGGACCCTACTTCGTAGTTATCAAATCGAATAAATGATTCGTAGCCAATAATTTGCCATTTATCCATATTCCAAATAGGTTGGTAAACGTGTTCAAATGAATTTTTCTTTACCCATTTTTTTAAATTTCTTTCCATATCCATACCCCCCTAACTATAATTTTTTTCTTGTATTATTGTATTTATAATGTAACTTTAGTCTCATTAATTGTCTAATGCCCAAAACGCACAATAGACATTATATCGCGCATATCAGTTAGATAATTCGACATTTCGATTATAATTCGTTACTTTTTGCAACTTTTTTTTACAAAATCGTATATCAATTCGTGACTTTAGAACTAAAAAGAACAAAAAACCACTCTCTTTTTTTAAGGAGTGGTTTTTGTATTTTTTAAACTAGTATAAATAACTTTTGTAAAGTGCGCTATATTAATAGGCTTTGTCACGTAAACTTCTACACCAAGTTCCTTAACTCTGTTCATCTGTTCCGTAAGTGCATCTGCACTAACGACAATTAACGGCACATTTATATACCTTTCCTCTTTCTTTAATTCTTGGATAATTTCTATTCCTGATATGTCTGGTAAGTTAAGATCCACTAATACTAAATCATAAACACTTTTATTCGCTAGATGTAATCCGTCTTTGCCAGTCATAGTAGTTGTTAATTTTATTCCATTTAAATTGCTGAAGATATGTTCTACTAATTGCTTGTTTGCTTCATTATCTTCGATATATAGTACTTCATATTGTTGTTCTGTATCTAATAAGTTTATGTTGATTTTTTCAAATGGTGAAGAGTAGTTTCTAGTATTTTGTCCGTACGGTATAGTGAAGTAAAACTCACTACCTTGACCATACTTACTTATTACCCCATAAGTTCCATTCATCATCGTTACTAATTGTTTTACTAATGAGAGACCGATACCAGTACCTTCTACATTGTATTCTTTTATTCTATAGAACGGTTCAAATATTTTCTCTTGTTCTTCTTCTTTTATGCCATAACCATTATCTAGCACTTTAAACTCAACATGATTCTCCTCTAACAAGATGACAATTTGAACTTTTCCATTAGCATTATTGTACTTTATTGCATTATCTAATAAGTTTAAAATTACTTGTCTTAGTCTTAATTGGTCCGTATATACGATTACTTTTAAAGCATTCGTTTCTTTTGTATGAATTACATATTGCATGTGGATGTTTTTCTTAACTGCAATCGGTTCGACCATTTTCATACAATCTTTCGTAACAGATACTATGTCAACCGGCTCTTCTGAAAACTGTAACTTTCCAGATTCAATACGGGATAAATCTAACACTTCATTAATTAGATTTAACAAGTGCCTTCCACCTTTTAGTATTTCCTGGACAAAATCTTTTTGTTGCATTGTAAGTGAATCGTCTAATTCTAATAATTGCGAAAACCCTAACACACCATTTAACGGTGTTCTTAGTTCATGACTCATCTTTGATAAAAATTCCGATTTAGCAATACTTGCCTTTATTGCTTCTTCTTTTGCTTCGGAAGCTTTCTGTTCCATTTTCTTACGGTCTGTTATATCTTCAAACATCCAAAGATGACCTTTAAAATTATTTTCCATATAAAAAGGAATATAAGTACGTTTAATCATTAAACCTTCCTTTGTTTCCAACTCTTCCACAATAATCTGTTTATCTCTTAAAATATTTTTAATTCTTTCTTCCGCTTTTTCTTGTTCTTTAAACAACACTGGATGATAATGAATAGCACTCTTGCCGAAAAGAGATGTTGGTGTTTCATTAATCAACGAAAACATAGAACAGAAATAACTATTGCTGAAGAATATATCTCGTTGATCATCTACCATCATAATTCCAATTGGTAAATTGTTTAATACTGTTCTATTTAAACTATAGGCCTCTTTTAGTTTTAATTCTTGGTTTTTCTGGGTTGTAATATTAGAAGCTGTTACTAAAACTCTTTTTTTCTCTTGTTCATTCTCATTATTTAGTAAGACAGTATTCACGGAAGTCCAAGTAATATTTTTATCTCTTTTTATACCAATCACATTATCAAACGTAGGATCACCGGTTTTAAACGTGTGCGTAATTGGAAATTCATGTTGTTCGTAAAGCGTTCCGTCTTCCTTAATAAAAGAATATAGACCTTCATATTCCTTAATATTCTTAATTTGTTCATCCGTTAAGCCGACAAATTTGTACGCGTTATCATTTAAATCTACTTGATTTCCGTCCTCTTCATAAATAATAATTGCTTCTGACATTGTACGGAGGATGTTTTTATATAAATTTCTTTCTTCCTCTAACTTTTTCTTAGCCATAACAGCTTCTGTAATTTCTACTCCGGAACCGATCACTTCTACTACTTTTCCATCCTCCATTATAGGGCTAAGACGTACCGTGTAATGTATCCCATTTACTTCTCCATAGTATCCTGTAGCATTTCCATTCCATGCTTCTTCATATGCTTGTTCCTTCATAGTATATATTTCTTCTGGGACTACCTCTTTAAGCGATGAGTTCACGACCATTTCTGAAGTGAATCCCATTTTATAAAGTAATTCTCCATCTGCCATTGTATGGATGAACTTACCTTCCTTTTTTATAAACTTAACCGTCATTCCTTGTTGTTTTTTTATTGTCTCTACAAGATCTTTCTGGGCTTTTTCTTTCTCTTGAGTCGATATAGATAAGGCCGTCAAGTCCGAGGCTATAACATAAAGACCAGAGAATTTGTTACTAAGTATGATAGGTACAAACGTTAACGAGTAATGCAAAGTAGACTGTTTTCCATCTAACAGACTTACTTGCACTTCACTTGTCTTTCCTTGTAGACCAGTTTGTATGTGCTCCTCTATGATAGGCTGATTTTCTTTTGAGAACAACGAAAGAAACAAGCTATCTATCAATTCCTCATCGTTAAATCTAAAACTACTTTCAGCTTTAGGATTTACTTTTATTATTTTTGCATGTTCATTTAATAGGAATATAGGAAATGGGTTATTATCAATTAACGCTTGAAAATGAACTCCTAAACTTTCTTGCATTTTTTCTGCACGATCTCTACCTTCTTGTGCTAGTAAAATTACTATTGTAAATAATAATATGGTAGAAATCCCAATCATGTATCCTATTTCATCTCTGCTAAGAATTCCTTTATTTGTATCCATGATCAACATACTCGTTAAGTTAGATGTGTCCATTTTTGTACCGATCATGGCTATATAATGCATAAAACCTATACCCAAACTGAATATGGCAGACAAAATTAACCTATGCTTTAATTGAAAAGGATTGCTTTCAAATCGTTTAAAAAAGTAACCGAATGAATAGATAACGACATTACAAATCAATAAAGTTAAAAATATAAAAGCTAACTCGTATGTTATTGTTTTTTCTATTAACATAGAAGCCATACCAATATAATGAAGACCAGTAATACCACTTGCAACAACAAATGTAGTAATATAGTTAACCCTCAATATTCCATCATTTTTTGAAATGGCAAAAAACAAGATCGAAGCAGCGACTGTTGCTATAGTAAAAGATAATAAAGTAGGTAAAATTTCAAATGTTAATATTCGATGATGAGTATATGCAAGCATACCAAGAAAATGTAACGTCCAAATACCTGTACCTAATACTACACCGGAAGCAAAAATATATGAAATTACATTTTTATGGCCTCTTTTAAATCTAGTGTATATATCTATAGATGCAAAACTTGCTAGAAACAAAACGACAAAGGATAAGATAAAGAGTTTTACGTTATAATCAAAAATGACGAACATCTATTACACTCCTAATAATGACTTTCTACTACCTATTTAAACTTACTTCTTGTACTGGTGCAATGTAGTATTCCGTACTTTTACCTCTAAATTCTGGAATTGTTACCTGATTAGTTGTGACTTTCGACATATTAGATTTCATTTATGGCATTTCAAACATAAAAAAAGGCATTTTGCGACAATTACATATATTTTGTAGAAAAATACTGTAAAATAAAGTTAAAAATAGTTGGAGGGGTTAAAATGGGACAATTTATCTTAGAGAATGAAATCGAAAAGTATCGAAAAGAAATGGTTAAGCTAGCTCAAACTCACGGTTTCACGTCAGATAAAACAGTAAAATGTAGCCAACATTTAGATTATCTCTTAAATCTATTAAAAGACACAAAATATTTATCCATAAAAAAACTACAGCCTTAAACTGTAGCAACTAAGTTATTCTTTTAAAACAAATGATATTCTTTCTTTCACATCATTAATTTTTAATTTTGAAATGCTAGCCTGTTTATTTACGTCATGAAAATAAGCGATAAACGTTTCCGCTTGAGGTACGATTTGTGAGACTTTATTTGTATTTATAATAAAAGAACGATGTGCCAAAATAAAGGAATCATCTAACCTTTCCATAACACTCCCGATCGTTTCTGTTGTTTCGAATGCTTCATCTTTCGTGTATATGATACATTTTTTCCCTAGTTTCTCGATAAAACAAATGTCCTGTAACGGGATGTATATAGTAGATGTTTGATCTTTGATGGATATATTATTGATTTTCCTTTCTTTAACATCTTTTGAAAAATCATTTTGTTCGTAAGCAATCAAAGTCTTAGCTTTATTTATTGCCTTCGTTAATCGTTCTTTTTGTAACGGCTTTACAATATAATCTATCGCTGATAGTTGGAAAGCCTCGATTGCATATTCATCATAACCAGTAATAAAAATAAATTTTAAATCTGGATAGATGGACAAACATTCTTTTATCGCTTCTATTCCATTCTTTATAGGCATATTAATATCAGCTAATATTAAATTTGGTTTTTGAACGATAACTTCGTTTACTAAAGATTCTCCATTTTCACACACACCTAAAAGCTCAACATCTTCAATTTGATCTAGAAAATATTGTAATATTTCTACTGCATCAGTGTTATCTTCCACAATTAACACTTTTAAACTCATATATTTATAACCCCTTTGTTTGTTACTATAAGATAAAGGTTGATAGAATATCAACGTTAATTTATTTGAGTTAGTTTCATAATGTACAATTACTAAACGAAAACGAATATTAAACCTATTCTTTAATATAATTAACGTTTATTATTGAACAGTATTTAATTATAACAAACTGAACATTCGTTTTTCACTAAACGAACAGTAATTATGAAATTGATTCACTTTATGAAACTTACTCAATTACTTTAAATTTTTGGAAATGACACTGAAAAAGTACTTCCTTTTTCAAGTTGACTTTCCACTTCGATAGAACCAGCCAATTCTTCAACAAGAGTTTTAGCGATTGTAAGTCCTAAACCTGAACCTTCTATATTATTCTCTATGTTATAGACACGATAAAAAGGTTCAAATATTTTCGGTTTCTCCTCATCGCTAATTCCTATTCCATTATCTATTATTTGTATAACTACCTCTGTTTCTAAGTTAATACTTTTTGTGACAATAACAGATTGTTTGGGAGAAAATTTTATAGCGTTTGTTAGTAGATTAATAAATATTTGTTTTAGTTTTAATTCATATCCAAAGACATTTATATCGTCATTTATATAATTTACAAATAAGATACTTTTCCTTTCTGCTTGTGGAGATAACAACGTAATAATTTGTGACATTAGTTCATGTAAGTTCACAAATTCTTCTTGAGTAACTAAACCTCTAACCGAATCATTTTTCACAGTACATATTATATCATTTATCATTTGTAATAAGTAAGTACCAGCAGCAGTGATTTTTTGTATTTTTTCTAAAGGTTCTTCTTTTTCAGACTGTAATTGTTCCTCTAAAATTTGAGCGTAGCCTAAAATAGAATTCAAAGGGGTACGTAATTCATGACTAATCATATTCAAAAATTCTATTTTTACTCTATTTAGTTCTTCCAGTTGAACTTGTTGATCTTTCAGGTCTTTTAATAAATAGGAACGATCTAATATTAAAGAAATTCGTTCACATAGTTTACTTATTAATTCAATTTCTTTTTCTGTAAAGTTTTCTCTTTCTTTTGAGCCAAAAGATAGCGTACCAATTAATTTGCCGTATGCAATAAGCGGACAACATACGTACGCTTTCATACCTAAGCTTTGTAGTAAATACACTTTTGAATTTGTTGATTTTTGGATATTTTCTGCAACATGTTTTTCCTTTTGTTGAGCAACATATCCACAAACTGCTTCACCTAAGTTTAAAGATTGCAGATCTTCCGCTTCTTCTTGCGAAATTCCAATGTAGTGTGATAACTTCAATTTATTCGTTTTACTAGAAAACCGATAATTAATACATATATCAAGATTCAATAGCTCTGATAGCTCGTGAAACAATACATCTATAACCTTTCCAGAATCATCATATTCGATCATATGGTTGGCTACATCCGTTAATAGTTGTAATTTCTTATGTTCCTTTAAAAGATTAGTAGAATCCTTTTCTTTAACAAGTATAAAGGTACTAGTATCATTAGAGGGATATATGGTTATTTCAAGCAGTTTATTAGACGAATCAGAAGATAGAGTTGTTACAAATTCCGACTTATCTTTTTGTATGTTTTCTTCTTTTATTCTATCTCTAATAACTGTACTAACCCTATATGGCAAAACTTCTTCTATATATTTATCTTTACAATTTATATTATTTAGGTCAAACATATCTATTAAAGAATTATTAGTATATGTTATTTTCCCATCACCGTTTAATTCCATAACACCATCTGAGATACCATCTATAATAGAAGGTAACAGAGCTTCTGAAGAATTTATAGTATTCACTGATGTTTCCCCCATCTTTATAGTTAATCTCTATTAATTAAATCAATTTCATAATTACTGTTCGTTTAGTGAAAAACGAATGTTCTCTTTATTCTAATTAAATAACGTTCGATTTTAAACGTTAATTATTTTAAAGAATAGGTTTACTGTTCGTTTTTCATTTAGTAATTGTACATTATGAAACTTACTCAATTGTATAACATTTACGTAGTTTTTATAAAGATGAAAAATTTGTAAAATAGGAAAACGGGATTATTTTCACATTTTCAAGGTTTGCATCTTATATAAATTGGGAATTGAATACTAATTTTATAAGAAAAAGGGGGGGGAGATGGCATGATGCGAAACATCTTACACATTAACAATTATTCCTCGTTAAAAAGTTTATCCAACAATTCATTGATCACTTCTTATAATAAAGCTATGGAAAAAAAACTAGATAAAGAATTTATTCAACTTTTAGAAGATGAAATTAAAAAGCGAAATTTGTATGGGGAAAAATATATAAATCAAACCTGTTCATCTCGAAATTAATTTGCTTGTATCAATAAAACAATCCCGGTTTCTCAATGATAGAAACGGGGATTGCATAGAGTTTATTTCTTCTTTTCGTTAATCATTTTTGAAATTGTCCCCATATCCACTGGTTTGTCTCCGCTCACTAACGTTTTAACTATTTTATCTTCTAATTCTTTCGGTACATTTTTGTTAGCTAACATAGAAACTTGCTTGACGAGATTTCTTACTGTTGTTTCATCCTTAAAGTTTGCATTTTGCATGGAGTTAGCTAATTGAAAAACATCTTTCATGTTAACACCAGTCTTTTTTTCAATGTTCTTAAAGAAATGGTTTTCCATCGAACATCCTCCTTTTTAGATTAGATATATAGTATTGTATGTGTAAACGCCCATAGTGGTTCCAGCGTGAAATTCTCCTTTTATCATATGATTCGTTAAACACCGCTGTTAATTTTCGCGCATATCTCCTCTTTCCGCGGGCGGGGAGGGAGCCTCGGCTTCGCCTTTGGGGTCTCCCACTTCCGGCTTCTCCCGCAGGAACCTTCGACATGCGCTCCAATTAACAGCTAGATTTGTAAAAAAACATTACAATACATTTCAACCTTCAAGCAGAAAAGTACGGTGTAGTCCCGTACTTTTCTGTATTTGCCGCTGTTAGATCTCTTTTAATTAAAATTTACATGCACAACCAACAATAATTAAAAGAATGAACAATACTACGATTAACACGAATGTATTACCGTAGCCACCAGAATAACCAGCACCTGCCACTCCATAAGGATAGCCTCCACCACAATAACCCATATATAGCACCTCCTATTTAAGATTCCCTATTACTATATGTACGAATGTCTGTTAGGTATAGGCACTTGCCCTGGGTAAAAGCGGAAATATGCTCTTCATAAAAAAAGGTTAGTGCCAAAAGATACTTAGCACTATCCTTTTACTTTAGCAGTCGCTCGCACTATTTCTAATTTTCCCCCATCCACTTTTCCAATCGCTTCATATAATTGTTTAACTTTTTTTCTAAATGTTCCACAGATTCCATTACCTCTTCCGACTGCTGAAATACCGTCTTTTCCGATTGTTCTGCATTTGAAGTTAGTTGATTCATTTTAAACTTTTCAAAAATATAACGTATATGCTCTTCTCCTATGTCGAATTTACTCATATAAATGACCACCACCTTCATTTACACTATGAATGGACGATTGATTCAGCCACATAAAAAACCACTTTTAAAGATTTTCACTTTAATAGTGGTTCCAGTTTCTTTTGTAGATATTGAAGTTCTTTTGAGATTTGTATATATGTATTTTTTCTTTCAACGTTATTCGTTAAAACTGTTAAATAGTCAAAGTTCGCTTTACTTTTATTCAGTGCAGCTAAAATCAATTGTTTTTCATCCATTATTGTATCTTTCATTTCATCATCATAAAGATCAATCCACAATTTCCCAAGCGAGTCTACTTGGGCTAGAAAAACGTTTTTAGGCAATACATTCTTTTTTTCTAATTCCGCTTTTAACCAACTTTTACTTAAACCTATCTTGGCTAACGGGTCATTTAGAATATTTCCATCCATTATGACCGTTTGAGGTTCTCGATACTGTAGAGAGTGAGAAAATAAGTCACAATACGTAACGGGCTGATGCTCTTTTTTTAACAATATATTTAATTCCCCATTACTTTCTAACGTTGCATATTGTACATGTTCCACATGAAATACATTCTTCTTGCGAAATTGTTCTAGTAATTCATCAGTTGTATATTTTTCTTTACGCAAATTGTCTTCTAATATTTTACCATCTTGCACAAATACGGTCGGATTGCCTTCGATCCAATTACGAAACATCTTACTTTTTAAAGCAATTCTCGACGTAACAAGCGGAAATAACGACCAAATTAATATACTCGTTACCCCATTTTTTATTTGTAAATCTGGGTCCATTGACAACGTACCTGCAATATCACCGATTGTAATTCCAACAATGTATTCAAAGAAGGAGAGTTTGGATAGCTGTTTTTTGCCTAACAATTTAGTAATGAGAAATAGACCGATAATAATGGAGAATGATCTTATTACTATCTCTATCCATTGTGGCATTATTAACAGCTCCTTGAAGAGGCAAAAAATTCAGAAAAAATTACATCTCTTTCAAAACTTGTTCCGTACTTTTAATGGTATTATCTAAACTCATTATGGCTTCATGGTATTCTTTTTGTGCATCTACATTGGAAGTCTCCATTATAAATGATTCTAGGTTAGCATGAATCATCTTAAGTGTTGCTAAATTTTGTACTAGAAATTGTTTTTCCTCCATAGGCTAACCTTTTGGTTTAAAAAGAAGAGCCCCAATAAATCCAAACACAATCGCAGCAGAAATACCTGAGCTCGTAACTTCAAACATTCCAGTTAGTACTCCGACTACACCATGTTTTTGCCCTTCTTCTAATGCTCCGTGCACAAGTGCATTTCCAAAGCTTGTTATCGGAATGGTAGCACCTGCACCAGCAAATGAAATGAGTGGTTCGTACAATCCAAATCCGTCCAAAATAGCTCCAGCAACTACAAGCGTACTTAACGTATGAGCTGGTGTAAGTTTAAAAACATCAAACATAATTTGGCCAATGACACAAATTGTGCCACCTATAATAAACGCCCAAAAAAAAGATTCAAACATATGTCAACCTCCAAATTCTACAGAAACAGCATGTGCAATACACGGAATAGATTCTTTTTGTTGAAAGGAAAGCGGAGAGAGTAAAGCACCTGTAGCAACGACCAATATCCTTTTAAATTCTCCTTTTTTCATTCGATTGAGCAAATGACCGTAAAACACAGTTGCTGAACAACCGGCTCCACTTCCTCCTGATAGTACGGGTTGATTTTCTTTATAAATAAGTAGACCACAATCTTGATACTGTGAAGGAGTTACAGAGAAACCTTGTTCTTTTAACATATCCATACAAACCATTCTACCAACCTCCCCCAAATCCCCTGTTACAATAAGGTCGTAGTAAGAAGGCTCTCGGTTTAAATCTCGGAAGTGCATTTTGATTGTATCTACTGCTGCAGGTGCCATAGCACCACCCATGTTGAATGGGTCGGAAAGGCCCATATTGATTACTTTTCCTATTGTGGCAGAAGTTACTTGAGGGCCAACGCCATCATTACTAATTAAAGCTACGCCAGCACCTGTTACTGTCCACTGGGCAGTGGGTGGTTTTTGTCCGCCATATTCCGTTGGATATCTAAATTGTTTTTCAACTGCTGCATTATGACTAGATGCACCTGTTAGTACATGGTTTGCTCCACCGTAATTCACTAAAAAACTTGCTAAAGCTAACCCTTCAATGGAAGTTGAACAGGCTCCAAATAAACCTAAATAAGGAATGGACAATTTTTCCGCAGCAAAGTTGGTAGGAGTCATCTGATTAATGAGGTCACCAGCTAGTAAGAATTGTACGTTACCCTTTTGTATTCCGGCTTTTTTAATGGCAAGATCACTTGCTTCTTCTAGAAGTTTTCGATGTGCTTTTTCGTATGAATCTTCTTGTAGCCATAAATCTTCATGTAGAATATCGAAATCATCTGCAATCTTTCCATTTGCTTCAAATGGTCCTCCTACCGTTCCCGTAGACACGATATATGGCTTATTGGCAAACTCCCATGATTGTTTTCCTTTTAACATTACAAACCGCCCCATTGAATAAGCATTGTTTTAATCAAGCCAACGACAAATGCCGAAAACACACCAAATAAAATTACTGAGCCAGCTAATTTAAACATATTAGCTCCAACTCCTAATACAAATCCTTCTGTTTTATGTTCGATACAAGCAGAAACAACTGCATTTCCGAAACCTGTTACTGGTACCGCACTCCCTGCTCCAGCAACTTGGGCAATGCGATCGTAAACTCCGAAACCTGTTAACAACATGGAGATGAAGATCATCGTTGCAACAGTCGGATTTCCTGCTGTTTGTTCGGTAAAGCCAAAAAAGTATATGTAACTTAATTGAATAGCCTGTCCTACAATACAAAAAAGCCCGCCAATCAAAAATGCTCGAATACAGTTTTGTAAAACTGGCCGTTTTGTTTCTCTCTGCTGTTCAAATTGTTGATATGCTTGTTGTTCTGGTGTTGTTTTACTTTGTTTACTAGCCATGAGAAACAATACTCCTTTATGTTTTTTCTTTTCTCAATTTGTTTAGCTTTTTAAATCTCTTTTCTATTTCTTTTGAATCAAGATTATTCTCTTGGCGAGCTCGGTCTAACTTTTGTACTTCAAACCATATTTTCAAATCGTGGGAAACGTAGATTTTCTCTTTTTCAGGAAACTCTTTTTTCAACTGCTCTTTAACTTTTTTTTCTATAGATTCAGTGAAAAATTTTTGCATTTGTTTTACTTGAATTGCTACAATCATTTCCCCGTTTGAGGAGATTGCTTTGGCTTGCTTCATTTCAGGAAATTGAAGAGCAATATTTTCTGCCTTTTCTTCTTTTTGCTGTTGGGTTTGGGAAGTATTTGATGTGGCTGTAACTTCCATATTCGTTCGTTCACTTTCTGCCTGATTATATCCACATCCGGTTATAAGGAATGTACACAAACAAGTAACCGAAATAAACAACTTATTCATTTTTCACACCACACTTTACCATTCTCTATCTTTTAATATTTAACAGATGTATGAAATTATGTACGTAATTTCGTAATCATTAGGAAAATACAAAAAAGGAGTAGTACATCTACCCCTTTAATCCATCAGTTTTAAATTAAGGCTTTCTATTAGTCCAGCTACACCTGCCGCACCGAAAACTATAAGAATTGGTTTTCCGATAAAAGGAAAGTATGTGAAAGCTATGAATAGCAGAATAGCAATCCATACACCTACACACCAATGGCAACTTAATAATTCTCCAATGAAAGATTGAACTCCCTTACCTTTGATCACTATATATTCTTCTGCTTCCCCATCCTCATTTACTTCTTCTACCACATCGTGAAAAGGACGTCTGATGAAATTATTAATTTTATCGTAAACAATTAGACGAGTTAATCGAAAGACCGCTAATACCAGTAATATAAACCAAAATGTATTAAAGTCCATTTTCCACTCTCCCGTTATTTTTCACACAAAAGAAAAGCAGCCGAAACCGCTTGATATTACCTTCAATAATTACGTTTCTTTCTTTTACCGCAACCACACCCACTCACTTTAGGCTTTCTCCTTTGTAGTGGTGTGGTTTCTTTCGATTCTTCTTGGTGAATTTGCTCTCCTCTTATTTTATGTTTCTTAAAGGGCTTAAACATCGACATTTCCCCCTCTCTATATTTTAAAATAAAGATATTTTAATATATTCTAAATATAAAAAAGGTTTTAGATTTTTGCCTATTCCAACCGCCTATTCTAAAGAAAAGGGACGTATTGTATACACCAAGTAATCATACATGCTATATACTTTAGTGTAAGTTGATTTATTTATGGCGAATAATAATTTGTGCAAAGGGCTCCATCACGATTACTAAACTGTATTTGTGAGGTTAATCCATTTATTACTGGTTATAGGAAGCAGTAGTAGAATTAGATTTTCTTTAATCTACTATAGTAAACCATACTGGAGCGGTACTATCCGGTACTCCATTATAATTTATAGTAATTTCCTCTCCAATTGAAATTGGTCGTAATGCATAAAAGTCAATCGTGTTGCTTTCATGATTTAATTCAAAAAATGCATTAGGCTGGTAAGAATGGTTAAATAGAGAACCAAACCCTAAAGCGAGTGCCCTATCTTTGCCATTGGGACCCCAAATGAAATAGTATTCTGCTATTACTGATTTTTTTACTAGTCTTTTTTGATCTTGTGGTATTTCTAAAACTGGTGAACTTTCAAAACATACACCTTCCTCAATCGGTAAAGTTGCAAAAACGCCTCTTCCTTTTCCAGGACTATTTTTTACCTCGAGCATACAATTCTCTCCTAACTTTAAACAAATGAAAACAACTTAAAACAACCACTTTCCGCAGCATATAATATCATATTCCAGGCGGCAAATGATGTTACCGACTCATTAGAGTCAAGTATTGAAATGGGTGCCTTCCGATGCTGATTTTTAATGGTAATTATAGTTTCAATTTGTTAAAACTACTATCTTAAACAATTATTTTTTCTTTTCTATAATGGGTGAACACCCTCACTAAACATTCTTCGATGCATATTCTGTTAAAGACGAAAGGTCAAAGATCATTAATAAGGAGGAAAAATAAATGAGTTGTGGAAAGGATTTCAACACAGGCAGTTGCGTATGTGATATTCTTGCAGCTATTGCAGCAGAACAAAGCGATAATGTAGGTGATTGTTGTGAGTCTAGCTGTGAAAGATCTCTTAGAGAATTAGTAGGTGGGGCTCGTACAAATGGATTTAATACAATTCCAGTTCAGTTAATCTGTACTACTGCTAATACAAGACCAGGTGCATCTGCCCAAGATACATGTGGAACTGTATTCCAGGCAACAGGTTATAGACGCAGAAGTGCAACCCTACTAGAATCTGCTACTTCTACTTTCTTCAGAGTTAAATCTGTTGATAACAACGGCTGTGCTGTCTTAGAATTACTATGCGGCGTAGAAAATCCTAAAGGAAAAGGAAAAGGTTGCCCTTCATCAGACACGATCGATATAGAAGACTTCGAAAGAACAGGAATTTGCATCACTATCGACTGCACTTGCTTCTGCGGTATCGTTTGCTTACCAGCAGTAAACATACCAAGAGCATAATAAAACAATGTGGACATTTCCCAAAAAATGATATGAGCAAAAAACCAGGTACAGTATCTGCTGCGCCTGGTTTTTTGTTCATAAGTTAGTTTTTTTTACATATAATACGTTATTACTCTCTTAAACGAGGTGAGAACCATGAAACATGGCAAGGAAAGTTATTTTACATCTAAACTTCAACAGATTCTCTTTATACAGAAAAATATACAAGAACCTGCTTGGTTTAGTAAGCTATTTCTAGTTAAACCGGTTAAAGATACGATTCCTCTTCTACTGTATTTAAAAACCGGCCAACCTTTTACAGTATTTGGAAATATCTCAAAAGGGAACGAAGAATTTTTTACTACATCCTTTTTTCGTGTTGACCATATACAAAATGATTATGTTGTTCTCAAGCTCCTAAAGCCAGAATATTCAGAATCATATAGTTCGAAAGAAATCTGTGAAGTTGCTAGTCTGCGCAAAACTAACCAATTTATTGATGTTGACATTACTATACTGGGAGGAATACAAACACTAAACCCAGATTTAGTGGAATAGAATTATAAACTAATTATTTTCAAGTACTGAATATCCTCGATCTTAATTGGCAGTAGATTTAAATTATTCGTATTTAAAATCATTAAAGTTTTTTCTTCCCTTTGATAGGTATATATTTTGCCGATAACGATACGTTTGTTTATTTTAAACTCCAGTACAATATGTTTTAAATAAGGCGGTAGGGATGACAAATATTCTATCCTTTCTTCAATAGAATAATCATAAAATTCCTGAGAAGTCATTTCTTTTTTGTAGATTCTGTAAGGTTTGTATGTTGTCTCTTCTATCGATATATCCCCTTCCGCCTTTACGATATGTGCTTCTCTATTTTGCATGTTCGACTCTTCCGAAGTTCCCGCTTCTCCTTTCTTTTTCCCTTTTACTTTGAAACGGTATTCCTCCTGCATTTTCCTTGAAGTGACTTCTATTGGTTGACTTACAATGTACATTAATGGTGCATGATTAATCTGTTGTTGTTTTTTTATCAAAGAGATCCCTCCTATGATTACTACATTATATTTATGCACGACTTACTCTTTGGTACCTACTTTTCCATTCACTTCTGTTTCCCATAGTCGTTATCACACATTCAATGGCCTTTACTGTATTAATTTATAGATAAAAAAAAGACACATTCCACACAATCGGAATGTACCATTAAATAATGATTTTAGAGGTACTTGAACCCCTAAACTCTTTAGTTAGAATTTTTTAATCTAGCAAACAATCATAATAAAACTAGTTTTGAACAAGTTATAAAGAATATAAACAAATCACTTTATGAAACTCTTAAAAGGAGAAGAATTAGAATTAGAAATAATTATCAGGTTTTAGCACAGGTCGTTTAACAATAAACTTTAATAGGAAACATTGTAATAGTCCAACAGAGTATTTCGTTTAGCTACTAATTAACATTGCAAATGAAATGCTAGTATGTACTAGCTAGTTATCTTTGAAAGATGTAGCTAGACATATTTTATTTACTCTTATTTGTACGATAAGACTTTGCTCGCCTTCTTTAGGAAGGAATGGTATTACTGTTGTTCCTTTTCTTTAGTTACAGTGACACAATTATCTCTGATGATGTCAACATGAGGCGTTTCAAGAGCATCTGTTGTTACTAGATACTTATCCTTGGTGTTAGAATGAATAAGCTCCCTTTCTAACATGGACCATGTCTTATTATTGAAAGCTAAATCTAAATACTGTGATGTAAACTATAACCGCTACTAAGCAAATGAATCTTCAAAGGTGTAATTGTTAGCTTGACAGCAGCAAATTCCAACTAATCTCGTTAAAAGAAAATAAAGGAGGTATACTCTCCTTTATTTTCTTACATATAGGTGAATTTCTTTAATGTCTTTAATATCAATAACTGCAAGAGATAAATCCGTTGATAAGTCAACAAGTATAGTGTCGTTCACTCTTTCTTTTATATACCCAACTATGTTTTCGTTTTCTACAACAATTAAGCAAGGAATATGGGTGATATATTTAGGCAAATTTGTTAAGTATATTACTTTTTCATCAATTGTCATTTCTTTTAAAGGTTTTGTAGCAACTTTTTTTTTAGATTCACTTCCTTCAATTAGCTGTTTTCCTTTATCTAATACCACTTCTTCCTGCTCTTTATCCGTAGCATTTTCTTGATTATACTCTACAAAATCTTCATCAACTAATACAGGTTTTGGCTTATCTGTACTCATTTTTTCACTAATAAAGTTATTTTGCATTTTTGGGCTTGGAATATTTAAATTCGGTTGAGCAATATACATAACAGGATTTGTTGTTACATGTTTACTCTCTTTCAATATACCATCTCCCTTCTCTAATCAATCTTATGAAAGTGTGACTAGGTTTGTGCCTATATTGTTGGATTTTTTCAAAAAATAGTGGTTTTTGTTCATGAAAAAAAGGACTACAAATATAGTCCTTCATTTTTTTATAAAATATGATATCCAGAATCAACGTGGATGTTTTCCCCTGTAATACCACGTGATAGATTGCTCATTAAGAATAACGCTGTATCTCCAACTTCCTCTTGTGTTGTTACACGGCGAAGAGGTGCGTTTTCTTCGATTTCTTTAAGAATCGAGTTAAAATCACTAACACCTTTTGCAGAAAGTGTACGGATTGGTCCAGCTGAAATGGAGTTAACTCGAATTCCATGCTTTCCAAGGTCGTTTGCTAAATATTTTACGCTCGCATCAAGGCTTGCTTTTGCCACACCCATTACGTTATAGTTTGGCACCACTTTTTCTCCACCAAGGTAAGTAAGCGTTACAATACTTCCGCCTTCTGTCATTAAATCTTTTGCTTCTTTAGCAACAGCTGTTAACGAGTAAGAACTAATGTTGTGCGCTAAAAGGAATCCTTCGCGAGTTGTGTTCATGTAATCGCCTTGAAGCTCTTCTTTATTAGCAAAAGCGATACAGTGAGCGATACCATGGATAGAACCCACTTGCTCTTTAATTTGTTGGAAGCATGTGTGTACCTCTTCGTCATTTGTAACATCACAAGGTAGTACGATAGAATCGTTACGATCTAATGATTCAGCAAGCTCACGTACATTTTTTTCTAAACGCTCGCCAGCATATGTGAAAACTAAACGTGCCCCTGCATCATGCAAAGAACGTGCAATTCCCCAAGCAATACTTCTTTTGTTTGCTACACCCATTACTACGTATGTTTTACCATCTAAGGATAAATTCACTTTTATATCCTCCTATTTATATAAGTTATTAGTACCTAGTGCTAATTATAGCATAAGAGAATGAAGATTAAAAATCATTTTTTTAGTAATACTTTCGACACCGGATTTAATAGAAGGGAAACTAGCCAACGTTCTATAACGCATGCTGAAGATTTGGCAATAGAGGAAGCTTGTGAAGATATTGGTTCCAGGCGACAAGAGGATACTACTTTATACGTAACATTAGAGTCTTGTCCAATATTCGCAAGGGCTATTGTGCAATCACGTATGATTTTGATTATATTAATTTTTAAAGACTTCTTTGTCGTTCTTAGCATTTGAAATTTTGTTGAACTCTAAGTAATAAACTGTTGCACTGCCTTTCCCTGTTTTTTCTTTACAAACTGATTTTAAAATCTTTTTGACTACTGTATCTGATTGAACCTCTAAGAACCATCTAGCTTCTTTATTAGTGATTTTTGAACCAAATAAAAGGGAGTAGTCTCTTAAAGATTGCATGTGTGCGTTTTTACTAGGGTGTTGACAAAAAGGACATATCCAAACAGCCTTAAAAACAACTCTTTTCATTTTTAAACTCATACATTCCGGGCAATGTACACCTGTTAAAATATCATGTCTTGTTATATTAAATTTAGTAATAATATCAGCATCGTAAGGAGTGTCTTTTTTAATTAATGTTTTCGCTAATTGCTTTAATTCATTAATCGTAAATAATTCTTTTTGAGATTGCATTTCTAGTTTTTTTAATGTAGATGGTAAACTTTCTAGTCTGATAAGATTTGAAGGTTTAGTAGCTTGTTCTGGAGTCATTGCGAGTTGTACAGAGGGATTGGTAAATACAACAAATGGGTAAATCTTAGGCGAATTTTTTATTTGTTTGTTTAAAAATATTTTTAACTGCATTAATTGCCGGTCTATTTGTTGGAGAGGTTCATTAATTACTTCACTTAAACTATTTTTTCTTGAAAAAGCTGCTTAAAATTTGCATCGTAGATTATTTTCCCTGTATGATGTTTGGCATCAACCATTATGAAGTAGCTTTTTAAAAAAACTAAAGCATCTATTTGGTAGAAGTATCCTGATTCGTTTTGAAGTCTTAAATTATGAAGTACTATATGTTCGTTTTTTGGAAGAAATGATAGATAGTAATTTAGGGATTTCTCCCCTTTTAAGCCTGCATTTTTCTTACCAAGCTCAGATGTTAATTGCGATTTAGCCTTGCATTTGTCAGAAATTCTCCTATCACCAACAATTAGTCTCTCATGATAAGTTGTAACTGTTGCGTCTTTTAAGATCATAGGCAACCTCCTTTTCCAATTGGTTTTTACAATTATATTATATATTTTCTTTCTGTATTTTTCTATTAAAAAGTACTAGATTTAATTTGTTGTAAGATATATATTTTGAGTTTTTTTATTCTTACTTTTGGGTCATTTTGTAACTTGCTTCGGTCATTTCGAGCCTCACTTCGGTCACTTCGCACTTTCTTCGGTCACTTTGTACTTACTTCGGTCACTTTGCACCTTGCTTCGGTCACTTTGCACCTCGCTTCGGTCAATTCGAGCCTCGCTTCGGTCACATCGCACCTCACTTCGGTCACTTTGCACTCGCTTCGGTCCATTCGCACTTTACTTCGGTCACTTTGCACCTTGCTTCGGTCACTTTGCACCTCGCTTCGGTCAATTCGAGCCTCGCTTCGGTCACATCGCACCTCACTTCGGTCACTTTGCACTCGCTTCGGTCAATTCGCACTTTACTTCGGTCACTTTGCACCTCGCTTCGGTCACTTTGCACCTTGCTTTGGTCACTTTGTACCTCACTTCGGTCACTTCAATCCTCACTTCGGTCACTTTGCACCTCACTTCGGTCACTTTGCACCTCGCTTCGGTCACTTTGCACCTTACTTTGGTCACTTTGCACCTCACTTCGGTCACTTCACACCTCGCTTCGGTCACTTTTACTATTACTATATTGCCTTAATTTTAATCAAATATATAAGAAGCCCACGTTCAAAGTAACGAACGTGGGTCAAAATATTTCATTAATCGTAATCCTTCGACAACATTACTTCTTTCGGTACCTCTGTGCCGCGAGTACCTCTTAAGTCTTCTTTACCTTCTGCAGGATAAAGGATAATAAAGCTTTCTGGATTAATTTTTGCTAATTTATTTGGTACTCGTTCTAGCTGAGGGTGCCATGCTACAGTACCTTTCCTCGCACTTAACACCACTACTAAATCATCTGACATAAATGTATCTAACTTCGTTTCATATAAAGCTGTCCAGCCTTCTACCCACTCTACAACAGTTGGCGGATTAGGCTTTACTTCCTTCATGTGTGCTTTATATGTATCAGGAAAATCTTTAATCACGTAGCAATGCATCGTTGCTCCTAATGTAGCAGCAATATTCTTCACTGTAGAAAGTGCATCCCAATATCCTGTTTTATGGTCTATTCCCATCGGTAATATAAGGACAACTCGTTTCGTCGTATTTAATGGATGACCTAGTTTAGATATCAATACAGAAATAGTTGTTTGATCTAACACTTGGTCTATAACTCCACCAAAAATCTTTTGAGGAGTTGTTCTTTCCCCGTTCCAACCTGCTACTAGCGTCGTGATTCGCTCTTCCGCTATTGCTCTGTTTATTCCAATTGCAATATTTCGATCAACACGAGTTGTCACCCTCATCGGAACGTCCGCACCACTTGAGTAGGAAACAGCATTTTCTAACATTTTTTCAGCCTTCGCTACATCACCTTCAGCTGAAAACATGTCACGTTGTACTACACTTAAGGCATAGAGTGGGTTTTCCTGCGTTTTTGATTTTCGGATTAAGAAAGCTAAATCTAATAATGAATTCATTGTGTTTGGATTTGCAACGGGAATTAAAATTCTCTCTGGTGCATCCGATTTTTTAAATGGCTCTTGTGCTTCTAATAGCGCAAGTTTTCGTCCAAATTTTTCTACAATATAAGGGCCAACTATACATGTAATTAAAATCATAATAATTACACCATTAACTGTAGCTTGGTCCAGTAAACCAACATTGAATCCTACTAATGTTGCCGCTAATGTAGCGGCAGCTTGCGGTGTCGTTAATCCGAACACAACAATTCTTTCCGTTGGTGTGTAATTATATAACTTGGAAGTAATGAAGGAAGCTACATACTTACCTGTTAATATACTTACAACAATTAAGCCCGTTAAAATCCAAGCTTTTGGGTTCCCAAACAACACCCTTAGGTCCATTAACATTCCAACACTTAATAAAAAGAATGGAATGAATAGAGCATTTCCAGTAAATCTAATTCTGTTCATTAAAGCACCTTGGTCGAAAATAAAGCGATTTAGTGCTAAGCCGACTAAGAATGCTCCGATGATTGGTTGAAGACCTGCCAGAAGAGCAAGTGACCCAGCCAAAAATAACATTACCATAACAAACGTGAATTCGACCGGCCCTTCTGTCGTGACATTTCGGAAAAACCATCTCGAGACAAAAGGTGTGCCAATAAAGATAATTGCTACAAATACAATGAGTGAAATCGTCAATTTAACCCCAAAGTACATGTCAAGCTGACCTGCCGCTGCACCAGTTATTACAGCTAGAACCAACAAGGCAAAAGTGTCTGTTAAAATACTTCCACCGACAGCAGTTGTAACAGCTTTATTTTTGCCAATACCAAGTCGGCTTGCGATTGGATAGCCTAGTAGAGTATGGGAGCCTAAAATGGATCCTATTAATATAGCTGCGGCTAGACTATAGCCTAACAACAAAGTAACTATTGTTCCTAGAGCAAGTGGAATAAAGAAAGAAAGAAAACCGTACACAATACTTCTGCTCCGATATTTCTTAAATCCATCTAAATCCATTTCAAGTCCAGCAATGAAAATAATAAATAATAAACCTACTGTTCCTAATAATTCTATCGTTTGTGTTCTTTCTAAAATTCCAAGGCCATTTGGCCCGATTATTACTCCAGCTAGGATGGGCCCAATTAAACCCGGTATTCGTAATAATTTCATCAAATAGGGAAAGATAAAAAAGATAATCATAGCGATACCAAAGATTAGAACAGGTTCTTTGATTGGTAAGTCAAACAAGTAAAATCCTCCTATCTATTCTACTAATAGACATTCTTTTATGTATAAACAATTAGTATGTTAAATACTTTACTAATGAAAAAGTATACCATGAACAACTGCTCGTTAGAAAAAAAATTTTAATAAATGGAAAAAAAAAGAGGGTGAAGAAATGGAACAAGATTCTGTCGTAAGTTGGAAGATTGATTATACGTTACTTTTTACAATCTTTCTGTTAGCCATCATAAGTTTTATTATGTTACTTTCCATACAACCTACTCTTCCAACTAAACTTCAACCCATTTCTTTCGTACATAAACAATTTTTTTGGTATTCAGTAGGTATTTTCGCAGGTGGAGCATGTTTATTTATCGATTATGATCGATTTCAAATGATTGGTATGTACTTGTATGGTTTTGGATTAGTTTTATTAATTGGGTTAGAATTACCTTTGTCATCCTATGTTCAAACTTTAAACGGAGCTACAAGTTGGTATCGGCTACCTGGCATCGGAAATATTCAACCTTCTGAATTTATGAAAGTGGCTTATATTATTGCTTGTAGCATTTTACTATCTAAAAATAAAAAGAAACTTATGGAGAAAGAACTAGAAGGAGAAGCGTTATTAAGAAGCGAATGGATATTGTTAGGTCAATTGGCTTTACTATTTATACTGCCAACACTATTGTTAATTAGACAACCTGACTTAGGAATGACAATGGTGTACGGAGCTATTTTTTTAACCTATTTACTTATTTCAGAAGTTCGCTGGAGTATATTACTAACTATATTCGGTGTTGGAATTGTGACTTTTTCAAGTTTAGTTTTTAGCTATCTTCGCTTTCCTGCTTTTTTTAATAAATACATCATCCATGAGTATCAACTAGGAAGAGTTTGGGGTTGGTTAGACCCGTATCAACATCAAGATGCTTATGGATTCCAATTAGTTCAGTCATTAAAAGCCATAGGTGCTGGAACATTATATGGGACTGGGTTAGGTCATGTGGAAGTTTCCCTGCCAGAAGCACATACAGACTTTATTTTTGCAATGATAGCCGAACAGTTCGGATTTATTGGTGCAAGTATTGTTATTGCACTATTTTTCTTCTTGATTTTTAGAATTATTTCTATTTCTTTGCAATGTCATGATTACTTTGGGAGTTACATTTGTGCAGGAATTGTTGGTATGATAAGTTTTCAAGTTTTCCAAAATATAGGGATGACTGTTGGATTACTTCCTATTACAGGATTACCATTGCCATTTGTTAGTTATGGAGGGTCTTCTCTCGTATCTTATATGATATGTATTGGGTTAGTATTAAACGTATTCGCACGCACGAAAAACTATATGTTTGAATAAAGGAGAGAGAAAGAATTGACAAAGTTTGATATTATTGGGGATGTTCACGGATGTTACGATGAGATGATACAGCTTATAAAAAAGCTTGGATATGGGATAGATGGTAAAAAAGCCATTCATCCAAAAGGGCGGAAGTTAACGTTTGTTGGGGATTTAACAGATCGTGGTCCACATTCATTAAAGGTCATTTCATTTGTTTATTCGCTTGTTCAACACGATTTAGCACATTACGTACCTGGAAACCATTGCAATAAACTATACCGTTATCTTCTAGGAAATAAAGTGCAAGTAACACATGGATTAGAAACAACGGTTGCGGAATTAGAGCTTTTGACTCCTCATGAACGAAAGAACATAGCTGAAATGTTTATAAAATTGTATGAAAATGCCTCTTTATATGAAGTATTAGATAGCGGAAAACTTGTTGTTTGTCATGCAGGAATTAAAAAAGAGTATATCGGATCAGCATCTAAAAAAGTGAAAACATTTGTTTTATATGGGGATATTACTGGCGAATTTGAAGAAAGCGGCATGCCAGTTCGACGTGATTGGGCTCGTCACTATGACGGGGAGGCTTGGGTTGTTTACGGTCACACACCTGTTAAAGATGTAAGGACTATTAATAAAACAGTAAACATTGATACTGGGGCTGTATTTGGCGGACATTTAAGTGCGATTCGATACCCAGAAATGGAAGTTGTGTCTGTTGCTTCTTCCATGCCTTTTGTAGAAGAAAAGTTTAGATCGTTTGATTAAACAGCTTGGAGGCCAACTTTTAATAGTGGCCTCCAAGCTGTTTTATTAGTTCCTTCATATCCTCTGGCAAATCTGCCATAAAAGTCATTTCTTTCTTCAAAATCGGATGAAAGAATGTTATCTTCTCGCTATGTAATGCTTGACGATTTATAATGTCTCTTTTCCCACCGTATAAATCATCCCCCACTAAAGGGTGTCCTAAGAAAGCTAAGTGCACACGAATTTGGTGGGTTCTTCCCGTTTCTAGTTGTAGTCGAAGAACGGTATAATCCCTACTCTTACTAATTACTTCATAGTGAGTTACCGCAAGCTGTCCATCTGACCTAACTTCCCTTTCAATGATACTATCAGGCTTTCTACCGATTGGAGCATCAATTGTACCCGCATCTCCTTGGGTAAGACGATGAGCTATAGCAAAGTAAGACCTGTTAATTTCATGTTGCTTCTGCTGTAAAGAAAACAAATGATGGACAAACCTATTTTTTGCAATAAGCATTACACCGGATGTATCACGATCTAAACGAGTAACAATATGAACAGTTGCAGGAATGCCATTCTTTTTATAATAGTGTAAAAGTGCATTGGCAACAGAGCCTGTTGGATGTTCACGTGATGGTATGGAGTTCATATGACTAGGCTTATTGATTAAAAGGACTTCTTCATCCTCATAAAGTATCGTAAGTTGTATATCTTCAGCTACCATCTCTTCACTCGGTAATTCTTCTGGAAATAAAACTTGTACTATGTCGTCTTTTTCCAACCGATAGCGCACCGTTACTTCTTCACTATTCACACGGATAGCCCCACCGCCAAATTTAATGTCGGTAAGGGCCGCTTTGGAAATATGTTGTTTTCTTAAGTATTCTCGAAGGATCATACCATCGTCATCGGTTGTTGCTTGAAATGTTAGTTGATAATTTTTCAAGAATTTCATCCTCTTGGCTTAGCCGGAAATAAACGAGTCACGCACTCTTTTCCAAAATGGGAAAGGTCTAAATCTAGCAAATCGAATTTTTTCTTTTGCCACACGACATTGAATCGATTTTACATCTTTATGTAAAAGGGTTAAATGGTCAATGGTTATTTGAAAATCGACATCATTTACTGGCTTTAATAAAGCAGTATGATGGTCCGGCAACACTAATGGCGAGCCAATCGTACGAAATACTCGATTGTTAATGGAAGCCATTTCTGCAATTTGAATTGCAGGTAAGGAAGGATGCAATATAGCTCCTCCAAGTGCTTTGTTGTAAGCTGTACTCCCTGAAGGCGTGGAAATACAAAGTCCGTCTCCTCTAAACGTTTCAAAAAGTTGTCCTTTAATTTCTACGTCCATTACTAACGTACCTTCTACACTTTTTACCGTACATTCATTTAGCGCTAAGTTGGTAGATTCACGTGATCCATTATTGTAACGTATTATTACTTCGAGCAAAGGATACTCAATGACTTGGTAAGGAGTTTTTGCGACTGCAATGACCAACTTTTCAATTTCCTCAGGTACCCAGTCTGCATAAAAACCTAGATGTCCTGTATGAACACCTATGAAAGCAGTTTTATCTAACCTACTTCTATATTTATGAAAAGCATAAAGAAGAGTTCCGTCACCACCTACTGAGATGACTAGGTCTGGTTGATCTTCATCATATGTAAGGTCAAAATCTTGCAAATATGTTTTAATTCGTTGCATTAATGTATTGGATTTATGATCCCCTTTAGAAGTGACTGCAAACTTCATTCTCTCTCACCCGCTTTATAAGTTATCTTTGCTTTCCTTTTTTCGTAAAAAGAAAGCTTGTGCTTCTTGTATTTCCCCACGAATTTTTGACATTTCCTCATCTAATAAATATGCTGCTTCTGCGGCACGAACTAGCCTTTCCTGAATTTCTTCTGGAAATTGACCACTATATTTATAATTTAGTGAGTGTTCAATGGTTGCCCAAAAATTCATCGCAAGCGTTCTTATTTGAATTTCTACTAAAATAACCTTTTCCCCTTCAATCGTTTGAACAGGATATTCTACTACAACATGATAAGAACGATATCCACTATTCTTTTTTTCTGAAATGTAGTCTCTCTCTTCAACAATCTTCATATCATTTCGTTTTCTTAAAAGGTCAACCACTGTATGAATATCATCCACAAACTGGCACATCATTCTCATACCTGCAATATCTTGCATTTCTACGTCTAATCGCTCAAGAGAAATTCCTTTACGCGTTGCTTTGTCCAAGATACTTGCTATCGGTTTAACCCTCCCTGTTACAAACTCAATTGGCGAGTGTTCAGACTGTTGTTCAAATTGTGAACGTACTCCCTTTAACTTAACTTTCATTTCATTCACTGCTTGTTTATATGGCGCTAAAAATAAATCCCAATGTTGTATCATATTGGTCCATACCCCTTAAAGTATTATAGCTATCCTTTTTTCTATCTACATTTGTTCGGAATGGTGGATAACTGTTAATTGACAAATACTTCTGTAACTTTTTTCTCCATCTCTTCTCCATAGTTGGCATTATCTTTAATATTCTCTATTAAATATCCGAGTTCCTCTTCTACGTTTGTTAATAGTAATGCTATGTTTTCAATAACTAATACGATTGCTTTTTTTTCATCCAACGCTTTCTTCAAATCAGTCCAGTGATCTGCTCCAATGCTAACATGAATAAATTCTGTTGGAGTTTCTAACTTATAGATAAACGCTAGATGATCGGAGTCGACAAGCATTTGGTTGCTCGCTTCTACTTCTTTTAACGAAAAAGTAACAGGATCAGCATGTAACAATAGTTGATGTTCATTCCATGATGTATGTGTAATATTAATTTTCTTTTGCATATGTATCTCCTTCCAACCTTTCATTCCAGTTTTATTTTAACATAATATACAGCAACCTCATAAAAATTTCCCTTTCAAAATTCATTGATATCTTAAAGAAATATAGTAATAATAGAATTATACTTATCGTGTACAACTAGTAATACAATCATGTATTAAGTTAGAAAGAGGTATTGTATTGATGGAGAGAAATCAAGAAATAGAAATAGAGTTCAAAAATTTATTAAACAAAGAAGAATATGAGCGGTTACTTCACACTTTTAACTTACATGAAGAAGCTCCTGTTAAGCAAATAAACCATTATTTAGATACAGACGATTTTCAGTTAAAATCACATGGATGTGCCTTACGTATTCGTGAAAAAAAGGGAGCGTATACATTAACACTAAAGCAGCCTAAAGGTGACGGCCTATTAGAAACACATCAAAAAATAAACACAGAGCAAATGACAGCGGTTATAAATGGCCATAGTATTCCTGTTGGGTATATTAGTTCTATTTTAAAAGATGAACTGCAAGTGAACGGAAGCTCCATAACATATTTTGGCTCCTTAACGACACATCGATTTGAAACAGATTATCAGAGTGGATTGTTAGTTTTGGACAAATCTGAGTATTTAAATGTTGTGGATTATGAATTAGAGTTCGAAGTTTCTAATTACGAAATTGGACAAGGTCAGTTTAAGCAATTATTAGAACAGCAAAAAATCCCGACTCGAGAAACAAAAAATAAAATTGTTCGATTTTATGATAAAAAAAATTAGTGATGGAAGGATGAACGAAATATGAAGACAGACCAACTCCGAACTATGATGGAGATTCAAGCTTTGCAGAGCTTTCAAAAGCAACCTTCGTCGAGTATGACTAGTCCATTCTCATCCTTTGCAACTATTTTACAACAAGTATTAGACGGAAATGGCTCTACTATTCAGCAAAAAGGATTAAATAATAGTTTGCCATTATCAATGAATTCTTTTCCCTTGAACTCTGCAAGTATGTCATCAAATTTTCTTACAAATATTGAAGTTCTTTCTTCTCCTCAAACGACAAAACCTTTAACTAGTTCAAGTTTTGATCAAATTATTGAGGAAGCTTCTATGAAATATGGTGTTGATGCAAAACTTATCCGTTCTATCATACAACATGAGTCTAGCTTCAAAGAAAATGCAACAAGTCATGCTGGTGCAATGGGGTTAATGCAGTTAATGCCGAGAACAGCTAAAGGTCTTGGTGTAACAGACGCATATGATCCGTGGCAAAACATCATGGGTGGAACTAAATATATTAAGCAAATGCTAAATCGTTATGACGGAAACATCACGCTGGCACTGGCAGCTTATAATGCAGGGCCAGGTAATGTCGACAAGTATAATGGAATACCTCCTTTTAAAGAAACAACTAACTATGTCCAAAAAGTCATGGGAAGTTACTATAGCTAATTGGTTAAAGTAGTTGAGTAGTATTTTCTAATACTGAAAGTTATAAAAACCGGATTTAAAGTGCCGGTGGTATGGACGACTCCTCGAAAATGCTTCCACATTTTCTTCGTGCGATGTCTCGCTAAGCGTAACATACCACCGGCCGCTTTTTTTACCAACAATGGGCTTGTACAGAAGGTATATCTGGACAGCCTTTTTATTTTGGAAATGGTGCCACGAAACCAAGTTTAAATCGTATCATTTGAGATATAATAACGTCATTGCTACAATATAAGAAACATAGTCATTATAAAATAAAGTTTAGATAAGTTTAGACAGCATTCATTTTCATGGTGCTAATATATTTTCTGTTAAAGGAGTTCTTACTATGGTCAATAATATAACGTCACCTTTTGACGCAATTGGTGGAGAACCCGTTATTCATAAGTTAGTTGATGCTTTTTACACAAAAGTTAGTCAGCATCCTGATTTAGCTCCGATTTTCCCAGATGATTTGACGGAAACAGCTAGAAAACAAAAGCAGTTTCTTACTCAATATTTAGGTGGGCCAAGCCTATATACTTCGGAGCATGGACATCCAATGTTACGCGCAAGACATATGCCTTTTGACATTACACCGAAGAGAGCCCAGGCTTGGATAAAGTGTATGAACGAAGCGATGGATGAAATAGATTTATCTGGGCCACATCGCGAAGAATTTTTTGCGAGGTTAGTATTAACTGCTCAGCATATGATAAATACACCGGATCAACCAGAAGAAAAGGAAGATCAACGTGAATTGTAATGATAAGCAACTCTTTTACTTAAATGCAATTAGGCATACAACAAATAAGCCGATTGAAATTTACTTATTCATTGATCCGTTATGTCCAGAATGTTGGGCATTAGAACCTGCTTTAAAGAAATTACAGATGGAGTACGGGCAATATTTTACTATTAAACATGTTGTAAGTGGTTGCCTCGCAAATATTAATTTAACAAAAAAACATCATGCGGCTTCCATGGCAAAAGTTTGGGAAACAACCGCAAACCGTTCAGGAATGTCTTGTGATGGCACTATTTGGATAGAAAATCCGATAGCTTCTCCTTATATTGCCTCTGTAGCTATTAAAGCGGCAGAGTTGCAAGGAAGACGTGCAGGGATAAAGTATTTACGAAAACTGCAGGAAGTTTTATTTTTAGAAAAACAAGACATTACAAATGTGAGTGTTCTTAAAGAGTGTGCGAAATCTGTGAATTTAGATATAAAGGAATTTTCAAGAGACCTTAAATCGGAAAGTGCAACAAAAGCGTTGCAATGTGATATGAAAATTACAAAAGAAATGGATGTTAGTGAAATACCTTCTTTAGTTTTCTTTAACGAAAATATTGAAGCGGAAGGTATAAAAGTTTCTGGCTATCATTCCTATGACGTGTATGTTGAAATTTTGCAAGATATGATAGGTGCTTCACTAAATCCAGCTGACCTTCCTTCTCTTGAGGAGTTTTTAATGCAATTTTCGTTTGTTGCTACGAAAGAAATTGCTGTTGTATACAACACAACGGAACCTATCGTAGAAAAAGAAATGAAGAAATTATTAATTCAACAAAAAGTAGAAAAAGTTCCAGTAAAGTATGGTACGTTCTGGCGTTATATTGGAAATTAAAAGAAGAAATTGAACTTCATTGACCTTATCAAGTTCATTTTCTTCTTTTCCTTAACCGAAATGAACTTCATCAGCCTTATCAAGTTTATTTTCTTCTTTTTCCTTAACAGAAATGCACTTCATTAGCCTTATCAAGTTTATTTTCTTCTTTTTCCTTAACCAAAATGAACTTCATCGACCTTATCGAGTTCATTTTCTTCTTTTCTTTAACAGAAATGCACTTCATTAGCCTTATCAAGTTTATTTTCTTCTTTTTCCTTAACCAAAATGAACTTCATCTACCTTATCAAGTTCATTTTCTTCTTTTTCCTTAACCGATATGAACTTTATCGATGACCACGGCTTATTTCTCGCGGGAAAACAACAGGGTACTTAACATAGCCAAACAATTAAAAAAGCCTTAGGTCATAGACCTAAGGCTTTTTCTATTGTCTTATAGACAACAAAGGGGATGGGAGAAATTTTTCACGGTCAAACAAAGGGGTATATGTTTGTATGTGAATCGTTTCACGTTATTAATATATCAGATTTTGTCGAACTTTGACAAGTGGTTTTTTCTTCATTTCACAACTTTGTCACAAAAAAGTTCCTATTAAAAGATTTTATAATGTTATAAGGACAACTTGCATAAATTTAGAATAGAGCATGATTTATGAAGGAGTAGGTGAAAATGAATAACTTGAGAAGCTGGATTTTCCCTAGCATTATTGGATTTATTATTTTATCTTTTATTGTAAATATTTTAGGGCTAATGAAAGTTTATCCATTGGTCCTTACGTCTCCCTTACTATTTATCTCCTTGTTTCTTCTAATTGCCCATATGAACTACCGCCAGCAATTTAGGGGGTTTAAATAAGAAAAGCTGACTACATATGTAGCCAGCTTCTTGTTTGTTTATGAAAGTAGGTTTTCCATTTCGATTAGTTTTTCTTCGAATACTTTACATGCTTCTTCAATCGGTGTACTTTGTGTCATATCTACTCCAGCTTTTTTCAATACTTCGATTGGATAGTCAGAGCTTCCTGCTTTTAAGAATTCTAAATACCTTTCAACTGCAGGTGTACCTTCATCAAGAATTTGCTTACTTAATGCAGTTGCTGCACTATATCCTGTTGCATATTGATATACGTAGTAATTGTAATAGAAATGAGGAATTCTTGCCCACTCTAAACCAATTTCTTTATCAATATGAATATTCTCACCAAAGTATTTTTTATTCAACTCATAATACGTTTCCGTTAATAAATCTGCTGTCAACGCTTGACCTTCTTGAGCTAACATGTGAATCTTATGTTCAAATTCAGCAAACATTGTTTGACGGAATACTGTACCTCGGAAACCTTCTAAGTAATGGTTTAGCAAGTATAGTTGTTTTTTCTCATCATCAATTGTTTTTAATAAGTAATCGTTTAATAACGCTTCATTACAAGTGGACGCAACTTCTGCTACAAAAATAGAGTAGTTTCCGTAAGGATATGGCTGAGTTTTTCTCGTATAGTAACTGTGTACTGAGTGTCCAAACTCATGTGCTAACGTAAATAAATTATTTACATTATCTTGCCAGTTCATTAAGATATATGGATTTGTTCCAAATGTTCCAGATGAATAGGCACCTGAACGTTTTCCTTTGTTTTCATGCACGTCAACCCAACGATTGTCGAAACCTTCTTTTACGATATCTAAATATTCTTGACCAAGTGGTGCTAGCCCTTTTAATAAATATTCTTGAGCTTGTTCATAGGAAACTTTCATGTTCGCATCTTTAACCAGTGGAGTATAAAGGTCATACATGTGTAACTCATCAACGCCTAGAACTTTTTTACGTAAATCTATATAACGGTGAAGCAAGTGTAAATTTTTATTTACCGTTTCTACTAAGTTGTCATATACAGACTCAGGGATGTTGTTGTTGCTTAATGCAGCATGGCGAGCAGAGTTGTAATTACGAACTTTTGCATTGAAATTATCTTTCTTCACTGCACCACCAAGCGTACTAGAGAAAGTATTTTTGTACTTACCATATGTTTCATATACAGCTTTAAATGCATCTTCTCTTACCTGTCCATTTTCACTTTCTAAAAAGCGAATGTAACGACCGTGCGTAATTTCTGTTTCCTCTCCATTCTCATCTTTAACAGATGGGAATGTTAAGTCAGCATTGTTTAACATTCCAAATGTCGTAGAAGGAGCTGCCATCACTTCTGATGCTTGTGCTAATAACGCTTCTTCTTTTGCAGAAAGAACGTGTGGACGTTGCAAGTTAATTTCTTCAAGTGCATGTTTGTATAATTGTAATTCTTCTTTTTCTTGTAAAAAACTAGACAGTTTTTCTTCTTCCATAGAAAGAATTTCAGGAACGATAAATGATAAAGCACTAGCCACTTGTGTATAAAGGTTAGAAGCTCTGTCATTTAATCCTTGATAAAAGGAATTTGTTGTGTCTTGATCGTAGCGCATATGAGCATATGTATATAACTTTCCAAGGCGACTCGAAATGCTATCTTGATATTGTAATGCCTCAAATAAATCGTTTGCTGAAGAAGAAAGTTTTCCTTGGAATTCGTTTATTTTTCCAATCATATTTTTTACATCTTCAAATTCTTTTTCCCACTCTTGGTCAGATGAAAAAATATCTTCTAATCTCCATGTATCATCTACTGCAATATCTTTTCGTTCTTGTAGTTTTTTTACAGCTGTTTCTGCCATGTTGATCCCTCCATTAAATTTTCATTTTTCGTTCAACTTAAATTACTTAAAAGTAAAAATTGAACGAACTTGAATTGTACTTAGGGAAACAGAAAGTCCCTAATTACAGAAAACATACTATACTCTATTCGTCACAAACCTATTATATCCTTTTTCTTTTCCATCATGAATTTACTTGCTTTAAAACGAGAGTGTTATTCTGCTTAAAACCATTTTATCTTCTTTGATCGCTTGATCAATTGTTCTAGGAGTAATAGGGTTTTCTTTCTTTTCGTAAATACCAGTACTTACTTCCTCTAAAATTCCTAAACCACATAAAGTATTCAAATAACTTTTAATTGGGTTTGATATGTTCATCTCTTTTATTAATGGAAGGGATCGAAGCTTGACTTTCTTGAAGTGAATTAGCTTTAAGAAATGATTATAAATCGATGTAAATGATACCGTAGAGCCTACTGGTGTTCTATGAATGCAACTAAAATATATATATGTTTGCCATTCTATTAATGGGGTTTCTATAACATACTGTTCTCTTACAGGTATGCCAATGACCGCCGGAATTTCAGAAAGTGGGACACCATATTTTCCGTAACAAAAATTCTTCAAATGAATGAGATTACGATACAAACAATATTCATAACGCCAATTTCTTTTATATTGTAGCCATTTTGTTTTCCAATCTGGTAACGAAGGCGTATTAGAGAAATTATCTACAATCAACTGTTTACTTTTATAAATAGTAATAAAGGTTTTTTGACTCGAAAACGGGTAAAAAGGAAAAAGGTAATAAAATACAGTTTCTACTGGACAAAAACAAATAATATAAGGAAATTTTAGATAGTTATTCTTTTGTAGAAAAAGCCAATTTGTAGTATTAATCGAGGATAGAGTATACAGAGAGCGAAAACGTTTTTTTGAGAGTATCCATACTGGAATTAAATTTTGGGATTCATATAATAATGTTCTTTTCTGAAGGTCAGCAATTGATAGGTTAGAGCATTGAAATTCTATCGCAAATGTTTTCTCCTCTTTTTTAAACAATAGGTCCACTCGCTGATTCGTTTCTTTTATGTAATGTTCAATGGAGACCTCACCAGTATTTTGTAACAGTTCGTACAACTTTCTTTTTCCTTCTAAATGATACAGTGATTCACTTTCTGAAGATGTGGAACATTCTTTGCGAACATGTGCAAAATGATATCTCACTATCTCACCAAGCTTCGGAATAACTTCGCTGTTGCAAGCTGGACAATAGAACCTTTCTACTTTTTTTAACTCCATAACATCTTCTTTTTTTCCGTAAAGCAACGTAACAAACTCTCCATTCTTTCTTTTTGCTACAAACATAGCAATCTCCTTTCATGCTTTAAATATATAGGAAAAACCCCTTTCTACATTAGAATTATTTAATAATGTAAAAAGGGGGAATTTCTAAAGTAAAGGGGAAAGTAGTCTTGATAATGACTCAAACACTTTATGGTGAAACGGTCTGTTTTCAAAAACTTCCTTCACTAACGGTTTGGAAGTAAGCAAGTCATTTTCATAGTCTGATACTAGTTTCTTTAAACTTTCTGTATGGTAAAGAAACGCATTTACTTCAAAGTTCAAATGGAAACTTCTCATATCCATGTTAGCTGTTCCAATCGAAGCCACCTCTTCATCTACTATTACGATTTTTGCATGTAAAAATCCTTTTTCATATTCAAAAATTTTCACACCTGCCGCTAACATTTCTGGAAAGTAAGACCTGGAAGCGTAAAATACTATTTTTTTATCTGGTCTGTTAGGAATAAGTACTTTTACGTCGACACCGCTTAAGGCAGCCACTTTTAAGGCAGTAAAAATATCATCATCGGGTACAAAGTATGGAGAAGCAATCCAAATAGACTTACGAGCAGATGTAATCATTGAGAAAAATAAACTTTTTATAACTTCCCATTCTTGATCTGGTCCACCTGCAATCATCTGTACTCCGCCGTAATTTCTATGTTCAGATAAGTTAGGGGATAAGTAGCTTTGTGTTAACAGCGATTGCTCTGTCATGTAATACCAATCTTGTAAAAAGATTAACTGAAGTGTCCTTACTGCCTCTCCCTTTACTAAAAGGTGGGTGTCCCTCCAAAATCCAAAATACTCATTTTTACCTAAATACTCGTCCCCGACGTTTAACCCACCAACAAAACCAACTGTACCGTCTATAACAATAATTTTCCGGTGATTACGAAAGTTTATTTTATTATTGAAAAAAGGTAGTCTAACTGGAGAAAAAGGTATAGTTTCTACACCAGCATCCCTTAAATCTCTTATATATTTTTTAGAAAGGGTCCAACTTCCCACAGCATCATACAAAAACCTTACATTTACCCCGCTCTTCGCTTTTTCTATTAATACATCCTTTATCTTCGTACCAATTTCATCATGTCTTACGATGTAGTATACGAGATGTATATGATGAGTCGCTTTTTCTAGTTCTTCTAAAATTTTACTGAAGGTCTCTTCTCCATCTGTCAAAACTTCCGTATCTGTCGAAAAAGAGATTGGACTTCTACCAATATTTGTTGCTAGTTGAAACATCGTTCGATGCCCATCACCTAACGACAGCATTTCTTCTTCTGTGTAGCTTCGTTCACCTTCAATTTTTTGTGCCGTTTGTCTATCCATTAAAGCCTTTTTATAAAATAGACGTCTTTTCCGTACATTGCGCCCGAATAACATATAAAAAATAAACCCTAGGACAGGAAAACTACCTAAAACAACAAGCCATGTTAATGTTCTTGTTGGGTGTCGATTTTCCATAAAAATCAAAAAAGCAATAAACAAGACCGAAAGAGTAAATAACATGGATACAACACCAAGTATCCATCCTTCCCAAAAACTTTTCGTAACATAGATAATAATTAATAGTATTAATAAGAACATGGCTACGCGTATTGTATTTTTCAAACGAAGTTCAACTCCTAAAACATCTTAAATTACGGTCCATAAGTACGAGATGCATAAGTATGACAAGCACAATCGAAATAAAAGCCGATTTCACCAGTATGAAATCGGCTTTACCATTTAGGACATATTATTCGTGAATATGTCATTATAAAGAGAAATGACTAGCTATTTCTGCCATCGCGTTATCTTCACTTACAGCCGCACCATATTCAGCTAGACGATGAATTGTCATTTGCGTTTCTTCCCCGTGCTCTAATAATATGCTTAACACATTATCAATATCTTCATCTGAATAATGTTCAGAAGAGAAATCAACATAGAGGTAATATTTTTTTTCGAAGAAATAGAGTGAGTTTGTTATATTTTCTCTTGCTTTTAAAAGATGGGAAACAGAAATAACATCCTCTAAATCTTTGAACTTAATCATAAACTGAAGCATATCTTCTTCCGTTTCGACTGTCTCTTCTTTAGGTGAAGAATTCTTGGAAGGGTTAAAATGCTGGTCTAATAGAGATTCAATTCTTTCATCTACTGGTATATCAATTTTTTTATCGTCTGAAACTGGAACCTCAAAGTTTTTACCATCTTTAGAAAGTTGAGCGAGCGTAACGATTATTTCTAACCCTTTATCTAACGCTTGCACTTGAATCCAAAGCGGCCCATCAATGGTAAAATCCTCCTCATCATGAGCTTCATCCATCATTTCCCAAAACAATTCTTCACTTCTTTCCCGGTTATACCAAATTTCTTCCCGGTCAAATCCACGCTCTTCTATATCGCCATACGAAATGTAAAATTTTACAGTATGATCATTAATACGTTCTATCTCCATCATTAACAACTCCCTTCTATATTTATTAGGTAAATGATTAGCGTTGCGTTCCCCTAAGGTTTTGTAAGTAAGCCGTTATTGCTTCCTAATTAACTGCTTCTCATTTCCATATTTATTGTTTAGGAAGGGACCTCCATTTAATTAAATATATGCTTATCAATGTATCCAATTAGCAAACGCTATAAACCTATAACATATGCACAGAAGCTAACCTTGTACTCTTATTTTATGATAAAGGATAGAAGAATGGAAATAAAAAAACTCATTTTTTAAAAAAACCTCATTCGCCTACTATACCTTAAAAATTACCCTTTATACAGCTTGTTTTAAACTGGTTTAATTTATTATTATAGCATAATATGACTGAAACTTTAACAAATTGTATTTATCTTTTTTACTCTTATGATAAACCTCACCTGAAAGTGTTTTATAAGGTTCTAACTGTTGTTGTCAGCACGAGGCGCTCGCTTTCCGCGGGTTTGTCTAGTTCTAGCCGCTCTAACTCCTCGAGTTATAAGCCATGGCCATCTAGAGGGCAAATAGCGTCCTCAAGCTATCACTGACTTATGCTTGTCGGAGATGAACGAGCCGCTTCCACATTTCTTGGCTCTCGGGAGCATCCTCGGCGCGTGGCGCCTTTGGGGTCTCCCTTGACACACTTCTCCCGCAGGACAAGGAAGGCTTCGGCAGCGAATCATCGCACGAAGGAAATGCGGTAGCATTTTCGAGGAGTCTCACGCCTCGTGCTAACAACAACGATTAGTAATATAAATTTATTTTCTTAGTACCAATTCTTTATTATTGATAAAAATCTAGTCATAATATTGAACAGCCCTCACTATATTTAGTTAAGAATGGGACAAGAGGGAGCGATTGTGTGGAATTTGAATTAATTACATCTATATTAATAATAATTGGCATTGATATTGTTCTTGGTGGGGATAACGCAATACTAATCGCCATGGCTTGTCGTAATTTACCCGATAAGCACCGAAATAAGGCGATTATTATAGGAACGCTACTGGCTGTAGTTTGTCGCGTCCTATTAACTGTAGTCGCAGTATATTTACTTTCTATTCCTTTCTTACAGTTTGTTGGTGGAGTTTTACTAATTTATATTGCTATAGGGTTGATAAAAAAACAGTCCGATTCCGTAGAAATAAGAGGAAGTACTTCTCTATTGGCGGCAATTAAAACAGTTGTCATTGCAGATATTATAATGGGTGTTGATAATGTAATGGCGGTTGCTGGTGCTGCTCACGGTCAATTTAAATTAGTTGTGATTGGTCTTCTATTTTCTATCCCGATTATCGTTTGGGGTAGTAAAATCATCCTTTATTTAATGGAAAGGTATCCTATTATTGTTTATATTGGTGCAGCCATTTTGGCTTTTACTGCTGGGAAAATGATGATGAATGAGCCAATGATACAACATGTTGTATTCTTACCTAGTTTAAAAGAACTATTTCCGTTTTTGACTATCCTATTCGTATTATCGTTTGTTTTAGTCCAAAAATTTTCGGGTCCGAAAACCAGTTCATCGGTTTAATAGATAGGTTGTGTTAAAGATCACCGTTGATTTCCGTGCAAGTCTTCGCTTTCCGTGGGCGTGTCTAGGTCAAGTAGCTCCTCGAGTATAAGTCATGGCCATCTCGAGGGCAAAAACACCCTCAAGCTGTCCCTGTCTTATACCTATCGGAGCTGAACGAGCCGCTATCACTTTTCGTGGCGCAGGGAGCCTCCTCGGCGCAAGCGCCTGTGGGGTCTCCCGTTCCACGCTTTTCCCGCAGGAGTCTCAGCCTTGCACGGAAATTAACAGGAAAGTGTTTATAAATCAACACTAACCATTAACACAGCTAATAGATAGAAAACAAAAACAGGTCAATTTCCTTAGGCTAGTAGCTACTAGCCTCTATGGAAATTGACCTATTAAATTATTATCCGTTTACTAACTTCTGTGCTTGACGTAGTTGATACGTACGTACTTTTCTTGGTAAGAACCGACGGATTTCGTCTTCGTTGTATCCAACTTGTAATCTTTTTTCGTCTATGATAATTGGTCTTCTTAATAAACCAGGATGTTCTTTTATCACTTTGTAAAGCTCTTGCAAAGGCATTGACTCTACATTAATATTTAATTTTTGGAAAATCTTTGATCGGGTAGAGATAATCTCATCTGTCCCCTCTTCTGTCATTCTTAAGATTTCCTTAATTTCATCTATAGATAGTGACTCTGAGAAAATATTTCTTTCCACGTATGGAATATCATTTTCCTCTAACCAATTTTTCGCCTTACGACATGAAGTACAACTTGGAGATGTATATACCGTTACCATGAACTTTTCCTCTCCTTTAACTAGTATAAATGTTTAAGCAATGGTGTGACTCGAATGTAGGATGGCTGCTCGCCATACATCGTTATATTATATTTATAATTTAATAATAATCAGTTCCATTTGCTTTTGTCAGCTGTTAGCTGTTAGCTGTCCACTAATCTAATGGTGAATGGCTTTCAGTTTGAAATTACTATAAAGAAGTAATTCCTATAATTATTATACACGAAAATAAACATCTTGAATATAGGATTTTAGAAGTTAGACATGTATCAACATTGTTACAAGCTAGTTAAGACCCTATGTTTAAGTAGTAATTTAATACTAAAGATATACGTAACAATCTGAACTCACTTAACACCCATTGCCTCTTCCATATACATATAGACGAATTGTTACAAAAAAAGTTTCATCCATATAAAAAGTTCACAATTTAGTAACAATTTGAACCTTCTTAACTAGTTCCTATTTGTACCGATAATCAATACATGATAGCTTAATATTTAGACATGATAATGAAGAGGTGATTTTTTTGAATAAGTATTGGCAACTTGCACTCCTATTTATAATTCTTATGTTTTTTACTGCTTGTTCTCAGAAAGAAATAACAAGCCAAAGTACGGAAAATAACAAAATTCCAATAACAGTAGCAACTGTTTCTGAAAAAACGATAAGTAATACGATTGAGCTTACTGGTACAGCTCTACCTAGCGTTCAAGTACCACTTGTTACAACTTCCCCCCTCACCGTAGAAAAAGTCCATGTAAGAATTGGCGACACTGTTTCAAAAGGTCAATTAATCGTTACGCTTGATTCACAAGCTGCAGACGAACAAGTGAAACAAGCAAAAAACGCAATAAACGAGTTAGAAAATGCTCTTTCTAAAATGAAAGAAGTAGAAAAAGCGGCACAAAATCAAGCTTCTATTGCTGATATACCCAAATTACAAGAGGAATTAAACCTTTCTTTACAAAAATCACAAAGTTTATTAGAAGGTGTCGAAACAGGTGCTGTTACTTCTTTAGATTTAATCCAAAGCACTGTCGATGTCATGATAAAACAAGCGCAACTTGCAACTGCCGCTAGCCAACTGCAACAAATCCCTTCCTTTAATACAGCTGAACTAGAAGTACAATTACAACAAGCAAGGAATGGATTAAAACAAGCGGAACAGTTAGCAGATCTGACAAAAATAACGAGTCCAATTGATGGAGTTGTTGCTGATTTAAATGTAGTAGAAGATGGGATTGCTACACCACAATTACCTGTTGCGACCATAATTCAACTAAATACGATTGATGCAACTTTTGCTGTGAATAGTTATCAAGTTAGTAAAGTAAAAAGTGGCCAAAAAGCTACTGTAATTTTTGAAGGTATAAGTGAACCTTTCTCTTCCGAAATTGATATTGTTTCACCAACTGTAGATATGCAAACTAATATGTTTACCGTTACTATTCGTATTAGCAATACCGATAGGGATATACTTGGCGGAATGAGAGCAACAGCTTTTGTAAACATTGATGAGCTTGAATCGGAAACAGTCGTTCCTGTAGAAGCTATTTTATATGAAGAAAATGATCCTTATGTATTTCTCATTGAAGGTGAAAAAGCAGTACGCCAAAACGTACTATTAGGTTTTAGAGATGATGAAGTAGTTCAAGTACTTGAAGGTTTATCTATAAATGACACTGTAGCTTTGAATGGAAAAGAAAGATTAAAAGATGGTGTTGAAATATTAATTCAAGAAAGTGATCGAGACTAATGAATATCGCTAAATTATCTGTATTACGTCCCATTGCTATGTCAATGGTTATCGTATTGATGCTTATTCTTGGAGCTGTAAGTATGCGGGGTATGCCCGTAGATTTATTCCCTGAATTAACCTTCCCTATTGTTGCAGTTACGACAACATATGAGGGAGCTGGTCCAGAAGAAATTGAAAATTTAATTTCAGGTCCTATTGAAAATGCAATGGGAACTTTGCCAAATGTTGAATCCGTTACTTCTATTTCTAGAACAGGTGGTTCCCTCGTTCTTGTCGCATTTACATGGGGTACGAACATGGACTTTGCATCACTTGATATTCGAGATCGGATAGATTCTGTGAGAGATTTTTTACCACCAGGAGCTAATATGCCAAGAGTATTACGCTTTAATCCAAGCGACTTACCAATTGTACAATTAGCTATAACAGATCCATCCGGAGAAATGACAAAAGCGAAGCAACTTGCAGAACAAGAAATTCAACCTCAATTAAATAGTGTAGATGGAATCGCTTCGATAACAGTTGAAGGTGGCGCTGAGAATGAAATTAGAATTACGTTAGACCCAAAAACGTTGAATTCTTATGGCATTTCGTTAGATCAGCTTCAGCAAATTATCGCATCTGAAAATTTAAATTTACCAGGCGGTTCGTTAACGGACAGGAATCAAAATCTACCTATCCGAATCACAGGTGAATATGAATCTATCTTTGATATTAGAAGCTTACCAATTCCAACGCGTAACGGTGTTGTGCCTTTAGAGCAACTAGGAGATGTTAGGGAAACATTAGAACCTACAACACAGCTTAGTTATTTAAATGGCGAGCCAGCTGTTGGGATGTCTATTTTAAAGCAGTCTGGTAGTAATACTGTAACGGTTGCTAACAATATTGATCGAAAAATAGAAGAAATTAAAAAGACACTCCCTGATGGGGTAGAAATTCAAACAATTTTTGATCAAAGTGACTTTATTGAAAAGTCCATTCGAGCTGTTACGACTAATATGATTGTTGGTAGTATACTTGCAGCTCTTGTTCTTTATTTATTTTTAAGAAATTTCCGCAGTACATTAATTATTGGATTCTCCATTCCAATTTCCATCGTTACTACATTCATTTTCATGTATTTTAGTGGGCAAACGTTAAACTTGTTAACACTTGGTGGTCTCGCACTTGGAATTGGTATGATGGTCGATAATGCAATTGTAATTTTAGAAAATATTTACCGACTAAGGCAAAAAGGGGAATCCCTAAAAGATGCGGCAATAAAAGGAACAGCTGAAGTTGGCCCTGCAATTGTAGCATCGACATTGACAACTATTATCGTATTTTTACCTATTGTTTTTGTTGATGGTTTAGCTGCTCAATTGTTTAAACCACTTGCATTAGTAATATCCTTTTCATTATTTGCTTCACTGTTTACAGCATTAATTATTGTACCTTTATTTTCTTCTTTACTATTAAAAGTAAATGATAAATCTTCGCGTTTTGAAGAAAGGTTTGGAGTTTTTACTTCATGGTATCGGGGAGTATTGGAACGCGTATTAAGACATCCGAAGAAAACAGCATCTTTAGTGTTATTACTTTTTGCTATCTCCTTACTCGGCTATCCGCTTCTTGGGAAAGAATTTTTGCCACAACAAGACCAAAGCTTTTTATCTATAACAGCTAGGTTACCAGAGGGCAGTTCCGTTGATGCAACATATGGTGTAATGGAAGATATAGACGAACGCATTCGAGATATTGCTGAAATTGATTTAGCGTTTGTTACTGTTGGTGGTGCAGATAACTTCTCTGTTGCTGCTGGTACACAAACGAACAGAGCTAATTACAGTATATTATTAGTACCTATTAATGATAGAAATCGGTCAGATGCACAAGTTGCAGATGATATAAGACAACGTCTAGCGAATATTCCTGGTGCAGAGATCCGAATATCTTCTGGTGATAGTGGATTTTCACAAAACCCTGTCTCATTAAGTATTACAGGTCCGGATTTAACTACATTAAAGGATATAGCAGACCATACGATAGAAATAATTTCTGAAGTAGAAGGTGTACGGGAACCTTCTAGCAACTTTACGGAAGGTAATCCAGAAATCACAGTACAAATTGATCGCGTAAAGGCTAGTCAATTTGGTGTTGGAACGGCGCAAGTTGCCTCTACTGTTTCTAATGCGACTCGTGGAATTGTAGCAAGTAGAATGGCGCGTGATGGTGAAGAATTAAATATCCGTTTAGCGATAGAGGATACGTATACCACTTCTATTCAACAACTAGAGAACTTATTAATTAGCACACCAACTGGTGAGAACATACCGTTAAAAGCGGTTGCTGTCATTGAAAGAAGCCAAGGTCCTACACAGATAACTCGTACAAATCGTTTACGTGAAATAACGGTAAATGCAGATATAGTAGGGAGAGATTTAGGAAGCGTCGTTGATGATATTGAACTGGCTCTTCGTGAAAACATTTACTTACCAAATAACCAATATAAAATTTCTTTTGGCGGTCAAGATGAGCAAATGAACGATGCATTTTTCAAACTTGGCGGTGCTTTAGCTTTAGCGGTTGTTTTAGTATATATGGTTATGGCTGGACAATTTGAATCTTACTTTTACCCACTCATCATCATGTTTGCTGTTCCACTAACCGTGATTGGCATTATGGCTGGGTTATTAATTACGCAACAGCCGTTAGGGGTCGGATCACTGGTCGGAATGCTCATACTAACCGGGATAGTCGTTAATAATGCCATCGTCTTTGTAGATTATGTAAATATATTAAAACGTGATGGTAAATCCACATTAGAAGCTATTTTAATTGCAGGTCCAACACGTATCAGACCTATATTTATGACAGCTTTAACTACAATATTAGGCCTTATCCCACTGACACTTGGGTTTGGAGAAGGAATGGAAATTCAACAACCAATGGCAATAGTTATCGTGTTTGGCTTAAGTTTTGCTACTGTTATCACATTAATATTTATACCAGTTGTTTATTTCTTATTTGATAGCTGGAGAGAAAAAAGAAAAGCAAAACACCATGAGGATGCGTCCATTTAGAACCGAGGAAGACAAGCAACAGTTAGGCTTGTTTTCCTCTCTATAAGAGACGAGGGGAGGTCTTCTATCAATGAAATTAGTCATAAATTGGATGGTTATTTGTTTTTTTATATTATCTAGTTTTCTATTATTTCCTTCCGCAAAAGCTGAAACACCTACTACAGTAACATATATCGCTTTAGGTGATTCTCTATCTGCAGGGTATGGTTCTTCTGAAATAAACTTTTTACGAATCCATGGTTTTGTGCCTAGGTTTGTGCAATATTTACGAGAAGATCAATTGGTTCACGTTGAAAATCATAGTGTTCCAGGATTGTCTTCCGCTGGTTTACAACTTATGTTGGAGACAGATATTGGTCTACAAAACAGAATTAGAAACGCTGATATTATTACAATGTCTATAGGCGGCAATGACTTTATAAATACGGTAAGGGCGAATCCAACCATTGGAGATGTTGCTTTGTCGTTGAGAATGTCTCTATTAGAGGAAAACTATCGTTCTATTATGAATAGAATAAAAGAATTAAATAGTGATGCGGTTGTTATTTTACTAGGTTTGTATAATCCTTACTATGATAATCACGATTTAAAAGCTAGTGGCGAAAAGTTTGCACCTATGTTTAATGAATTTATTGACACTTTTGCTAACTCAAATACGATAATCGTTAATCCTTATGAGTGGTTTAATGGTAAAGAAAAAAAGCTAACACACATTGCAGATGACGATATTCACCCAAATGATGAGGGGTACTTAGTTATTAATAACTTGTTAGTGGAACAGTATGAAGAGTACTTAAAAAATAATTAAGAAATAGCGTTTAATTCCAATAAATTCAATGAATTTGAAGAAAAAATCACTTCATATAACTATATGAAGTGATTTTTTCTATACAAAGTGTTTTCATCATGCAATTTAAAGATAAATGAATATTCTTTTAAAAGTCACTTTTCCCAAAGTGCCGTTCATTGTGGCTATGAAAGGTACTCTTGACTAACTTTCTGACCAAAGTGCCGTTCATCATGTAAAATGAAAGGTTCTTTTAGCAGACTTCTTGACCAAAGTGCCGTTCATCGAGGCTATGAAAGGTACTCTTGACTAACTTTTTGATCAAAGTGCCGTTCATCGTGTCAATGAAAGGTACTCTTGACTAACTTTTTGATCAAAGTGCCGTTCATCGTGTCAATGAAAGGTTCTTTTGACTAACTTTTTGACCAAAGTGCCGTTCATCGTGTAAATGAAAGGTACTTTTAGCAGACTTCTTGACCAAAGTGCCGTTCATCGAGGCTATGAAAGGTACTCTTGACTAACTTTTTGACCAAAGTGCCGTTCATCATGTAAATGAAAGGCACTTTTAGCGAACTTCTTGACCAAAGTGCCGTTCATCGTGTCAATGAAAGGTACTTTTAGCAGACTTCTTGACCAAAGTTCTGTTCATCGTGTCAATGAAAGGTTCTTTTGACTAACTTCTTGACCAAAGTGCCGTTCATCGTGTCAATGAAAGGTTCTTTTGACTAACTTCTTGACCAAAGTGACGTTCATCGTGTCAACGAAAGGTACTTTTGACTAGCTTTTTAATTAAAGTACCGTTCATCGAGGCTATAAAAGATACTGACCAAATTCCCATTCATAAAGACTATGAAAGTATTTCCTTATTTCTTATTTTATATTTGTAATAGTCGCCTTCCATCACGATAAGGCTTTATGGTATAGGCAAATAGCCACTTCTTAAATGTTCTTTAAAATGTTGTCTCCACTGTTTTCCGAGTCATCAAAGGAAAGCACTTGCTCTACATCATCATACTGCTCTCCATAAAGCTCGACATCTTTATAAGTGTGAATATGTTCGTACATTTTACGCATACCTTCATATATTACTTCTTCCTCTTCACCGTTTGGTGACCAATAAAGAATTTCCATTTGATTCACTTCGTTCGTGGCTAGAGAGCGGCGTTGGTAACCGATAGAAGAAGCATGTTTAAACCCCTCACGTTTATAAAACTTCAAACGCTTCTCTGTGTCCGTGTCTTCATAATCAACAGGTTCCACTTCTAATATAATCGGCTTACCTTTTTTCTTTAGTTTTTCAATAAGTTTGCGACCTAGCCCTTGTCCTCTTGCATCTTTTGAGACAAATAGGTAATCGATAAAAATTAGATTATTTAATTCTGCATACATAAGAACATGATATTCACCTTCATCTTTATGGTAAATCTCACCCTTTTCTTTTAGCAGCAATTCCATATGTTCTTTTGACTTCATTTCCTCAATAGGGAAATATTGATTTAGTTTCTCATACCAATTCATTTTCTGTACAACACCCTTTCCGCAATATGTATATGAATAGTATAACAAAAAAGTACTAACTTATCGTTAATATCCCCTCTTTCCTTTCTGTTTAACATAGCATACAATAGAAGTAACGAAATTTCTTTTACATAGGAAAAGGGGATGTTCCAATGGTTGAATATTTTATCGATTTTACAATCGTAGCATTACTTATTATAGGAATAACAGCTTTTATGGGTGTTTTAACGAACGGAATTGGAGAAAAGTTTTTTGGCGGAAAAACGCGTACATTAAGCTTTGATAAATCAGCTAACATGCAAAAAGGCTGGAACAGTGTTGGTGGAAAAACTAAATAATGAAAAGAGGTTGGCCGTTTAAATTTGGCCAACCTCTTTTTAAATTAATCACCTAATGGCTTATAATTTACACCTTCAGTGTAACGGTTACCTGCATTCCATAATAAGAATTCATTGATACCGTTTTCATTTAACGCTCGAATTTGTGCTTCTACTTCGTTCTTACCGTATGGAAGATAATTTCCTTTCCCTAACCATGATGCTGTAAAGTCTTGAATCCACGGCCTTGAGATTGGCCTGTTTTCTAGTTCATCTAGACGCTGATTTTCGAATTTTGCATATTCAGCCACAAGCCTATACGGTTCCAAATCCGGTTTAGGTATACCGAAATAAGCAGTCCAATGACTAGGATAGATCATAGAAGAAATAACATCTACGTGTTCAGAGATTCTCGTGAAGTTTTGTCCTATTCCAGGGGCTTCTGGTAACGTTGCAGTATAGCCAAATATATCTACTGATACATCTACACCGTATGGCTCCAATCTTTGATTCGCGTACTCCACAAAGTTAGTTACAGACTCCACTCTTTTTTGAATATTATTCATATCTAAATTTTCGTAATCTCCATAACTGAATTGAAGTTGTTCATCTCTTCTTTCAAAGCCTTCTGGGAACCTTACATAGTCAAATTGAATTTCTTGAAATCCTAATTTTGCCGCTTTGATTGCTATATCAATATTATAATCCCATACTTCTTTCATAAATGGATTAACAAATGCTTCTTTTCTATTGTTTAACCATACTTCTCCATTATCTAAAAAAGAGAGTTCTGGTCTTTTATTTGCTAATACAGTATCTTTAAATACAACAATACGCGCAATTGGATAGATTTGTTTTTCCTCTAACGTTTTCATCATGGATTCGATATTTCTTATATATGGTTTAGATATATCCATATAAGGGGAATCGCTATCTGGAATATATGTTAAATAGCCGTAGTCATCTTTAATATCAATTACCATTGCATTTAACGAAGTAGTTTCGAGCAATTGAAGTAATGTTTGAAACCTTTCTCCACCTGCTGAATGACCTGTTACGTATATTCCTCTAACTGCATCTGGATATTCGAAACTGTATCCTGATTCGAATGTAAAGCGCGGGATAGTTGTTGGTAGTACTTTTGGAACTGTAGATGCTTTTTTTACTGAATGTATTCCAATCTCCTTCTTTTCATTAGCCATAACGGATGAACTAAAGAAAGATGCAATTAATAAGGACGTCACAAGTAGCCATAACCATTTTTTCATTTCTTTTCCCCCAATTCCATTCTTGTCCTTATGTTCATTATAAATCATATTTCGATATTATTTTATGTAATTCATCAAATTTCTTCAAAAAATCTTATGACCAATTAGTGTAAATTAATATATTTACTTTTCAGAATTAATATTAAATTAATAATAGTATATATTCCTATTTTATTGTAAAATAATTATTATATTACAAAAAAAAATACGACCCCATAAAATGAGATCGTCATGTATTATTTAGTATACTTCTCTTTGTATAGTTCGAATTCTCTTTCTGAACAAAGTACAAAATGTCCATGTTTCACTTCTCTTAATTCCACCGCATCTTCTTTACTGTAACCATGACTATTCGGGTCGTAAGAAATACGTTTACGCTTTCTTTCCGTATCAGGATCTGGTTGTGGAATAGCTGATAATAAAGATTGAGTGTACGGGTGTATTGGATTGTTGTACAACTCTTCACTTGTCGTTAATTCCACCAATTTACCGAAATACATAACACCGATTCGATCGCTAATGTATTTAACCATAGAGAGATCATGGGCGATAAACAAGTATGTTAAACCTTTTTCTTTTTGTAACTTTTTCATTAAGTTAACAACTTGAGCTTGAATTGAAACATCTAATGCAGAGATTGGCTCGTCTGCAATAATGAAATCCGGTTCAACTGCTAGAGCACGTGCAATACCAATACGCTGCCTTTGTCCACCACTAAATTCATGTGGATAGCGATTAGCATGCTCTTTATTTAGACCTACTGTCTCTAATAGGTCATAAACTCTTTGTAGTCTTTCTTGCTTATTTTTTGCTAAGCCATGAATGTCGATACCTTCAGCAATAATATCCGTTACAGACATTCTAGGATTTAATGATGCATAAGGGTCTTGGAAAATCATTTGCATTTTACGGTTGAATTTCAACAATTCTTTTTTAGATTTTCTACCATGAACATTTTCACCTTCATATAGCACTTCGCCATCTGTAGCGTCATAAAGGCGGATAATTGTTCTACCGGTTGTTGATTTTCCACAACCAGATTCACCAACTAATCCTAATGTTTCTCCACGATAAATATCAAAGTTAAGACCATCAACCGCTTTCACCATATTTGGTTTACCCTCATTAAAATATTGCTTTAAATCGCGAATTTCTAACAACTTTTCTTGGTTAGCCATTAACAACACCGTCCTTCACCATCACAGGCTTATCAAAGTTATTAGGCATGTTTCTTTGACGTTTTTGCACTGCAAGCGGCGGTTCCACTTTAGGAGCATCTTCATGTAGTAACCACGTTTTTGCAAAATGCGTGTTAGAAACTTGGAACATAGGTGGCTCCATTTCTAAATCAATTTGCATTGCAAATTGGTTACGTGGAGCGAAGGCATCTCCTTTTGGTGGGTTTGTTAAATCAGGTGGTGTACCTGGAATTGCGTAAAGTTCCGTTTCTGCTAGTTCCAAATCCGGCATTGAACTTAATAGTCCCCATGTATATGGGTGACGAGGGTCATAGAAAATTTCGTCCACTGTACCCATTTCAATGATTTGTCCACCGTACATAACAGCCACACGATCTGCAACGTTTGCTACAACACCTAAATCATGTGTGATGAATATAATAGATGTTTCAATTTTTTTCTGCAGATCTTTCATTAAATCTAAGATCTGAGCTTGAATTGTCACATCTAATGCAGTTGTTGGTTCATCTGCAATTAACACTTTTGGGTTACATGCTAAAGCGATTGCGATAACTACCCTTTGTCTCATTCCACCAGAGAATTGATGAGGGTATTGCTTGAAACGTTGCTCAGGCATTGGAATTCCAACAAGTCGAAGCAGGTCGATTGCTTTTTCTTTTGCTGCAGACTTACTTGCATTTTGATGTTTTATTATACCTTCCATAATTTGCTTTCCCGCTGTCATCGTTGGATTTAACGATGTCATCGGATCTTGGAAGATCATTGATATATCTTTTCCACGTATCTTTTGCATTTGTGATTCTGGTAATTTAGCTAAATCTTTCCCATCGAATAAGATTTGACCTTCTTTAATGTTAGAAGTGTTTTCAGGTAATAACCTCATGATTGTTTTCGTCGTTACGGATTTTCCGGAACCAGATTCTCCTACAATGGCAAGTGTTTCACCTTTTTGCAATTCAAAGTTTACTCCTCGAATTGCATTTACTTCTCCACCAAATGTGTCAAAAGAAACATGCAAGTTTTTAACTTCTAAAATGTTTTCCATACTCTCTCACCTACCTTTAGTCTTTCATTTTTGGATCTAGTGCATCACGCATTCCATCAGCTAATAAGTTAAACGCAATCATCAATAAACTGATAATGATGGCTGGGAAAATCATAATGTGCGGGAATATCTGTAACGACTGGAATCCATCTTCAATTAGTGTACCTAAAGAAACTTGAGGTGCTTGTAATCCTAAACCAATGAAACTTAAAAATGCTTCAAAGAATATAGCACTTGGAATAGTAAACATCGTATTGATAATTACAACACCAGCAACATTTGGAATTAAATGTTTTGTAATAATTTTGCTATCGGCTGAACCTAAAGTTTTAGATGCAAGTACAAATTCTTGATTTTTCAGTTTCAATGTTTGTCCACGTACAACACGAGCCATACCAACCCAACCGGTTATCGTAAGGGCTATGGTTATGGCAAGTATACCGGGTTCCATCACCAGTAACATTAGGATGATAATAACAAGGTTTGGTATACCTACTAATACTTCAATAATACGTTGCATGACGTTATCCACTCTTCCGCCATAGTAAGCAGAAATTCCACCATATGCAACACCAATAATCATATCAATAATAGCTGCTAAAAATGCGATGTAAAGGGATATTCTAGTACCAGTCCAAACACGTGTCCAAATATCACGTCCAAGTCCATCTGTACCAAACCAGAAGTAACCTTCTTCTCCTCTTTGTTCATATACATCTACACCGTTTCTAGACCCATCAAGTATCCCCATATTCTCTATTACAGGAATTTTAGGAGGCATATTTGCCCGCATAACATCTTGGTCATTAAATCCATAACTATTCATAAATGGACCAAAGATTGCTAGTAAGAAAATGATAGCAATAATAATTAAACCTGTTATCGCGGCGATATTTTTCTTTAAACGCAACCATGCCGTTTGCCAATAAGTTAAGCTTGGTTTAGATATTTTTTCACTATTATTCGGATCGATAGCAGCTGGTTGAAATAAGTCTTTGTTGATTTTTTCATAATTGTTTTTCATTATTTCTTACCTCCTGCTAAACGAATACGAGGGTCAATAATTCCATATAGAATATCAACTACTAATACGATAAAGATAAATAATGCTGCAAACAAAAGTGTTGTTCCCATAATAACAGGGTAATCATTTACCTGAATAGAACGTACGAACTGTTCCCCTAATCCTGGTACAGAGAATATCTTCTCTATCACAAGTGTTCCTGTCATTAAGCTTACAGCTAATGGACCTAAAACGGTTACAACCGGAATTAGTGCATTTCTCGTTGCATGCTTAAAGGCAATATCGAATTTCGTAGCACCTTTTGCTTTAGCAAGTGTAATGTAATCAGACCCTAAAACTTCAATCATTTCTGTTCTCATAAATCTCGCTGCAATCGCAATTGGAAAAATTGCTAATGCAACGGTTGGTAAAACGGTATACTCTGGCCCTCTCCAAAATGCAACCGGAAACCATCCTAACTGAACTGCAATGTAATATTGCAACAACCCTGCAAACACGAATGATGGAATAGATTTACCAAGTACAGCAATAACGGTTGCACCATAATCTATCCAAGTATTTTTATTTAGTGCTGCGACAATTCCGAGCAATATTCCTATTATTGTACCTACTAACATAGCTTGAAAACCAAGTTGAGCAGATGGGCCGATACGTGCTTTTATTATTTCCGTCACGCTTCGGTTGTCATATTGAAAGGAAATTCCTAAGTCTCCTTTTGCAAGGTTAAGCATGTACTTTGCATATTGAACAGGTACTGGATCATCTAATCCATACTTCTGTAAAAGAATAGTTCGTTGTGCTTCCGTAAGCTTATCTTGCATCGTAAAAGGAGTACCAGGCATAAGTTTCATTAAGAAGAAAGTAAGCGAAGCAATTAGAAATAGTGTGATAAACATATAGATAAAACGTTGTAACAAATACTTAGCCATATTTGCACCTCCTGTAAGATGTAATGAGAACGCATTCATTCTCAAAATTCATTAAAGTTAGACAATTCCTTTACAGGGAAAGAGAGAGTATATACAACTAATATACTCTCTCTTTCTAAATATTTAAAGGTTAATTCTTATATTAGAATAATTTCGAAAAGTTATTCTATTGAAAATTATTTGCTAATGTATGCCCACTTATAGCTAAAGTCAGGTCCAAAGTTGTGCATGTGTACGTTTTGTACATAAGGCTGCCATAAACGTGTCATACCACGTTGGTAAATTGGTGCAATCGCTGCATCTTCTTCAAGTAAGATTCTCTCAGCTTCTTGCATTGCCTCAAAACGTTCAGCTGGATTATTAGCTAAAGTAGTCATAACATCATTGATTAGTCGATCATATTCTGGATTAGAGTAGCCCATTTTGTTGTTTCCACCATCCGTAACCCACAGGTTAGCGAATGAAATAGCATCTAAATAGTCAGGTCCCCAACCAGATAATTGCATGTCGTAATCAAGATTATCATCTAATTGTAAACGTTGAGCAAATGGAACTTCCTTAACGCGGATCGTTAATCCAGGTAAGTTCTTAGCTAACTCAGCTTGTAAAAACTCATGCATTCTTCTAGATGTTTCAGTGTCTCCACCTAAAAGCTCAACAGTGATAGATTCTTGACCTAGCTCTTCTAAACCTTTTGCGAATAATTCTTGTGCTTCTTCCACATTAAACTCGTTGAAATTACCATGTGTTGCACGGAAATCTTCACCAGTTTCAGGATGTTCAACAAAGTTAACTGGAATTAAGTAGTTCGCTGGAAGAGAACCGTTGTTTAAAATAACAGAAGTAATAGCTTCTTTATTAAAACCTTTTGCAAGAGCTCTGCGGATATTAACGTTTGCTAATGCTTCATTTTTTGTTTGATTAAACTTAAAGTAGAATAATACTGGTTGTAAATAGCTAATTAAGTTTGGATCATCTTGATATCTAGTTACAAACTCCGAAGTAAGACCAGGAGAAATATCAATCTGTCCAGCTTGGTAAAGGTTAATTCCTGTAGATACTTCTTTAACTACGTCTACATTAATTTCTTCCAATACTACTGTGTCAGCATCCCAGTAATCTGTGTTTTTCACAAGTTTCCAACTAACTTCATGTTGCCAGTCTTCCATTACGAAAGGACCATTGTAAATTAAGTGTTCTGGTTCTAAAGCATATTTGTTACCTTGTTCTTCAACAAACTCTTGGTTTTGTGGGAAGAACGTTGGGAAAGTCATTAAAGACTCAAAATATGCTACTGGTTCTTCTAATGTTACCTCAAGAGTGTAATCGTCAAGTGCTTTTACACCAAGTTCTTCTAAAGGAAGTTCCCCGTTTGCAACTTCAGAAGCATTAGCGATTTTACCACTCATCATGTAAGGACCGTATTCAGATCCTGTTTCTGGGTTAACAGCACGTTGCCAAGCAAAAACGAAATCGTTTGCAGTTACTGGCGTACCGTTCGACCATACAGCATCTTCGCGAAGTTCGAAAGTATAAGTTAATCCGTCTTCACTTACTTCATGACCAGTTGCTACACCTTCAACAACTTCATCATTTTCTCCTAAACGATATAAACCTTCGAATACGTTGTTCATAACGTTGAAAGCTACTGCATCCGTACCTAAAACGGAATCCATTGTTGGAATCTCTGCAGATTCTAAAATATTAAGTATTTGTTCTCCTGATGGCTCACCGCTACCAGCAGGTGGCTGATCTTCTTGTCCTTGTTGTGCGTTGTTCGTGTTTCCACCAGCACCACATGCAGCTAAAAATGCACTTAGTACAAGAGAAAAAGCTAAAAGTAGTAAAAATTTTGACTTTTTCATTTACTTAACCCCCTTGAAAATTATGTCGATTTTTGTTGTGTTTTGAGGTAACGAGGTTTATTATACAAGTTTTCAAAACATTGTGCATAGCGTTTATTCTTTACACTTTTTTGAAATCCTTATATTACAATAATGACAGCTTAAAAAATAGCACTTTGTACCTATGTGGTACTAAGCTCATGTTATTGAAAATTTTTCTATTTACTGGATTGATTTTACTTTTTAATCGCTCCTCAAAACGAATTACTTTCTTTCCTTTAGGATGTAATATTTGTCTTATTCTATACATTTCTTTACAATACATTTAGTAAAATTTTTTGAAGAGGTAGGTAGTTATTGTGAATGTAAAAAAAATCATTATCCAGTTTCTCATCTTATTGTTACTTACTATACTTATTAGTTTGCTGTATTATAAAGAGATTTCATTGCTTACGTTAATTAACACGTCTTTCGTTCTTTCTAGTGTTATTATTTTTACAACTTTGCTTCTGTTTGTAACACAAAAAGGTTTTTTTGATGGCATTAGTTACGGCTTTAGGAAGATATTTGCCACTAGTCAAGCAGATAAAGATTTAGAAAGGGATATATCAACATTAAGGCCTCCATCGGAGTTGGTCGCTCCAATTCAAGCAGCCAATGTTATGTATAGCTCCCTTCTACTTTTTGTGCTTATGTTAATTGGAGTTTTTATGTTTTATCTTTGATAATTCTTACTAAATGATGTAATATAGAAATAATTAAATTAAAATAGCGTTGATAAAGAGTAGTACTAATAAGTTTCGTTTTCAAGAGAGTTTGTGGGTGGTGGAAACAAACAACGAATTATTAGGAATGGACTTTAGAGCTTTAAGTTGAAATGTTAAAAGTATGCTTAAACGTCACCTTACGTTACAAGGTTTAAGTGATCTCATTTTTGAGATAATAAGGGTGGTACCACGGTCCATTCGTCCCTTTCTATAAGGGATGAATGGGCCTTTTTGTATGCTAAAATTTAGAGGAGTGTGCTGTAAATGAAAACGATCTTTTCAGGTATTCAACCGAGTGGGACAGTTACGTTAGGAAACTATATCGGGGCAATGAAACAATTTGTAGAATTACAAAATGACTATAATTGTTATTTCTGTATTGTTGACCAACATGCTATCACGGTTTACCAAGACCCACAACAACTAAGAAAAGCTATTAGAAATTTAGCTGCACTATATGTAGCAATCGGATTAGATCCGAAGAAAGTTACTTTGTTCATTCAATCTGAAGTACCAGCTCACGCACAACTAGGCTGGATGATGCAATGTGTTTCTTATATCGGAGAATTAGAAAGAATGACTCAATTTAAAGATAAATCCACTGGTAAAGAAGCTGTATCAGCTGGGCTTTTAACCTATCCACCGTTAATGGCAGCAGATATTTTATTATATAAAACAGATGTCGTTCCAGTCGGTGAAGACCAAAAACAACATTTAGAATTAACAAGAGATTTAGCAGAAAGATTTAATAAGAAATATCGTGAGGTATTTACTGTTCCAGAGGTAAAGATTGCTGAAGTTGGTGCTCGTATTATGTCATTAGCTGATCCAACGAAGAAAATGAGCAAATCTGATGCGAACCAAAAAGCATTTTTATCTTTACTGGACGATCCAAAAGTGATGGAGAAAAAAATCAAAAGTGCAGTAACGGATAGTGAAGGAATTGTAAAATACGATAAGGAAAATAAACCTGGTGTATCTAATCTATTATCCATTTATTCTATTTTAGGTGAGGTTACTATAAAAGACTTAGAAGAAAAGTATGAAGGTGTCGGCTATGGTCAATTTAAGCAAGATTTAGCGGATGTAGTCGTTGATTTCTTCACTCCGATTCAAGAACGTTATAATGAGCTAGTTAATTCTGATGAATTAGACCGTATTCTTGATGAAGGTGCAGAAAAAGCTAATAAAATGGCGATGAAAACGTTGAAAAAAGTTGAAAATGCTATGGGTCTTGGTAGAAAAAGAAGATAAAAATAAAGGGTATGTCCATAAAATACTACTTACTGGACATACCCTATGTTGGTTATAAAAACCGTGCCGGTATTCCGCGGGGGAGGCGGTGAGCCTCCTCGATCCATTAGGCTCTGTGGGGTCTCACCAGCCTACACTCTCCCGCAGGACAAGGAAGGCTGCGGCAGCGATGCATCCTTCTTAAGAAAATTCGGAAGCATTTTCGAGGAGTCGGCCACATCACCGGCACTATTATTTATATTACTAAATATAGCTTTTTTACACCTTTTATTTTATAGGAAATAATTTTAGTTAACTTTCGGTTGTTGCTCCATTTCCCATAGTTTCTCGAAAAATGGTTGTCCTTTTATTAAATTCTCACAAAATATTTCATGTTTGCTTGTCCATCCAACTTGTATATCTTCGAATAGTAAATTCCATACTTCTTCAAATGGCTTATCTTGAATCATATTATAAAAAATAGGATTCCATTCTGTATACCAATATCTAATTTCTGCGGTGTTATTAGTAGTTTTTAATTGGTCAAGTGCCATAAACAATAGTTGCTTAAGTTGTCGCTCTTTTCTAGTCAAACCTCTCATACTATCAGGTGACGGGGATAAGATATGATAGTCACCCTGCGATTTACTAAAAGTATCAAAATGGTATTTCGTTCTATCATGATTTTCAACCATATCAAATACAAGCTGCTCTTGCCTCGGAATAAGACGACTTTTTCTAATAGGAATGGAATAACCAATTGTATCTACGGCTAAAATACCTTTCCCATCTGTTACGACAAAACAGTACTCTAGTTGTATACGCTCATGATTCTTTCTTATATAACTCTTTTGGTATACTTCTTCTAATAAAGAAGCAGGTAATTCTTGTAAATCATTTTCAATATAATTGTATAAAATGGTATCAACATATAGTAATGGCGCCTGATCTAATAGCTCCACACTATCATCTTTCCTCCATTCATGAAAATGACAAACGTTATAGCCATTTTCTTCTCCTTCAAACCAATTTACCCATACGTCATGAAGATATAACATACATTACCCCTCACTTCATCAACTCTATTTAAGAATCAGTATAGGCAGGCATGTACAAATTTATTCCATTTTATCTATTTCTTTGTAATTTCTTTAATCTTTTTTTCGTATTGTTACTTCAGGAGTTTGGATTGTTAATGATGCGGTAATTAGGAGAATTCCAATCGGAAGAAGATAACATTCGGGTCTTGTACTAATAAAAACAAAAAATTCTATTAAATTCACCCCAGTAGGTATTAAATTCAAGTACGCAAGCAAACTTACCCCACCAGATACTGCCATACCAAAGCCAACTAAAAATAAAAAAGCTCGTACCATCTATTATCACCTACCACCCATTAAATATAGCCTACTTGTCCACACCTTCTTACTATATAGTATGAAAATGCATTTCAATAATGACTATTAATAAAAAAATTGGGCTTAAAAAAAAGAGAAAAGCCAAGAATGGCATCTTGGCTTTTCTAATCGTTCATCTTTGGATCTAGTGCGTCACGAAGTCCGTCACCAACAAAGTTGAAAGATAATACTGTTATTAAAATCATTACTCCTGGAATCATTGGATACCAAGGGTGTTTTAACATAATTGTAAAGTTTTGAGCGTCTTGTAACATGTTACCCCAACTCGGAATTGGCGGTTGTATACCTAAACCTAAGTAACTTAATGTAGACTCAGCTAAGATTACTCCCCCTACTCCAAGAGTAGCAGCTACGATGATTGGACCGATTGCATTCGGTAAAATGTGCGAGAAAATAATAGTATGACTACGTGTTCCAATCGTTTTAGATGCTAAAACGAATTCACGAGTACGAAGTGATAAAAATTCTCCACGAACAAGACGAGCAGTTGTAGTCCAACCTAGTAATGCAAAGATTAAAATTAGTTTGTCCACACCAGGTGTGAAGATTGTAACTAACGTGATTAATAAGAAAATACTTGGAATAGAGATAATTACGTCTACTATACGCATTAAGAAAGCGTCAATTCTTCCACCGAAGTATCCAGCTACTGCTCCAACTATTGTTCCAATTGTAATAGATCCTGCGATAGAGACAAATCCAACCATTAGAGAAACTCTTGCTCCGAATAAAATACGAGCAAACACGTCACGACCATATCTGTCAGTTCCTAACCAATGTTCAGAGCTAGGTGACTGTAATCTGTTCATTAAGTTTTGGTCACTATATGAATGTTGCGTTAATACTGGTGCGAAAATTGCTGCTAATATGATAATCGTTAATAATGTTGCCCCAATAACGGCAAGTTTGTTCTTAAAAAACTTTCGAACAACTATCTTTGTCATCGATTCATGTTTTCCAATTGCATTGGGGTTTAACGCACTATTAGTTTCAGGTGATGTTTGAGTTTGCATCGATGTTCCCCCTTCTAGAATTCAATCCGCGGATCAAAAATTGCATATAAAATATCAGCAATTAAGTTGCCGATTACAACAAAGACCGCAGAAATTACTGTTAATGCCATAATAACTGGATAATCACGTTGGAACGCTGAATCAATGAATAGTAATCCGATTCCTGGCCAAGCGAAGATTTTTTCTACAACTACAGATCCACCAATAAATCCAGGTAACATTAATCCAAAGATTGTAATTACTGGGATTAAACCGTTTCGTAATCCGTGTTTGTAAACTACTTTGTTTTCTTTTAATCCTTTTGCACGAGCTGTACGCATGTAATCTTGTTTTAATACGTCTAACATACTTGAACGTGTATAACGCGTTAATCCAGCCATATCAGCTGTTGCTAAAACGATTGCAGGTAAAATTAAATGGTGTAGTCTATCTAGTAAACTAAAATCAGTATTTAACGTTTTAATTCCACCAGTAGGGAACCAACCTAAATGTACAGAGAAGAACATAATTAATACTAAACCAATCCAGAAGTTTGGCGTTGCTAAACCAATGAATGATGTAATTGTAACGGAATAGTCCGTTAATGTGTATTGCTTCCTTGCTGATATTACTCCAAACGGAATAGATATTATTACAGCTAAAATAGTTGAAGAAACCATTAGTAATAACGTGTTAGGTAGTCGGTTCCAAATCATTTCACTTACAGGTACACCACGGCGAATTAAAGATGTACCAAAGTCACCTTTTGCCATGTTACTAACCCATCGATAATATTGAATATGAACTGGGTCATTTAAACCGTAACGATCGTTAAATTTCTCTAAATCTTTTTGACTAATATTAGGGTCCATCATTAAGGAACTTGGTCCACCCGGTGCCATCTGCATGATCGCAAAAGAAAGAATGGTTATCCCGAATAATAATGGAATCGCCATTAGTGTACGTCTAATGATATATGAGATCATAGCTGATTCTCCTTTTCTGTCTTTACTTTGAAAGAGGTCCAATCGTAATACGCTTACTAAAAACGTTTATTTTAATACTGAATTCCAAAATACAGTAGTGTGTTCAATAAGTAGTTGTACATCTACGATGAAAAATCTAATTTTTCCCATCAATTTGAAAGATAAAAGGGGAAGGGAGAGTCCCTTCCCCTTTATCTATTCATTTAGTGATTAGTCTTGCTTTAACCACCATTTGTGAATGTTGTAGAATTCCGCTCTTGCATGGAACTCAAAGCCTTCTAAGTTAGCAGGCATTGCACGGTGTGCATTTGGATAGTATAAGAAAGTATATGGTTGCTCTTCAGCAATGATTCTGTTTGCTGCTTGGATGTACTCAGCACGCTCTTCGCGGTCCATAGTACTCATGTTTAAGTCCATATATTTGTCAGCTTCTTCATTAGAGAACCCAACAAAGTTTAAGCCTTCTTCAATTTCTTTAGAGTGGAAGATACCACTTGGATTTGGATCAGTTGATAATGCCCATCCTAAGATGATTGCATCAAAGTTCCATGCAGGAGGGTTAACATCCGCTAAGAATGCAGACCATTCCATGATATCTGGAGTAACTTTGATACCAAGACCAGCTAATTGATCTTGAATTACTACCGCTAAGTCTTCACGGATTTTGTTACCTTGGTTCGTTTTTAAAGTGAATTCGAATTTTTTGCCGTCTTTCTCTAATGTGCCGTCAGCACCTGGAGTCCAACCAGCTTCTTCTAACATAGCTTTTGCTTTTTCTACATTGTACTCGAATTTAGGAACATCTTCGCTATAAGCCCAGCTTAATGGAGACTCAGGTACGTGAGCTACTTCTCCATCGTTATTTAAAATTGTCGCAACCATTGTTTCACGGTCTAAAGCGTGAGTAATTGCTTGACGAACAGTCTTGTCTTCGAATAATGGGTTACGTAGGTTGTAACCTAAGTAAGTGTAAGATAATGCTAAACCAGATTCGATTTTAAGTTTACCTTGCTCTTCCCACTCTAAAGCAGTTTGGTAATCAGAAGCAGGAACTGTGTAATAATCAATGTCTCCAGCTGCTAAAGCAGTTAATAATGCATCAGCATCAGGAATAATACGGTAAGTTAAAGAATCAAGGAAAGGACGACCTTCCCAATAATCATCGTTTGCAACTACGCGTACATATTGACCATCTTCCCAAACGTCAAACTTGAATGGACCTGAACCGATTGGGTTTTTTACGTTGAACTCAGTATATTCACCTAAGTCAGCGATTGCAACTTCACCTAAGATGTGCTTAGGTAAGATAGGGAAACCAAAAGCAATATGGATAGTTGGATCGATATCGCTTAAAGTGATTTTTACAGTTAACTCGTCAACTTTTTCAACAGAAGCGATTCTTTCAAAGTAACCACGACGAGGACCGTCATAGTCTTCATGTAAAGGAATGCTTAAAGAGAATACTACGTCATCAGCTGTTACAGGCTCACCATCATGGAACTTTAAGCCTTCACGTAATTTGAACGTGTGCTCCATGTTGTCTTCTGAAGCATCCCAGCTTTCAGCCATAGATAAAGTTGTGTCAAAAGAAGTGTCACTTCCAACTAATGCATCAAAGATAAATCCTTCGATTGCAGAAGAAGCAGTATCTGCAGAATAGTAACCATTGAATAATGTTGGGCTTCCAGAAGCACCAATTACTAAGTTACCACCAACTTGTGGACCTTCTTCTTCAGGTGCCTCTTCAGTACCTGTGTTATTGTTGTTATTATTACCAGGTGTTGTTGGCGTTGTTGGTGTTGTTGTGTTGTTGCTGCCACACGCTGCTAAAAATAACGTTAAAACTAGTGATAATGCGATTAACAGTAAGCCTTTTTGTTTTAGCTTCACGTCTTTTTCCCCCTTAAAATTTTAAATGTTCTGAAAATGAAAGGTAAAAATATCGTAATTTTCTTACTTTACCTAAGACCCTTCAAATCAGGATATATATCATCGTGCTTATCATCTAGATTAAACTAGATGACAAGCAACAAAATGATCAGGTTTAACTTCCTTGAATTCAGGAATTGCTTCTCTACAAATGTCAGTCGCCAAAGGACAACGTGTATGGAATACACAGCCTTTTGGTGGGTTCGCTGCACTTGGCAGTTCACCTTTTAATACGATTCTCTCCCGCTTGGCTGTTTGGCCTTTGCGACGAGGTGTTGGTACTGCTGATAGCAATGCTTGCGTATAAGGGTGTAATGGATCATTATATAAATCATGCTTGTTCGCAAGTTCCATCATTCTTCCTAAATACATAACCCCAACTCTGTCACTAATGTGACGAACAACACTTAAATCGTGGGAGATGAAAATGTATGCCATTCCCATTTCGCGTTGTAAGTCTTGCATTAAGTTAATGATTTGGGCTTGTATCGAAACATCTAGCGCTGAAACTGCCTCATCGGCAATGATTAAATCAGGGTTAAGCGCTAGAGCTCTTGCTATTCCAATACGTTGACGTTGTCCACCTGAAAATTCATGAGGGTAACGTTCAATGTATGAAGGATCTAATCCAACTGTTGCTAATAATTCTTGAATTTTATCTTCACGCTCTTTACCGTGGTAAAGATTATGAGTTTTAAATGGTTCTGCAAGAATAGAGCGTAATGTTTTCCTTGGATTTAACGTTGCGAATGGATCTTGGAAGACCATTTGAATGTCGCGGCGAACTGTGTTTCTAAGCTCACTCTCACTCATCTTCGCAATGTCACGACCTTTAAAGATTATTTCTCCTTCAGTCGGTTCATACAGTCGGATAAGCGTTCTACCAGTAGTTGACTTACCACATCCAGATTCTCCAACTAGACCTAGAGTTTCACCTTTTTTGACAAATAAGTTAATGTCGTCAACAGCTTTTACATTCCCAACCGTTCTTTGTAATAAGCCTGCCTTGATTGGGAAGTACTTTTTAAGTCCTCTTACTTCAAGGAGGTTATCAGTTGAGTTTTCTTGTTGTTGACCTTTTAAGTTTGTATCTGTTGCGTTCATTATTTTGCCTCCTCCCCTTCATATAAGAAGCATCTTACCGAGCGGTTGCCTTCTTTCTTTTGTAAAGTTGGAATTTCGCTTAAGCAACGGTCAAATGCTTTTGGACAACGAGGGGCAAAGCGACACCCTGCAGGTAAGTTCGTTGGTGGTGGTACATTCCCTTGGATTGATTCTAATCTAGAAATGTCACTTTCAATGTTAGGAATAGAACCCATTAGCCCTTCTGTATAAGGATGAAGTGGCTCTTCAAATAAGTCTTCCACGGATGCTTCCTCAACTACTTGACCACAATACATAACTACTACTCTATCAGCTACTTCTGATACGACGCCTAGGTCATGTGTGATTAAAAGTATGGAAGTATCAAATTTATGGCTTAAATCTTTCATTAGGTCTAAAATTTGCGCTTGGATTGTAACGTCTAACGCTGTTGTAGGTTCGTCAGCTATTAATAGCTTCGGGTTACAACTCATTGCCATTGCTATCATTACCCTTTGTCTCATACCACCTGATAATCGGTGAGGATAATCATTAATGATTTCATCTGCGCGTGAGAATCCTACAACTTCTAACATTTCAATTGCTTTTTTAATTGCTTGTGATCTTGTCATCTTTTGATGTAATGTTAAAACTTCTGTAATCTGTTCTCCAATAGTTAATACTGGATTTAAAGATGTCATTGGTTCTTGGAAAATCATTGAAATGTCATTACCACGGACTTTACAAAGTTCGTTCTCCGATAGTTTCGTTAAATCTCTACCTTCGAAATTAATTTCTCCACCCACGATCGCTCCACCTGGTTTTGGTATTAATCCCATGATGGAAAGTGACGTAATGGATTTACCTGAACCGGACTCTCCAACTAATGCAACAGTTTCACCTTTTTTAATTGAAATGTCTACCCCATCAACTGCTGGAATAGCTTGCTTTTTCTTAAAAAAGTGAGTTTGTAAGTTTTTTACTTCTAATAAAGCTGACATGAGCTTCACCTTCCTTTACTCATTCGATGCTAGTTCTAATTTGATGTGTAAGTAGTCCATTTGTAACGTGAATTTTCATTGTTATAAATATTTTAACAATTCTTTACTGAATTATTACAAAAATATAAAACTAGTAGACTATTTCTTAGGTAGATTTAGATTTTTCTAATAATTTATAACAATATTACAGTGTTGATTTTCTTCGGATTCTTTATTTACTAAATTATCCGAAAATAATTATCGTCTGTATGTATAATATTACAAAACGTTTACAAATACAAGTGAATTTTTGAAATAAACTTAAAACTTTTTCGATTTGAACTATTTAAAACCTTCTACAATGACTGATTATAGTAAAAAATCAAAAAAAATACTAGCCTTTTTTCGCTAGTTTTCAAAATTTTTTATTTATTCTTACAAGAATTATATTGTTATTGCTAGTTTTATATCTTCTAAACTCATATTAAATAATTCTTTATACGTTATGTTCTTGTTTTGCATAGCTTTTTGTACTAGATAATATCCAACGCAGTAACCAACCATTTTCGGATAGTATCCTTTACCAAATAAAATATTATTATGTTCTCGTTCTATTCTTTTTATGTTTTTATGGGGAGAAATGATCTTTTTATAAAAGCCTTCTAATTGTTCCTGCGTATAGTAGTTGGCCCAACTCGCTGTCCACTCTTTTCCAATTTGCTCTTTTACAGCACTTTCAGCCAGCCCTTCAATAGTAATCGAATCTAGTAATGTCATTTCTTCTTCTTTTCGTTTCTCTTTTGCTAAAACGCAAATATGATTATATTCATGAGTTAAAAGCGCTTTTAATTCGTTTGTCCCGATATTTTTAGGTAGAAATATAAACAATTTGTCTTTGAAAGCTACTCCAGATTTCCCATTAAAATCTCTTGCTATTTGTACATTATTTTCATCAGATGGAAAAATAAAGATGGGGATATCAGGTCCGGCCCATATTCTTTTTAATATTTTCCATTCTAGCTGGACAATTTTCCAAATATTTTTATTTTGTAATATTGTTACAGTTTCTTTACCGTTTTTTGTTGGTCGATACATTCCGTGACTACCAAGGTAGTCATATAATTCTCTCGGTGTAATGTCTTCAAAGTAAGGAAGGAGGTTTTCACATACTTTTACTGGTTCATCGTAATTTTTGCTTAACCATCTATCGGTTTGTATAACACTCATCTTTTATACATCCCTTTTTGTCTTTTTGTCATGTTATGTTCGAGATATGATTTTGTGTTTGTCAGGCTTTATTTTGGGCATCGTGAGGAGAAAATAAAAACACCCGTCCAAGAGGATCGAGTGCATTAATTCCATTATTGTTCAAATCGCTTAAACACGATTGTTGCATTGTGACCACCAAAACCTAGTGAGTTACTCATTGCAACGCGTACTTCTTTTGTCTTTGCTTTATTAGGTACATAATCTAAATCACATTCTGGGTCTGGGGTTTCTAAGTTAATTGTTGGTGGAATGATTCCTGTTTCAATTGCTTTAATTGTAAAAATTGCTTCCACACCACCAGCTGCACCAAGTAAATGACCTGTCATTGATTTAGTAGAACTTATAGAAACATTATATGCATGGTCTCCTAAAACTTCTTTAATTGCCATTGTTTCGTACTTATCGTTGTACTCTGTACTTGTTCCATGTGCATTAACATAGTCCATTTCATTTGGAGAAAGGCCAGCGTCATCGATAGCCATTTTCATTGCTCGTGCTCCACCTTCTCCAGCTGGTGCTGGTGCCGTGATATGATGAGCATCTCCTGTAGATCCGTAACCAACTATTTCTGCATAAATTTTCGCACCGCGTGCTAAAGCATACTCCAGTTCTTCTAAAATTAATATTCCAGATCCTTCACCCATAACGAATCCATCACGGTTTGCATCAAACGGACGACTAGCTGTTTTAGGATCGGGATTAGTTGACAAAGCCTTCGCTGAACTAAAACCAGCAAACGAAATGTCTGTTAACGGTGCTTCAGTCCCCCCAGTAACCATCACATCCGCATCCCCACGTTGAATTACTTTAAATGCATCACCAATACAGTTTGTACCTGTTGCACAAGCGGTTACTGTACATGAGTTTACGCCTTTAGCGCCTAGAGCAATCGATACTTGTCCAGTTGCCATATCCGGTATCATCATTGGCACGAAAAACGGACTTACACGACGAGGTCCTTTTTCCAAAAATGTTTTATATTGGTTTTCAAATGTTTCCATTCCACCAATACCTGAACCAATCCATACACCAACACGTGGTGCATTTGATTCGTTTATATCAAGATTAGCATCTTTTACTGCCATGAGTGAAGCTGCCATCGCATATTGAGTAAAACGGTCCATGCGACGAGCCTCTTTTTTATCCATAAAATTTTCCGGATTAAAATCTTTTAACTCTGCTGCTACCTTTGTTGGGAATTGTCCGGAGTCTACCCTCGTTAAAGCTCCAACTCCTGAAACCCCATTAATAGCGCTTTCCCACGTTGTATTTGCATCGTTACCTATTGGTGTTACTGCCCCTATTCCAGTTACTACTACTCTTTTTTTCATGTTCATTCTCCTTTCAACTGACATCCAAGTTTTATTTTCCCCAACGGATGGCAATTGCTCCCCATGTTAGCCCGCCTCCGAAACCTACCATTACTACTACATCACCATCTTTAATTCTACCATTTTCTACCTCTTCTACAATAGAAATAGGGATAGATGCTGCAGATGTATTTCCATATTTATTTATTGTCATAGACATTTTCTCAATTGGTAATTCAAGTCTTTCTCTTGCTGCTTCCATAATTCTAATATTTGCTTGATGAGGAACTAAAAAGTCTACATCTTCCTTAGATAGACCGGCTTTTTCAATGACATTTACAGCAGATTCTCCCATCTGTCTAACCGCAAATTTAAAAACTTCTCGCCCATTCATTATAATGTATTCATCTTGATATAAGTGTTTTGCTCCTGTACCGTCTGCTCCTAATTCAAAAGATAGTATTCCCTTATTTTCAGAAACTGGACCAAGTACTACAGCCCCTGCACCATCACCAAAAAGTACAGCTGTATTTCGATCATTCCAATCCGTAATTTTGGATAGCTTTTCTACACCGACAACTAATACGTTTTTATAATCACCATTTTCAATAAATTGTTTTCCGTTAATGATTCCATACATAAAACCTGCGCAAGCAGCACTTAAGTCATATGCACAAGCCTTTTTTGCGCCAAGGCGTTCTTGAATCATACAAGCAACAGATGGAAATGGACGGTCTGGTGTCACTGTCGCAACTATAATCATATCTAAATCTTCTGCCGTTACCCCTGCATCTTCCAACGCTTTTTGCGCTGCAAAGTAAGCCATATCTGAAGTATCTATATTATCCTCTGCTAATCTTCGTTCTTCAATCCCCGTTCTCGTTCTAATCCATTCATCCGATGTATCTACAATCTTTTCCATATCTAGGTTTGTCATTATTTTTTCAGGTAAATATCGACCAATACCAATAATCCCCGCATTCATTCACAACACCTAACTCTCTAATTTATTATCAAATATTATGACTTGGTACTAATTTTATAATAAAATGTCACATATTACAATAGTTAACCCCGCACATGTAAAGTTAAGTATTAAAATTAGACTTCTGCCTATGCACTTTTGACTAGTAATGCATAGGATACAGTGAAGTCTTTGGAAAGGTGGAGATATTTTGGATGAGAAAGAACATGAAGTTAATAGTGACCCATTTTCTCGCTTAATGTTTGGGGAACGAGAACAACAACCTGAAGAGAAAAAGCCTCTCGATATGACTCAATTGAATGTATCTAATTATAATTATACGGAGTTATTTGAGAAAGTTGATTCCATAATGGAGTCTGTGAATAAGTTAAAACCGTTAGTAAATGAATTATCCCCATTATTAGATTTCTTAAAAAAGAAAAAGGACTAGGTGAATTTCACTTTGTCCTTTTTTTGTATTATTTACTTCTGTCCTTCTTGCTTTCCTAGTTCGTATGCTTCGTCCATTACTTTTGTTAGTAGTGTCATGAATGGTTGAAGGTGTTCTATACTTAATTCGATTCCAGTTTCGTCAAGCATCTGTTTCGCTTCTGGTAAGTGTTTCATAGCGATTTGCATAAATTGCATTTGTTTTAATTGATCTTCCATTGTTATTCTCCTTTTACTTGTTCGTTTGGTAATAAACCTGTTTCTTTATATGTTTCTATATTTTGGAGTATTTTTTCTTGAAAAGGTTTATCGACTAATGGGCTGAACTTCCCTAGTGAGATAACATCATCTTCAAAATCAAAATATAGTGATCCAGATGATAATTCGCCAGATAAGTAGTTTCTAAAAACTAGTTCATATAATTCTGGAACGTGTTGAACAGTACTGGTCAACACTGTATTTTCTCCTAAGTCAGATTGGTCCGTAACAAAGCCAATCGCATATTTGCCTTTACTCTTTAATTGATTAATGACTGGAACGTTAAAGCCGTCCCCCGCTGGGTAAACGATATCAACGTCATTTTCTAGCATACCTTTAAGGATAGTTAATGCAATTTTAGGGTCATCCCAATTTTGAGTGTACTCAATGAACACTGTAGCGTCAGGGTTCTGATAAGAAACACCTTCAAAAAAGCCATCTACTTCAGGTTGCCATTCAAATGCAGCAATAATTCCTACTTTATTCGTTTCTGTCATATGGCCACTAACCATTCCACCGAAAAAACCCATAGCATTTGCTTTAAAGTTTAGGCTTGTAACATTTTTCCCGTAAACGGTTGAATTAAAACAAACAAAATGTATATGAGGATAATCATCTCCTATTTCGTCAAACACTTTTGCGTATTGATTTCCATGACCAAAAATAAACGTAATTCCCTTTTTATCGAATTCCTTCACTGCTTTTTTTATTTCTTCTTCCTGTTCAATTCCTTCTTCATAGAACACATCTAAATTAAATGTAGATTGAATTCTAAGTAAACCTTTATATCCTTTCGTTCCCCAAACTTGGTCATTTATAGTATCTGGAACAAGTAGTCCAACTTTATTTTTATCATTCGAAGAAACTTGTCCACAAGAAGTTAATAGAAGAAGAACAATTATAGAAAATAAAGTCATAAATCTTATTTTTTTCAAGTGAAGACACCATCCTAACAAGTAAAAAAACTGTAAACTATTGTTACATTATTATGTATTAGGAAAGAAAAACTTTCCTATTCTAACTTATATATTACACTCATCTCATTATAATAAAAGAGATATTTCAAAAATACCATATATTCTTAATATAATTTACATACGTTTTCTACGAATCTTAGAATGTAATACATGATCTTCAACCGCTTGTTTTACGGTATAAGTTGGTTTACAATCAATGACATTCCAAACGGATTCGCCTTTCCTTATAGGTGACTTATTAACTTTCGATAGTTTAATAGACAACTCCACAGCCAATTCATCAGATACGTTTTTATTTGGATTTGTTACCAGTAATACTTTTTGATGAATTCGTTCTTTACTTTCCAATAAAGAAACTAATAATTTTGAAACATCTTCTACATATATATAGTCTTTTTCTACTACCATGTCATTTTCTCCATCACAATCCATTTTTCCTTCGACTTTATTAAAAATTATTCTTTGGATGGTATCTTTTTCTGGCTGCCACGGTCCAAACACTTCATTAAATAGAATCATTACTACATTACCAAGTGAATCCAAATATTCTATCCAGTCGTCATTGGCTGTATCTACTCGTTGGATAATGTAAACAATCTCAAAGAGTTGTGACAAATTGTTTAGGTGTTTTTTCTCGTTTTCTGTTAGTTTTTTCTCTGGAAAATAGAAGGCTGCCACTCCACTTTCACTTTCTAACAGTTCTAGGCTTTCTACGTTTTTATATTGAAAGAATGCATTTCTTCCAATCTCCATTAACATTTCATCTGTTTCTTTTCGTTGTTGTTGTTCCGTTTCTATGCTTAATACTTCATATTCTTCCTCTATCAATTTTTTACACAAGCTAAAGGCAATAAAGTTGGAAGCACCGATTACTACAATTCTATTCAAGTTTTATCCCTCCTCGAAAACTAGCTCTTACCGTATCTTATGCAATCGACATAATTAAAGTCCCCATTCGATTTTTAGAATAGAGACTTTTATAGTTTTGTTTCGAATTTCGTAAAGAACTGACAAATGGAACTACCGTAAGAATATCTTTTTTCCACAAGGTGATACGTTACTTGAATTGGATGTGAAAGTTTTTTTCTCCATTCTTCATATATTTTGCAATGTACGTTAGGATCGTAAGTGAAATTCGTTGTAGTTTGCCAAATCTTAACTGGCAATTCACTTATAAAGTGATGACCACTTATTTGCTTTATTTTATTTTCTAATTCCTCTTTGTTCACTTTATGTGCATCTAATAGCTCTTTATATATTTTTTTAAAGAAGAATTTTCTTTCTTTTTCTTGCTTGTAGTGAGCATATAAATCAAGACACGGATTTATAAGAGCTACGGAGCGCACATTTTCTTTTATTATTTCCATCAATTGAAGTGCAACTAGGGCTCCCATTCCTTCTGCTAAAATATGAATCTTACTATTTAAGATTTCCTGCTTTAAAACGATATGATACAACTGTTGTATATGTTCTAAAGCTCTTTCACTTCCCCAATTTGCTCCGTACAAATTAGAGTAAAAAATGGTATATCCTGCACTTAGAAGTTGTTCCATTATTTTCGTTCGTCCTATATGTTGCGTCCATAAGCTCTTGTGCTCATCTACAAAGTGATTAGTGTCCCCGATAATAAGTACTCCAAATCCGTTTGGCTTCTCTGGAACATGAACAACATTCCATTGACCTCCCATTAGAAAAAATCGTATATTTCTATCCATCATACTTCCTTTCCTCCAACATCTTCACCGTATATTTTATCGTATGAAAAAAAGACTTTCCTGTTAAAGGCTTTTGAAGGATTTTTCCATATTGTTCAATAATTTGTGCTAAAGTTCACATTCGTGTTATTTCATATTATTTGTTATTTCATTTTAATGGTAAATCTACCTAAAGTAAAAAATAAAAGAAGGCGATTTTAGCAAGCACCTTCTTCGTCATGGACATTAGTTAGCTCTTCATTTAAGCGTTGTAATGTTTCTTTTCCTAGTTCCGTTAAGTTTGTTTCTTTTTGTTCTAACAATAATTTCAGCTCTTTTAACTTATCTTGATTTGCCAAAGTATATCCTCCTATTTTCAAAAATATGGTTACAGAAAAAATTACTAAAGAAAACGAATACATTTTTACGTTTATTATATGCGTACTTTGTGGTAAAATATCCGAAGAATGTAGTTCTTTATGATAGGAGGATATACTAATATGCGTTTCTTTTGGACTTTAGTATGGTCTTTATTACTTGTAAACATGATTTCTTATGTTATTGCAAGTATGCAAGGTGATACATATAATTATGTAATTGCAAGTGGTGTAGCTGTAGTGTTTACACTAGTTATTTCATTAATCGGTGCGGTTCTTCCGAACGAACCAGTTGAAAAACATTAATATTTTTTTACAAGAAAGAACTTGACTGATGTAGACAAGTTCTTTTTTATTTGGCTTTACAAGAACTGCATTTGATTCCCGCGCAAGCCATCACTTTTCGGAGTGGCTGGAGCCTACTCGTCTTCGCCTGTGGGATTTACTCCCGCAGGACAAGCAAGGCTACGGGAGCGATGCATCGCACGAAGGAAATTCGATAGCATTTTCGAGGAGCCTCCGACTTGCGCGGAAATCAACTGCTAAACTAGTATAAAAAAAAATCAATATAATCCTTAACACAGTCTGTCTTTTATTACTTTGATACTAAATACAATTTTCCTTCTTTAAAATCAATTACAATTTCTTCCTCTTCTTTTATCGTTCCTTTGATTATTTCTTTTGCAAGTAATGTTTCAATATGTTTTTGGACAAATCTTCTTAGGGGTCTAGCTCCATATTGTGGTTCATAACCTACTTCTGCTAAATAATCTTTTGCTTCATCTGTTAGCGTAACTGTCATTCTTCTATCTTGTAGGCGCTTTTGCAATTCATTGATTAATTTATCTAATATAGAACGAATTTCATTTTTATCCAATGGAGCGAACAGGATAGTTTCGTCGATACGATTTAAGAACTCAGGACGGAAGTGTGATCTTAATTGTTTCATGACAAGTTCTTTTACTTCCGCTGAAATTTCACTTTTGTTTTCTTCATTTTGATTATTAAGCATAAATTGTGAGCCAATATTAGATGTCATAATAATTACTGTGTTTTTTACATCAATTGTTCTACCTTGTGAATCCGTAATTCTTCCATCATCTAGCATTTGTAATAATATATTAAATACTTCTGAATGTGCTTTTTCTATTTCATCTAACAACACGACTGAATATGGTTTCCTTCTTATCGCCTCTGTTAATTGCCCACCTTCTTCATATCCTACATACCCAGGAGGTGCACCAATCAAACGGGATACCGCATGTTTTTCCATATACTCTGACATATCAATTCGAATAATTTGTTCTTCACTATCAAAAAGCGATTGTGCTAGTGCTTTAGCTAATTCTGTCTTCCCTACTCCAGTTGGCCCAAGGAAAATAAAGGAGCCAATAGGTCGATTCGGGTCTTTAATACCTGCTCTTGCCCTTATAACAGCGTCAGAAACAAGTTGAACTGCTTCGTCTTGACCAACTACTCTTTTTTGTAAAATAGTCTCAAGATTAAGTAGCTTTTCTCGTTCCCCTTCCACTAATTTTGTAACTGGGATACCTGTCCATTTGGCAACAATACTAGCTATTTCTTCTTCTGTTACTTCTTCTCTTAGTAATTTACTTCCTTCTTTTTCTTTAGATGCTTGTTCTAGGTTTTTAATTTCATTTTCCAGTATTGGTATTTTTCCATGGCGAATTTCTGCTGCTTTATTTAGATCATACTTACTTTCTGCTTCTTCTAACTCACGCTTAAGTTTTTCTAGTTGTTCACGTTTGTGTCTAATTCCTTGAATAGAGCTTTTTTCAACTTCCCATTGCGCACGCATAGTTGCTGCTTTTTCATTTAATTTTTCTAATTCTTTTCTAATTTGTAGTCGCCTTTCTTCACTATCTTTATCTTTTTCTTTACTTAATGCCGCTTCTTCTATTTCTAGTTGCATGATTCTTCTAGTCACTTCGTCTAATTCGGTAGGCATAGAATCAATTTCTGTGCGAATCATTGCACAAGCTTCGTCAATTATATCAATTGCTTTATCAGGAAGAAAACGTTCTGAAATATATCGGTCAGATAAAGTAGCTGCCGTTACGATTGCTCTGTCTTGTATATTTACTCCATGGTGTATTTCAAATCTTTCCTTTAACCCTCTTAAGATAGAAATAGTATCTTCTACTGTAGGTTCTTGAACCATTACTTGTTGAAACCTTCTCTCTAATGCTGGATCTTTTTCAATGTATTGTCGATGTTCATTTAAGGTTGTTGCCCCTATGCAATGTAGTTCACCACGAGCGAGCATTGGTTTTAACATATTTCCTGCATCCATCGCTCCTTCTGTTTTACCAGCTCCAACGATTGTATGTAGTTCATCAATAAAAAGAATGATTTGTCCATCACTTTTCTTTACTTCATTTAAGACAGCCTTTAATCTTTCTTCAAACTCACCTCTGAATTTTGCTCCTGCTACTAATGAACTCAAATCAAGGGAAAAGATAGTTTTATTTTGCAAGCCTTCTGGTACATCTTTTCTTACGATTCTTTGAGCTAGTCCTTCTACTATAGCTGTTTTACCAACACCTGGCTCTCCAATTAGGACAGGGTTATTTTTCGTTTTTCGTGATAAAATTCGAATCACTCTTCTAATTTCCTGATCACGTCCAATTACAGGATCCACTTTTCCTGACTTTACATCTTCAATTAAATCTCTACCATATTTTTTTAACACTTCAAATGTTTCTTCAGCATGCTGACTATCCACTTTCTGGTTCCCCCTTATCTTCCTAATAGCTTCTTCGATTTTTTCTAACGAAATAGGTGTTTGCCAATTACGATTATTGTTTATTTGTTTTACAAATTGAAAAACTACATGTTCCGTTGAAATAAAATCATCCTGCCAGCTTTTTCTTAGTTCATCTGCTTTTTGAAAAAAGTGAACTAATGAATGTGACGCATAGATTTGGCTATTTCTTTCTCCTTGGAAAGTGGCTTTTTGGTTTAATTTTTCTTGTAGTTCAGACAGAAGAGAATGTATTGTAATATTCGCCACTTCAAAAATTCTCTTAGCAATCCCTTCTTGTTGGTTTAGTAATGTAAAAATAACATGCTCTATATCTAATTCTGTATGTTTTTTCTCCACAGCTATCGTTTGTGCTTGTTGTAATGTTTGCTGTAAGTGTGAAGTAAGAATATTTATATCCATAATTAACAGCCTCCTATTATAGTTTGACCATTATTGACCTTTTTACACTATTATACAGAAGAAAAAACCATCCTTACAAGAAGGATGGTTTGATTTGCATGAAAAGTTTCTTTCTTGCAACTTATTATTTCATTAAGGCCTGCGTTTTCTTGCCCAGACACGGTTATGGTTAGATGTTTCTGGGAAAGAGTCTCCAGCTTTTAAATTTACTCTTTTAGGATTTTTGACCATACTTCCTGTTTCACCGATTTCTAAGTAAGTACCGTTATTCGGTGCTTTTTGGCCAGGTCGAAATTGTTGGTTTTGTCCCATTCATTTTCCCTCCTAATATAGAGCACTCCATTTTACATGTTTCGGTGCACATGTAATATGGAATTCATATTTATTTTACCCAACGCTCTAAAATATATTGAAGGGAAAATCTCTTTAGAAATATGGAAGTAATGAAATAGCAGTAATTGCTGCTAATGGTAAGACGAGAGGACGAAATCTTCTTCTTGGATAAAAATAACCTGGATAGCCACCGTAGCCTGAATATCCGTAGCCAGGGTAACCAAATGGTATTCTCATCATTTGATTATGCATATCCCCTTGCGGCATTTGTTCGCTCATTTGGTCTGTTTCATCCATTGGTACTGCAAAGGTAGCATTATCTTCGGCTACATCTACAATAATTCCATCAAATTGATTTCCATCTTGTGTTTGCACCATTACGTAATCCTTTAAGTGGTTCGCACAAAGTTCATACATATGGTTAGTATTTTGGTGATTACGGTTGTAAAAATCTTGGTGATTTTGGTAATACATTCATACCCCTCCCTTTCTTTCGTATCTTATTCATGGAAATGGGAATGGGTGAATGTCTTAAATGTTGTTTATTTTTTCTTTTAGCTGTTTCCAAGACCGCTGTTGATTTCCGTGCAAGGCTTCGGTTTCCGCGGGCGGGCCGGGATCCTCCTCGTCGCATTCGCGCATGCGGGGTCTCCCGCTCCCCGCTTCTCCCGCAGGAGTCTCCTCCTTGCACGAAAATCAACAGCTAATAAGTAGTTAAATATCAACATTAATCCTTAACAAAGCTTTACTTTTAAGAAATAGTTAATACTTCATGTTTAGTGGCTAGTTCAACGAATAGATCCATGCCTTTTATTTTTCCGACTGTTAGTTTGTCGGCAACTTCATAATGTTCTACACATGTACGACATGCATAAACGTGTACGCCACTGTTTTCTAATTCTCCTAAATGAACAGATGTTAGTGATTGTTCTGTAGCTGTGAGTACACCAGTGTTCATTAGGAATATTGCATGTGGTAAACTTTCACGTTGTTTTAATAAAGTGAAAAATGTCTCTAATACAGATTCCCCAAGTGCTTCTTCACCTTTTCCTAACTGATTAGAGCTTACTAATATAATTTTATTTTCCATTAAAACCAATTCCCTTCTGCTTAATAATCCGCAACATTTAAAGCAATTTTCGCTAACCTAGACATTTTATCTCTGCTCCATGGTGGATTAAATGTAATATTCACATCTACACCCTTGACACCATCAATGTTAATTAACGCTTTTTTAACATGTTCCACAATTGTGCCTGCAAGAGGGCAACCAATAGACGTTAATGTCATTGTTACTACTACTATCCCTTCTTCTATTTCTACTCCGTAAACGAGTCCTAAGTTGACAATATCAACGCGTAATTCCGGATCTTCCACTTCTTCTAGTGCTTCCATAATTTTTACTTTTAAGTCTTCTTGTCCCATGTTCATCTTCCCTTCATAAGTATTCATTAAACCAACTAACTGTTTTGTACATGCCATGTTTAGATACTTTGTGTTCTGCTTTTTCGTCAATAACTAATTCGAAATGAGAGCTAGAGTCCTTTAGCGCTTCATAAAACTCTTCTATATAGTTTGATGGAACTTCCTTATCACATTTTCCATGCCAACAAAATAATGGACGGTTTTGTAATTTATCTGGTTGTTTACTTAAATCATATGGAACAATTTGTTCTAATGCTGTTCTAATTTCTTCTTCAGAGAAAGTATTTTCAGGTAGCGCACTTAATTTCATTTGGGCAAATGATTTATAATCAGGACAACCCATTAGGCTAACTGCTGTTTTGATCCATTCAAATTGCGTTAGTGCACCAAGGGTAATAAATCCACCCATGGAAGTACCAACGACTCCAATTCTGTCTTCGTCTATTTTTCCCTGATGTAGAAAATGTTTTCGTAAAAAATCTAATTCATGAATAGTTTGTATCACTATTTTCCAAAAAACAGGACCTAATTCCGCTTCATTTTTCCTATTCGTTCTTTCTCCGTGATAAGTACAATCTGGTAAAAAGATTCGAAAACCTTTTTCCGCTAATAAATAGGCATAAGATAAGTTCATTTCTTTCATACTTGTAATGCCATGAATAAAAAAGATTGTCGGCGCTTTTTGTTCTGCAATCGACTCGTTATAAACTTCTAACAAGGGAATTTCACCGACAAACTGCTTGTTTACAATTATCATTATCTTTCTCCCCCAAACAATTTCTATATCTTTCCATAGAACAAGTGTAACATGTAGACAATTATTTTGAAAAAAGGTTACACTTAAAATAAGACATTATTTTTTTGTATAAAGGAGTACATATGGAAAAACATTTAATTGCTATAGATTTAGACGGAACATTACTTACAGACGATAAAAAAATCTCTAGAAGAAACAAACAAGCGTTACGAAAAGCGATGGAACAAGGACACGAAGTTGTAATTGCAACAGGACGACCTTATCGAGCAAGTATTATGTATTATGAAGAAATTGGCTTAACTACACCAATTGTTAATTTTAATGGTGCGTTTGTTCATTTCCCTGGAAACGATGATTGGGGAGTATTCCATGAACCTCTTGATTTAGAAACGGTTAAAGAAATTGTAAAGATTAGTGAAAAATATCAAATTCATAACATTTTAGCAGAAGTAATGGATGATGTTTATTTTCATTTTCATGATGAAAAGTTGTTAGATATATTCAGTTTTGGGAATCCAAAAATGGAAACAGGGGATTTAAGAAGTATTTTAAAGAAAGATCCTACATGTATATTAATTCATGCAAGTGAAGATGAAGTAGATAAAATACGTCACTATTTATCTGAAGTGCATGCGGAGGTAATCGATCATAGAAGATGGGCTGCTCCATGGCACATTATTGAAATTGTACGTACAGGACTAAGTAAAGCAGTAGGTCTTGAAAGAATTGCAAAACACTACAACATTCCGCAACAAAATATTATCGCTTTTGGTGACGAAGATAATGATTTTGAAATGATTGAGTATGCTGGCACTGGTGTAGCGATGGGCAATGCAATTGAAGAATTAAAAGAAAAAGCAAACGAAGTAACACTAACTAATGAAGAAGACGGCATAGCAGTATTTTTAGAAAACTATTTAAAGCAATAAGGTCCAAAAGCAACTTTATATTACAGGTGCTTTTTTGTCCTTATAAAAGGTAACAATTCCCCTTCATATATTATGCAGATTGTCCCACACTATAAATGGGCGAAGATATCGTCCTGAATCGTTCAATTTGCTATTCTGATTCTTAAAAGGGGGAATTGCAATGGGTAGAAGCAACAAATCAAAACGTTTTGTACAACATGGGAAAAATGCGGTTCAACTTCATGACCAACAGTTCCCATATCATATGACACTTGAACAGTCGGAACAACGTAAAGCAAAGCAAGCAGAGCAAAACTCTTTAGGAGGAATATAATATGGGCAATCGTTTATTCCAATCCGCAAAAGAGGCTGTTATGAACGTTATTCAACATAAAAGTGAACACCAATCGTCATATGAACAACAGGATGTAGAAGTTGCCAAAAATGCACTATCCTCCGCTTATGCAAACTCAACAGAAGCTGAACAACGCCAGCTTCGTGAGTTTCAAGATCAGTTAGAGCAATCGATGCATAATAATAAAGAGTAAAAAGAAGGGGTGTCTAGAAAGTATTTCTAGGCACCCTTTATTCGTTCCTAAAAAAAGTGCCGGTGGTGTGACCGCTTTCCGCGGGGGAGGCGGTGAGCCTCCTCGAGCCCAAGGGCTCTGTGGGGTCTCACCAGCCTGCCCTCTACCGCAGGACAAGGAAGGCTACGGGAGCGATGCATCGCACGAAGGAAATGCGGATGCATTTTCGAGGAGTCGGCCACACACCGGCACTTTCATTTATGTTTAGACTTTTTATTTCTTTTGTTACACCACTTCTTTAACTAAAACCTTTCTAGCGTCACATAATATTCATTTACAATGGAGCCGTCTTTTGCACTTCTTTCAAAAAGCACTAGAGTTACTGTACCATGCTCAGGAAGTTTATCTTGATCGATGTTTATTTCTAGCTCAAATTCCGACCAACTTGGAGCCCCTTCCTTTAATGTAAAGAAAGTTTCTTCTACTAAATAATTTTGACCATCTTCTACAAAATAAGAAGCTGTAGCTTCAAATACTCTACCTTCACCACGAACGATGTATCGGCCGTTTTCGCCTTCTACCGTTACATTGCGATAGGCTTTATTTTCTGCTGGTACAACAAAATTAGTTGTCATACTAAATAATTGATCGTTAACTTCCATATTACTTATTTGATAAGGAACAAAAAACGCTCGTGCCTCATATTCACCTTCTGGCAACCTTTCGCCATCTATTGTATAATTCCAACTTTCTTCCCATTCTAGTCTTTCTCTAGAAGGTAATGTTAGTTGTTCTAATGCCTCCGTAAACATACGGTCATTTGTGTATCTGTAAACTTCATTACCGCCTTTTGTAACGACAATTTCATATTTTTGTCCTGTAGAAAAGTACAATTCAGCTTCTGCTTCATTTTTGTTTGTTAGTCCTAAAACAAATTGAACTTCATTAGAACCTGCTAATGCTATAAAATCCATCTCTATTTTATTTAAATCAATTACTTCAGCTGGTACTTCCGCTACTGGAGTTTCTTCATCTGGTTTTGGAACGTTGTTGTTATTATTATTTGTTACCTGTTGAACGCAACCTACAGAAAGAATTAATATTAAGCAAGCTAATAATTTTTTCACTTTATCACCTACCCCTTTTCATTAGTATATTCCACAATACACAACATGCTCTAATCTCTTCGGAAAAATCCAAAAATCCCAGTTGTTTGAACAATATTTGTAAAGGCATTTTCATCTACATCTTTAATGATACGTTCTAAGTCATAAAGTTCGTATCTCGTTACTACGATCATTAACATTTCTTTTTCTTCTCCAGAGTATGCACCTTTTGCAGGGACAGATGTAATACCGCGGACCATTTTTTCGTGAATGGCATCTTTAAGATCCTGACCTTTTTTGGTAATAATCATAGCTGTTAGTTTTTCGTGACGCGTATGTATGGCATCGATAACCCTTGTTGAAGCATATAAAGCTACAAGGGTGTATAAAGCTTTTTCCCAACCAAATATTAAACCTGCTGTTAAAATAATGACTGAATTTAGTGCGAAGAAGTATATTCCTACTGGCTTGTCCTTCATTCGTGAAAGTATCATCGCAATAATATCAAGTCCACCAGTGGATGCTCCCCACTTCAATGTTAATCCTACTCCAACCGCAGCTATTACTCCTCCAAATACAGCATTTAATAATATATCATCATTAAATTTATAAATAGGAACAATTTCTAAAAATAGTGACATTAAAAATACACTTAAAAAACTGTACACAGTAAAAGATCTTCCGACTTTTTTCCAAGCTAAAATAGTTACAGGAATATTAAGTACGAGTAATGTTAAACCAGTTGATACGGTAAAAGGTAAATAGTCTTCTGAGATTCGAAACGCCAACTGAGCAACTCCTGTAAAGCCACTTGCATATACATCAGCAGGAATTAGGAAGAAATTCATTGCAATAGCATTAAGGAATGCACCAATGATTACGATAATAACTTTTTTTGTTTGCTGAACAACCATATTGTGTAACCCCCAATTTTCCAAACATTGTTAGTTTATGTTTTTCCCTTTATTTTAATCATCCTAACATTTTTTTCTTGCATCTAATATGTATTAACCATTACATTAAAGAAAAGGTTTCATTTTTACGTATTAAAAGGTAGAGTAAAGATAAAGTATGAAAACACATGAATGTAAGTATAATAAAGAGGTGATTAGATGACAATAAGAATTTTAGCAGATAGTGCTTGTGACTTACCTAAAAGTTATTTAGAAGAAAATGATGTGGAGTTAATTCCATTAAAAGTATTGTTCAAAAATGATGAGTATGATGATATGGTGACCATTGACTCCAAACAAATTTTTGATGCAATGAAAGAAGGAGAAGTAGTAAAAACTTCCCAAGCATCTCCGGAACACTTTAAACGTGTTTTCACAGAAATTGCCCATAATAATGAAACAGCTATTTACGTTGCTTTTTCTTCAGAGCTATCAGGTACATATCAAACAGCCATGTTAATGCGTAATGATGTTTTAGAGGAATTCCCCAACTTAGATCTTACAATTATCGACTCCAAGTCAGCTTCTCTTGGCTTAGGATTAATTGTAAAAAAAGCTATTGAAAGTGCTAAATCTGGAGCAACAAAAGAACAACTTTTAGAGGAAATTCAACATACTTGTACACATATGGAACATATTTTCACTGTGGACAATTTGGATTATTTAGCTAGAGGTGGTCGAGTTAGTCGTGCTTCTGCATTTGTAGGTGGTCTGTTAAACATTAAACCTTTACTACATATGGAAGAAGGAAAACTTATCCCAATTGAAAAAATACGAGGTCGCAAAAAGGTTTTACGCCGAATGGTTGAATTAATGAAGGAACGGGGTACTTCTTTAGACACACAAGTTATCGCTATTAGTCACGGTGATGATGAAGAAACCGCACATGCACTAAAAGAATTGATTCAACAAGAAACTGGCAATCATAATATTTATATTTATTCTATCGGATCTGCAATAGGCGCTCATTCTGGCCCTGGAACAATAGCTCTTTTCTTCTTAAATGAAGTGAAATAAACTTTTCTGTATTGGACATGCTATTCTTATACTTACCCATTTTGGAAAGGAGAATAGTGCATGCCTCATACAAGTGATAACGATAAAAAAGCAAAAGACAATAACGCGAAACGCCATGAGAAAAACATGGAGCGCGAAAAAAACCGTCAAAAAGGTGAAAGACAATATTCCAAAAAGACAGATCACCTATAATGGATGGAAAAAGGAGCAGGCATTAGCCTACTCCTTTTTTTCGTACGTCCACCCTTCACTCTGTGTAATCTTTCCATCTTTCATTAGCTTCCCGAGAGCACGTTTGAAGGCTGCTTTACTCATATTAAATCGCTCTGTAATATCTTCTGGTGCACTTTTATCACTGTATGGCATCGCGCCGTTTCTCGATTGTAAATAAGTCATAATCATTTCTGAATCATCTGTCATTGCTTCTTGTTTTCTAGGAAGTAAAGATACGTTAACCGTCCCATCTTCCTTCACGTCAATAACTCTTCCTTCTACTACGGAACCTAATCGTGGCTCTTCTTTGCGTTCTGAGTTGTGGATAAAACCAACATATCCTTCGTTTGTTACGATGTAACTACCTACTTTAAGTAAACGATACACCGCTCCTTGAATGTTATTGTTCAAAAGGGTACTTGGAGCTTTTACGGAACGGTCTAACATTACGTCATGTGTAGCTAATTTTCCAATTAACATCCCACGGCGGTCTGTTTTCAAACGACATAGTAAATGGTCCCCTACTTGTGGCCAAATGGATTCAAATACAGGAAGATCATCGGCAGGAATTAATGCGTCTTTAGAAATACCGATGTTAATAAAAACCCCTAAGTCCGGCACTACATCTACTACTTCCATCCATTCATGCTCATCTAAGCCCTTTGGAATTGCCATGCTTGCTGATAATCTACCTTTTTGATCTGTATACAAAAACACATCTACAGTATCATCCATGCTTATTTCCCCTTCTACTTCATTACGGTGAAGAAAAACAGCATCTTCTAAATAGCCATCAGATAACATATACCCTAACGGCGTTTCACGATCTACAGATAAGTTTACTACTGTTCCAACTTGTAACATGTTTACATCATCCTTTTTATTCATTCACTCTATCGTACCATAAGTTTTGATTTAAAATATATCAAGTTTTACTTTAGTTGTCCAAACTGCTTTATTTTACTATAATTTAATGTGTACATAAATAAAAATTAATATTACGTTAGTTTTTAATAGGAGGAATTTAAATGGCTAAGGAATGTTCATTTGATATCGTTTCTGAAGTTGATTTACCTGAAGTTACAAACGCAATAAGCATCGCTTTAAAAGAAGTTAAAAACCGCTACGACTTTAAAGGTTCCAAAAGTGACATTAAGTTGGAAAAAGAAGAATTAGTATTAGTCTCTGATGATGATTATAAAATGGAGCAATTAAAAGATGTTTTAATTAGCAAATTAATTAAACGTGGCGTAGCGATTAAAAACATTCAGTATGGAAAGTTAGAAAATGCTTCAGGCGGAACAGTTCGCCAACGTGCAAATCTCGTTCAAGGTATTGATAAAGAAAACGCAAAAAAGGTCAATACAATTATTAAGAACTCTGGCTTGAAAGTTAAGACACAAATTCAAGATGACCAAATTCGTGTTACTGGCAAAAACAGAGATGACTTACAATCTGTCATCGCTGCTCTACGTGAAGCAAGTCTAGATATCGAGTTACAGTTTACGAATTATCGATAATAATTCACTAGCTTGAAGGTATTAAATACCGTCAAGCTTGTTTCATTTAGAAAACTAATTTTTCAACTTCTATAATGATTTCTTCTTCTTCGTTTAAATTGTACTTTTTACACAAATTTTTATGAACGACCTTGAACTCTTTAAATATAGCTTTGGCCACATTTAAAATATCTCTTTCATTTCGATCTGGATTATCCCAACTAGCTAGAAGTGCTAATTGTTCTTCTGTAAGCGGACTTCTTTCTCCCTCTACTTTTGACCAATCACCAAAATTATTTGCAGGAATTTCTATCTCCGTATACCAACCGGTAACTACGGAAAATCGTAGACTTTCTAGCATGGAAAAAGCATAATTATACTCTTTTCTCCTAACTCTTCTATACGTCTCATGAAGATAAGCAAACACCTTTCCTCTCCACACATCAAGTTCCTCTTGTGAATATGGAAAACGTAAAGACTTAGAGTCTTTTAGTACATTTTTTAATAGGCCACTCGGATCATGTATTACATTCATTTCCTTTAAATAGAGAGAGGCATGTAAATCTTTTTCCTTATAATAAAAGGTATCTACTTTTATGAAATTATTATAATGTGAAATACTGTACGATGCCCATGAAAAATCTTCATAAAAAAGTACATCTCCCCATTTTTTTGCACGCTCTTTTTTGTTCAATTTGTAGTGTTCAAATTTATGTTCCTTAACAATTATTCGTAGATCAATATCCGAATAATTATCCTCATTTCCTTTTGCAATGGAGCCTCCATAAAATGCTGCTATGATATTTGGATCGTTTTTTACATCCGTTTCAATTGCATCCATTAATTTCTTTCTTTCGGTTGGTAGTTTTTTATCTCTTTCATTAAATTTAGTTAATAATCCCACACATGGTCATCCTCTCCTATCTTATTTTTCTGTTCTAAATGAATTGTCCCATTAAGTATTCATCGGCATATGAGCCATCTTCAAATTTAATATGTTTCTCTTTTATGCCTTCTTTTTTGAAGCCAAATTTTTCGTAGACGTGAATGGCTCTTTCATTTTCTGCAAAAACTTCTAAATAGACTTTTTCGATTTTCTCATCTTGTTTGGCCCATTCTAGTAATCTAGTTATCATTTTTGATCCAATACCTTGATTGCAATATTTCTCTTGAATACTAATTCCAAATGAGCATAAATGTTCTACTCTCACCTTTGTCCCTCTGTTTGCGTTTAACAAACCAACAATTTCACCATCTTTTTCAGCAACAATGGTAAAGTTATTTTTCTCTATATTACTCTTTATCCAGATTTCTTCATCTACTGTAGTCATGTGGAATTCTTTTGGTGATATCAGCAAGTTTTTCCCCTCTGATAAAACAATTTTCATATGATGCAATAGTCTTGGAGCATCTTCTACTTTTATTGTTCTAATATCTATTTTACTCATAGTCTCCACCTTCTTAAAAGTTTAACGAGTATTCAAACGGGTAAGAGTTTATTAATAATTAGAATAAATTATACTCTTTTTTCCAATAATATGATAGAAATTTGGAGGTGCTAGTGTAATGAGTAATCAATCTGAAAATAAAAAAACGTTACCGCCACAACATCAAAATAGGCAACCAGGAATTGAATCTGAAATGACACCGAAGCCAGTGTCGGATGATAGTAGTTATAAAGGAAGCGGTAAACTTGATGGAAAAGTAGCTATCATTACAGGTGGAGATAGTGGAATTGGACGATCTGTTTCTATTTTGTATGCAAAAGAAGGTGCAGATGTTGTCATTGTTTATTTGGACGAGCATAGTGATGCTGAGGAAACAAAGAGATTAGTAGAGGTACAAGGCGGTAAATGCCTATTGATGGCAGGTGATATAGGAGACGAATCTTTTTGTAAACAAATAATCGATGAGACGATTCAAACATTCTCTAAGCTTGATATTTTAGTTAATAATGCTGCAGAACAACATCCACAAAATAGTATTGAATATATTAGCAGTAGTCAGTTAGAGAAAACGTTCCGAACAAATGTATTTTCCTTTTTTTATTTAACAAAAGCAGCATTGCCATTCTTAGGTGCTGGTAGCTCCATTATTAATACCGCATCTGTGACAGCTTATGCTGGGAATGAAACATTACTTGATTATTCAGCAACAAAAGGTGCCATCGTTACGTTTACTCGCTCGTTAGCGTTACAGCTAGTTGGCCAAGGTATTCGAGTTAACGGTGTTGCACCGGGGCCAATTTGGACACCATTGATTCCGTCTACTTTTTCAGCAGATAAAGTAGCGGAGTTTGGTGCCAATACTCCGATGCAACGACCTGGTCAACCAGAAGAAGTTGCCCCAAGTTATGTATTCTTAGCAAGTGATGATGCATCTTATATGACTGGACAAATGATACATATCAATGGTGGGAAAGTAGTAAATGGGTAATATTTAATTATTTAGTATTAGTACCAAGGGTGGGATAAAACTACAGACGGGACAACGAAAATGATTGTGAGACACTTCTCCATCATCAATTTCGGGGTTTTTTTGTCAAAAATGATTGCGGGATACCGCCCCATCGTCATTTTTGCGTTTTTAATTGCCGAAAATGATTGTGAGACACCTCTTCATCATCATTTTCGGATTTTTCTTTGCCAAAAATGATTGCGGGATACCGCCCCATCGTCATTTTTGCGTTTTTAATTGCCGAAAATGATTGTGAGACACCTCTCCATCATCATTTTCGGATTTTTCTTTGCCAAAAATGATTGCGGGATACCTCCCCATCGTCATCGTCATTTTTGCGTTTTTAATTGCCGAAAATGATTGTGAGACACCTCTCCATCGTCATTTTTACGTTTTTAATTGCCGAAAATGATTGCGGGATACCTCTCCATCATCATTTTCGGATTTTTCTTTGCCGAAAATGATTGTGGGATACCACTCCATCGTCATTTTTGTGTTTTTAATTGCCGAAAATGATTACGGGATACCTCCCCATTGTCATTTTTGCGTTTTTAATTGCCAAAAATGATTGTGAAAGACCTCTTCATGTTCACTTTTAAATTTTTCTATGGTTAATATGAACGTGAGAGGAAGTTAATTCATCAATTTTGTCCCAGAATCATTATTTCATTTTTAACCAATACAAAAAAGCCAGTCCCTATTAGACTAGCTTTCTATCATAGTTGATACTGTTTTATATTGCTGACATGTTTGTCGTACGACCATTTTGTGTGGAATGATAATACGTTTAGTCGGTTCAGTTGGATCTTCCATTTTTTGAATTAGTGTTTTCGTTGCTTGGAAACCAAGCTGGAAGATATTAATATCGACGGATGTCAACGGTGGTCGCGCAACTTCTGCTAACAACACATTATTAAAGCTCACAATGGATAATTGTTCAGGCACAGAAATATTTAGATCATGCAATTTGTTTAATATTCCAAGTGCCATAAGATCATCAGCAACTACTAAGGCGGTAGGTGGTTGCTCTAAGGACAGAAGTTCTGAAGTCGCTTCTTGCCCGCCTTCTTTTAAAAATTCTTCGTGAATAACATAATCATCACGATGCGGAATACCTGCATTTCTTAACGCTTTTTCATAACCTAACAAACGATCAATGGTTACGACTAAATTTAAACTACCACCAACAAAAGCAATACGATCATGTCCAAGTTTGATAAGATGCTCTGTTGCCTCTTTTGCTCCACGGAAGTTGTCATTGTCTACATGGGTAATTTCTTCTACTTGCGTAAAAGGTTTACCTATAACGACGAAAGGAAATTTACTATTTTGCAGATATTTAATTACCTTATCTTCTACTCGAGAATAAAGCATGATGATGCCATCTACCCTACGTCCTTGCACCATTTGAATAACACCTTCTAAAATTTCTTCTTCTGATACCCCAGTAGACATTTGAAGTGCGTATTGTTTATCATGGGCTGCTGTACTTATTCCCCTAAGGACTTCTGGGAAGAATGGATTTTGTAATGTTTTATCTGCAGAAGCCGGCATAACTAGGCCGATTACCTTCGTCGATTGATTAGCTAAACTTCTTGCGATAAAGTTTGGGTGATACCCCAATTCTTCCATTGCTTCTCGTACTCGCTTTTTTGTTTTTTCACTTATTCGTGGATTATTTGCGATGACACGAGAAACAGTAGAAGGTGCAACATTAGCAGCTTTCGCTACATCTTTAATTGTTACGCTCATTGCACCTCTCCCCCTTCACTGTTCCAATGATTTATTTTTTCTATTCAAACATAAGTAAATCCTGATGAACAAATAATACTGATATAAATATTATTTACTCAATGGAATGTAACATTCCTATAGGATGTTGGTAATTTTGAATCCGCTTACAGATTTGGACAAAAAACAAGCCATTACCTAAAAAAAGCACCATGTGATGATGTAAGTGAACTAAGTCCACTTACATCAAAGTTAGCTTGCTTTTCTTTTTCTACGAATCATAAAAAAGATAAATGCTACAAAGCCACCATAAATTAATCCCATCGCAGTTAAGAACGGTACATTTAAACCAGTATCTTCCTTAACACTAAAGATTTCAGCCGTTTCTCTATCTAACGTAATTCGATATTCTCCAGCTGTTTCACGCACTAACTCATCGAGCAAATAACCTCTTAACTGCATGCCTTCTCCTACTACGTCGAGTGGTATGGAAGCAGTAACGGTTCCAGAAGTGTTATTTAAGGCAACGATAGTTGTTTCTCCTTCATATTCACGCTTAATTAAAGCCATACCGTCTTGTTCAAAAATCATTTCAAATGATCCATGAGTTAAAGATGGTTTTGATTTTCTAATTTCAGCTAGCCTTCCAATATATTCAATAATCTCTTTGTCTGCACGAAAGTTCATATCTCTTCTATTGTCAGGGTCTTCCCCACCATCTAGAGCAATTTCTGTACCATAATAAACAATTGGAATACCAGGTGCTGTATATAGATAAGAAAGAGCTAGCTTAACTCGAGAAACTGGGTGCTCATTATTTTTTAATGCTTGGCGAGTAAATCTTTCCACATCATGGTTATCGATAAAAGTTCCTAAAACGTGTGGATTCGTGAAGTGAGTGTTATTATTGTCCCAGATAGCTTGTAAACTTCCTAAAGGGCGATCTGGAGCAGCAAATACACGGGAAAGCATGTTATACAAAGGAAAATCAACAAACGAATCAATTCCAGTATCTTCGTAAGCAGCAATTACTGCTGGATTGTCATGCCAAACTTCCCCAATTAAGAAGAAATCTTCTTTCACAGACTTCATCTCTTCAGAAAACTCCTGCCAAAACCATTTTGGTACGTGTTTAACCGTATCTAATCTGTAACCATCAATATTTGTTTCTTCGATCCACCATTTTGCCATGTCTATTAAATAGTCACGTACTTCTGGATTATCTTGATTCAAGTCAGGTAAACCAAAAATCCAGCCACTTTCTACTTGTTCTTGGTTATCCCAGTTTAATATACGTTTATCAGGGTTAAACCAATCTTCTTTATCTTGGTCATTAAGCCACGGATGTTGATATCCAGTATGGTTCACCACAATATCAACGATTACTTTTATATCACGTTTATGCGCTTCTTCTACTAGTTCTTTGAATTCTTCTAACGTACCGAAGTGCTCTTCTGTTTCATAAAAGTCTTCTGCCCAATACCCATGGTAGCCACCTGGTTCATTTTTCACAATTGGCGTTAACCAAATTGCAGAAAATCCCATGGACTCAATGTAATCTAACTTTTGAATAATTCCTCTGAAATCTCCACCTTGATATGCCTTGGGATCATTTCGATCTACATCAAGATCATTAGATATGTCTCCATTGTTAAAGCGGTCAATCATAATAAAATAAATAATCTCATCTTGCCATGCGTGTTCTTCTTTTTCTGCATTTACAAATCTCTCAGGAAAAAATGCTGAAAAAAGAAGAAACGGAACGAGAATGAGCCCTAAAACTCGTTTCTTCAATTCCGCTTCCCTCCTTTAAACCGTTATTAGTAACAAACGATTCTATTATATACTATTATCCTTTTGTTCCACCAGCAGTTAATCCAGCAATTAAATAACGTTGTAAGAATAAGAATACTAATGCAATCGGAATTGCTATTAGAATCGACCCAGCTGCAAAGCGTGTAAAGTTATTTGCAAACTGATCATTTACGAAGTTAAATAACCCTAGTGCTAATGTAAAGTTCTCAGGACTTCTTAAAATAATTCGAGGTAATAAGAAGTCGGTAAATGGCGCCATAAAGTTGAAAAGGGCAACTACGGCTAAAATCGGCTTCGCTAACGGAAGCATGATTTTAAAGAATACACCAAAGTGTCCGGCACCATCCATTTTTGCTGCTTCGTCTAATTCTTTTGGAATTGTATCGAAGTAACCTTTAACAAGCCATGCATTAAACGGTATTTGTCCACCAATATAGATTAACGTTAATCCTGCTAAAGTATCGATTAAACCAACCATAAATAAAAGAATGTATAAAGCTACCATCCCCATTAGTACAGGGAACATCTGTAAAAGTAAAAACGCGTATAGTCCGTACGTTCTTCCTTTAAAGCGGTATCTAGAAAATGCATAAGCAACGAATGCCGTAACAATTACAGAAAATACAGAGTTTGCAACTGCTACATAAATACTATTTTTGTACCAAAGTAAATAATCACTTTGAGGATCTGTAAATAGCCATTTGTAATGTACGAAAGACCAGTTTTCTGGGATCATTTTTGCTGTAAATAAACTTTGTCCCGGATTTAATGATAATCCAATTGTCCAAAGAAGAGGATATGCAATAATGATAAACATAAAACCGATGAATAAATAAATTAACGAAACTTCGATATTCGATTTAAGTTTTCTGTCCATTAAATATTGCCCTCCTCTTTAAACGAACGAGTACGTCGGAATTGGAAGAAAGCAAATCCAGCGACTATTAGTCCTAGAATAATCGAAATTGCTGCTGCCATGTTGTAGTTGTGCGTCTCGAACGTCATTTTATAAACCCAAGAGATTAAGATATCGGTACCACCTGCGTTTTGTTGACGAACAGCAGGTCCCCCTTGGTTGAATAAGTAAATAATATTAAAGTTATTGAAGTTACCAGCGTACTGCATGATTAACAACGGTGCTGTTGCATAAAGTATGTGTGGTAAAGTAATGAAACGGAATTTTTGGAAACGGGAACCTCCGTCTACATCCGCTGCTTCGTACCAGTCTTTTGATATACTTTGTAGGATACCTGTAAATAGTGCGAATACGAATGGGAATCCTAACCAAGTTTGAATCATAATAATGGCTATTTTTGAATAGAATGGGTCTGTTAACCATGGGAACCATAAACCAACTGTACTTAATACTTCTCGGTTAATAGCACCAAAACGGTCGTTAAACATTGCAGCGAAAATTAAGATTGTAACGAACGCTGGCACAGCCCAAGGTAAGATTAAGATTGTTCTAATGAAACGTTTGAACTTTATACGAGGGTCGTTAACGATTAATGCTAAAAATAACCCTAACGCGATTTGTAACGTTGTTGCTACAACTGTCCATACAATCGTCCACGCAAAAACGCTCATGAACGTTCTTCTCCAAAGTGGAATCGATACCAGATTTACAAAGTTCTCAAAACCTACCCAGCTTAAAAGGTTACGTGGTGGAGAGTTATATAAGTTATAGTCAGTAAATGCTAATGCAATCATAAACATTAATGGTAATACTACGATAAAAATTAACATAACAAGCCCTGGAATTACCATGAAATATGGGAATCCATTGTCATAAAATGCTTTCAGTGATTGACGCATAGTCGGTTTTGGTTTACCGAGCTTAATATCAATGGCATTGTTTTTTGCGTCAACAATGTTTAAATAGAACAGGGTTACAGCAAAAACTGTAATAACAACGGAAACTAGTCCTTGTATAAGTAAAAAGATGGAGTGGTCAACTCTTGGTATTTCTCCTAGTGTAATAAGTCCCCAATAGCCTACATTTAAAAAATCAAAAAATGTGATTAAAAAAGAGGCTTGAATAATGATAAATGCAATACCTTTCACATATCTGCGGTTATATAGTTGCCCTAATCCTGCAAAAAGAATGGAAAGGATCATTGCTAATTTCGGATTATGTACCCGCATTTTTTGTTCAGACATAGCTGATCCTCCTAATAAAGAAATAAAGGTGGATAGACAGAGCATGCTGCCCGTTCTATCCACTCTAATTAGTTTAAGCTATTAGTTAGCACCGCTAGCTTGAATACGCTCTTCGATATCTTCAACAGCTTCACCTAATACTTCTTCTACATCATCGCCACCAGCGATAAATTGAAGTGCATTACCCATTGGCTCCCAAACTTGGGACATTTGAGGAATGTTAGGCATTGGTTGGCCGTATTGAATTTGCTCAGCGAAAGCACCAATGATAGCATCTCCAGAGATTTTCTCATCTTCTAATGCTTTTTGGTTAGCTGGCATTTCACCTGCGTACTCGTAGTAAGTCATTGAGTTTTCGAAGTTAGTCATGAACTTCATTAAGTCTGTAGCCCACTCAGGATTTTTAGAGTAAGAACTTAACATCCAAGTTTTAACTCCAACGAATGATGAAGGAACGTCACCGTTGTCTAACTTAGGTAAAATAGCAGTTCCTAATTTGTCACCTAAAGCATCACGGTATGCTGGAATATTCCAAGGACCAGTGATTACTGCAGCAACGTTTCCGTCTTGGAAGAATCCGTTCATGATGTCACCGTTAATTTCACGTGGAATGTAACCATCTTGGAACCAAGATTGAATTAAATTACCACCTTCAACAGCACCGCCGTTTGCTAAACCAACGTCAGAAGCGTCGAAACCAGAACCATCGTTATTGAATACATATCCGCCAAATCCAGCGAAGAAAGGATATACGAAATAGAAGTTTGTTGCTTCCATTAAGAATCCGTATTTGTCAGCGTTCATATCTGTTTGATCTGCAGCTACTTTTAGTAAACCTTCCATAGTAGATACTTCTTCTTCAGATACTAAGTCTTTGTTATAGAATAAACCATAAGTTTCCACTACTTGTGGTACACCGTATACTTCTCCATCATACGTTACTGCGTTAATAGCAGTTTCGCTGTAAAGAGATACGTCAGAACCTAAATCGATAGGATCTGCTAATCCACGAATAACGATATCACCGATACGGTCATGTGGTTGGAAGAAAATATCTGGACCAGTACCAGCTGGACCGTCTAATGCTAATGCATCTGTTTGCTCTAACATTGAAATTGGAGTTACTTTCACTTCAATTCCAGTTTCTTCAGTATAAGCAGCAAAGATTTTGTCTAATCCTTCTTTTTGTGCTTCAGCATCATTTACCCAAATGGATAAACTAGCTGGTTTTTCTACACCTTCAGTTACATCTGTGTCGTCGTCGCCGCCACCAGGAGTGTTATTGTTGTTTGCAGTATCACGTTGTGGACCACAAGCAGCAAGAACACCAAGTGTTAAAACGGCAATCATCATAATTGCTAGGAACTTTTTCATTCTTGACCCCTCCGTCTTATAAAAAGTATCTTTTTTATCTTGCACAACCGTTTGCATTTTCATGAAAGCGAATTCGAAAAACGCTTACATTTTTTATGAATACTAGTGAAAACGATTGCACAACCTACAATCTTTATTATACAGGTATTCGCCTATTTGACAACTACTTTTTTTAAAAAAACTGATAGTTTCGATATATTTTTTTAAAAATTCATAGTTTCGTAACGTATTAGATGATAAAGTTTATTTAGATATTTTAAACGCTTTCATTACCGTTGACATTCATTTTCTAATCAAATAACCTAATAAAGAATGTTGTTTATTTGCATGCAGGACACTTAAATATGCTAGCATATTAACTAACATAGGAAAAATAATACTATTATGTTAAAAACAAATGCAATCGATTGCATTAAGGAGAGATTGATTAATTATGTTAAAAGAAGCAATTTACCATCGGCCGAAAAATAATTATGCTTATGCATATGATGAAAAAACTTTACACATTCGTATTCGAACGAAGAAAAATGATGTTGATACAGTGACTCTTATTCATGGCGATCCTTATATTTGGGAAGATGGCAAATGGATATACGACGAAAAAGAAATGGTGAAAACAGGGTCTGATACATTATTTGATTACTGGTTTGCTGATGTAGCTCCAACATACAAAAGATTGCGCTACGGCTTTAACCTTACATCAAAAGATGAGCAATCAACATTAACTGAGCGTGGTTTTTATGAAGAAACTCCACAAGACTGTGGATACTATTTTTGTTTTCCATTCTTAAATAAAGCAGATGTATTTCATGCACCAGAATGGGTGAAAGATACTGTTTGGTATCAGATTTTTCCAGAGAGATTTGCTAATGGTAATTCAGCAATAGATCCTGAAGGAACATTACCATGGGGAAGTGTAGCGCCGACACCAACTAACTTTTTCGGTGGGGATTTCGAAGGAGTTATCGAATATATAGACCACTTAGTAGATTTAGGAGTATCAGGTATTTACTTCACTCCTATTTTTAAAGCACATTCAAACCATAAGTACGACACAATCGATTATATGGAAATTGATCCACAGTTCGGTGACAAGGAAACATTCAAACGATTAGTGGAAGTTTGCCATGAAAACGGGATTAAAGTAATGCTTGATGCTGTTTTTAACCATAGCGGTTATTACTTCCCACAATTTCAAGATGTTTTGAAGAATGGGGAAAAGTCCAAGTATAAAGACTGGTTCCACCTTTGGGAATTCCCTGTTGTAACAGAGCCAAAGCCAAACTTTGATGCGTTTGCCTTTGTTGGAAGCATGCCAAAATTAAATACGGAAAATAAAGAAGTAAAAGATTATTTATTAGAAGTTGGCCGCTACTGGGTTCGTGAATTTAATATTGATGGTTGGAGATTAGATGTGGCAAACGAAGTTGATCATCAATTTTGGCGAGAATTTAGACAAGCTGTTTCTGAAGTGAAAGAAGACGTATATATTTTAGGTGAAATCTGGCACGACTCTATGCCTTGGTTACAAGGTGATCAGTTTGATGCTGTAATGAACTATCCGTTTACGAACGCTACGTTAGATTATATTGCAAAAGGTGTAACAAAAGCTGAAGACTTTGTAAACTCCATCACGAATGTTCTTCATTCTTATCCTAACAATGTGAATGAAGTTGCCTTTAACTTACTTGGAAGTCACGATACTCCAAGAATACTTACTATTTGTGAAGATGATAAGAATAAGTTAAAGTTGCTATTCTTATTCCAATTATCTTTTATTGGTACCCCTTGTATTTATTACGGAGACGAATTTAGCATGACTGGTGATCAAGACCCCGGTTGTCGCAAATGTATGGTTTGGGACGAAAAAGATCAAGACAAAGATATGTTTGCTTTTGTGAAAAAATTAATTCACTTACGTAAAACTTACAAAGCATTTGGCAATCACGGTGAAATTAGATTCGTCGAAGGTAACAATGAAACAAATCATGTTATATATGAAAAAATTTCAGAACATGAAAAGATTACTTTCCTTATTAACAATAGTGAGAAAGAATTAACAATTTCGCTACCTGAAAGCTACAAAGGAAAAGTCATACACGACCTATGGGAACAAAAAGAAATGGCGTTAGAAGCAACAAAACTACAAGCCACTATTCCTCCATATGGATTCCATATCCTAAAGGTGAAATAGTATTAATTTATATACTATGAAATTGAATCAATTTCATAATTACTGTTCGTTTAGTGAAAAACGAATGTTAAGTTTATTATAATTAAATAACGTTCGATATAAAACGTTATTTATATTAAAAAATAGGTTTAATATTCGTTTTTCGATTAGTAATTGTACATTATGGAACTCACTCAATTAATATTTGTTGGCTCTATTAAAAACCGCTGTTGATTCCCGCGCATGTCTCCGCTTTCCGCGGGCGGGCCGGGAGCCTCCTCAGCTTCTCCCGCAGGAGTCTACAACATGCGCGAAAATCAACAGCATGGTTGTCTAAAAATATAAGACTGGGACAAAATATAGAAGAGCCCCCTTCAATAAAAGATTATTCTAGGGGGCCTCTTCTAATTATGTTTAATAGGTTATCCAAGATTTTAATAATATCAATTTCAGTATTGGGATAAATATTTGATGAAACTGAACTTGATCAACGTTATTAAGTTCACTGTGAATTGTTTTAATGAAAACGTACTTGAGACAGCTTATCAAGAATCAAGTTCATTAAGGAATTATTTCTTAGTAAGAATGAACTTGAGAGCTCTAATCAACCTCTCCATGTTCATTTTTGTGTTTTTCTTTGGAGAAAATGAATGTGGGAGACCTTTCCATGTTCATTTTTGTGTTTTTCTTTTGTGAAAATGAATATGGGAGACCTCTCCATGTTCATTTTTGTGGTTCTCTTTTGTAAAAATGAATGTGGGAGACCTCTCCATGTTCATTTTTGTGTTTTTCTTTTGTGAAAATGAATATAGGAGGTATTTGAATTCATCGACTTTTTGTTCCAGCCTTATATATTCTCATTTTCGATGTACGATTCTTCTGTATTCCATTGGAGTGATTCCTTCTTGTTTTTTAAACACCTTCGAAAAGTACGTAACATCTTCTATTCCTACTTGTTTGGCTATCGAGGCAATCTTTTCATTTGTATCAACTAATAGTTGTTTTGCATGTGTGAAACGAATATGTGTTAAGTATTGATTAGGCGTTAATCCAATTGTTTTGTGCATACACCTAGTAATGTAATCTGGATGAAAAAGCAATGATGCACTAATATCTTTCATTTTCACCGGTTGTTGATAGTTTTCTTGTATGTATTTCATAGCTTGTTCACAAACTTGTTCCGTTGCACTCGGAATAGAGAAAGCTTCTTTTTGTAATCCTACAAAAAAATCAGCAAATAGTATTTGTTGTTTTAACGCCTCATCTGGAGCATGCACTTGTCCACTGCCTATATCAATAATATTTTCAATCATTTGCTCCATCAACTCTCTTCTATTAATGATACCGTGTTGTGGAATGTGAAATCGGTAAACTGCTGGTTCTGTAAATGTTGATTCTCTTTCATAAACAAATGACCAATCGATGTTTTTATTAGGTACCACTACATACTCATCATGTAAGATCATAAAGTGTAACCAAATAAACGTTGTATTTTCTATACAATTCTCATAACCAACATGCTCCCTATTTGGTAAAAGAATTAAATACTCCCCTTCTCTAATATCAAACTTCACATCATTTTCCTGCATAAATAAAGTCCCTTTTTTCACATATAACATATCAAACACGGAATACGTCCTCTTAAAGTGTTTCTCCCCTTTTGAAAAGGTAAATTCTCCACCTTTAATAAAAACAGGAAACGGTGGGATGTTAAGCGCTATCATTGTCATTCTCTTCACTCCAGGTCGGATTTTTCCAATTAGTATCGTTTTCTTCTCTTTAAATTATATGTAAATCAGTATAAACTATAAATTGCTTTATGTCGGGAAAAACAAAGGGGAAGACTCCATGCAAAACAAAAATGCAAAAAAATTAACACTATTCGCCTTAACTTGGCCAATTTTTATAGAAGTATTTCTCCATATGCTAATGGGAAACGCAGATACATTAATGTTAAGTCAATACTCAGATGATTCTGTTGCTGCTGTTGGGGTGGCTAATCAAATTTTATATATGTTAATAGTAATGTTCGGCTTCGTTGCCACTGGAACAGCAATACTCGTTGCACAATATATAGGTGCAAACGACCGGCGTTCTGCTTCAGAAATTACAGTTGTAAGTCTAGGAGCAAATTTAGTTTTCAGTATCGCAATTAGTTTCATCATTTTCTTCACAAGTTCGAAGTTGTTACTGATGATGAATTTGCCTCCTGAACTTCTTTCAGAAGCTGACTTTTACTTAAAACTAGTAGGTGCATTTTCATTTATTCAAGCGATCATTATGACGATGGGAGCAACGATTCGCAGTTACGGTTTTACTCGTGATGCCATGTACGTCACGATTGGAATGAACGTTTTAAATGTAATCGGAAACTACTTGTTTATTTTCGGACCGTTTGGAATACCTGTATTAGGTGTCGACGGAGTTGCCATCTCAACGGTTGTTTCTAGAGCATTAGGTTTAATTGCAATCACTTTCTTATTATTTAGACGAATTGAAGAGCCGCTACCATTTACAAAAATATTTACATTCCCTTCTAGTCATATCAAGAATTTGTTAAAGATTGGAATTCCTTCAGCTGGTGAGCATTTATCGTATAACACGTCACAGATTGTTATAACGTTCTTCATTATCGCAATGGGAACACAAGCATTAACGACAAAAGTTTATGCACAAAATATTATGATGTTCATTTTACTTTTTGGTATCGCGATTGGCCAAGGTAGTCAAATTTTAATTGGCCAACAAATTGGAGCAGGTAAAATTGAAGAAGCTTACAAACGATGCTTAAAAAGCTTAAAGTTCGCCATTATTATTAGTTTCGTTACAGCTATTGTAGCAACTATCTTCTCTGATCAGTTATTATCTATTTTTACTGACAATGAAGAAATCATTGCGCTCGGTGGCACATTAATCTTGTTAACTATTATTTTAGAACCAGGACGTTCTTTTAACTTGGTTGTAATAAGCGCATTACGTGCAGCAGGTGATGTAAAGTTCCCAGTGTATATGGGGATTTTATCGATGTGGGGTGTAGCTGTAACTGTTTCATACATTCTTGGAGTTCATTTTGGATTAGGATTAGTAGGTGTTTGGATTGCACTCATACTTGATGAGTGGCTACGTGGAATTATTATGTTATTCCGCTGGAAGTCTAGAGTTTGGGTTAACAAATCTTTCGTTCAAAACGAAGCGAAGCAAGCTTCTTAAACAACATCAGTACTAAAGCTAGTACGACAAAAATATAATAGAATATAAAGTCTAAAGACCAGTTTTCATAAGAAGACTGGTCTTTGTTTTCATACACTATACACACAATATACAAAAGTTATACAAAAAGTTATAATGTACGTGGAGGTGTTTGTAATTGTTACAAAACTGGGATAAGTATATATTTCGTTTTTTTATCATTTGGTATGTTTGTGGTGTCATTTTATTGACCTTTGACTTACTTCCACCATGGCTGGAATGGGCAAATGTTGTTTTTTTAATGACAGCTGGAATTCTCGGATTCATTTTCTTTATAAAAAACTATAAATATATTGGACTACTCTTCTCTCTTTTTGTATTCTTTTTTTCTATCATTGCAGAACATATAGGTGTTAAATACGGCTTTTTATTCGGTAACTATTATTATAATGCTGATTTTGGACCACAGCTATTTGGAGTTCCAATAACAATAGGCTTCGCATGGGTGATGGTGATCGCGACTTCACTCGTTATTGCCACAAGAATCGTTAAAACTAAGTCCGTTTGGCTAATCTCTTTAATTGGTTCGTTTGCAGCTGTAGTAATGGACTTAATTATAGATCCAGTTTCCTATGTCGCAAAGTCTTACTGGATATGGGTTGACAATGGGTTTTACTATAATATTCCTACCTTTAATTTTGTTAGTTGGTATGGCTTATCGTTTTTCTTTTTCATGCTTTTTCTGCTTTTTGCAAAAGGGCATTCTCCAACTGATTTGTATTGGGAGAAAAACATGTTTACGTTATATGGACTCATGATTTTAATGTTTATTATTATTGCAATAAGTGCCAAGCTATGGCTAGCTGTTGTTGTTACTACCATTCCTGCTACGATTTTACTAATACTCGCTTATGCAAGAAGGAGTTTACAGCATGATACCCGCTAAAAAAAGCAAAATGTTTGAGATGATTTTTTATCCATTTAATAGAAGATTGCTATCACTGCATTTTCGTGGAATTTATGTAAAAAAAACTTATAAGGAGATGTTACTTGAGCCCCCTGTCATTTTTATCTGTAATCACAGTACATGGTGGGACGGTTTGGTTATCTATCACCTAAACAAAAGATTTGCTAATCACGATAGTTATGCGATGATGCAGGAAAGCGGTATGAAAGAACATCCATTTTTCCGAAAAATCGGAGGCTTCTCCATCAACCGATCAAATCCGAAAGATATAATTTTATCATTAAAATATGCAAGAAATTTATTAAAGAGCGGTAAGAGCATTTGGATTTTTCCACAAGGCGATGAAAAGCATTTAGAAATTAGACCATTACAATTTCAGGCCGGAACAATGCACATAGTAAAGGAAATTCCGACTACACCAATTATTCCGGTCGCAATCTATTACACTTTTGGACATGTCAGGAAACCAGAAATATATATTAATATTGGCGAACCCCTATTGTACGAACAATTAGACGGAAAAAATCCTAATGCAAAGACAACAAATTTAGAGCTGCTTTTTACAAAATTATTAGACGAATTAAAACGTGACGTCATGAACGAAACGCATGAACTTTATGAATCTATTCTTTAAGGAGGGAAAAATCGGTGTTGCTTGATTCTATCGTATATATCATCTTAAGTTTTCTCGTTTTTTCCCTTTGTTTCACCATTGTAAATAACTTTTTTCTTGCAAAACCTAATAAACTTCTAAAAACAGATCAAAATAAACCGTTAATATCCATATTAATTCCGATGAGAAACGAAGAAAGAAATGTCACGAATCTTATTCATTATATAAAAAAACTTTCCTATGAAAATTATGAGGTGTTCTTACTCGATGATCGTTCGACTGACAATACAAGATCACTCGCTATAAAAGCAATTGACGACGACGAGCGCTTTCATCTACTTGATGGTGTACCTTTACAAGAAGGTTGGGTTGGCAAAGTCCATGCATGTCACCAACTTAGTAAACAAGCAAAAGGTAAGTATTTATTATTTATTGATGCAGATGTTCGTTTACATCCTTCTTCGATAGAGATGACACTACCATATTTCCATAGCAATAATGTTAAACTAGTAACTGGATTTCCACGTTTCCCTGTTACTAGTTTTCTAAGTAAACTACTTGTACCAATGCAACATTTTGTCGTATGGACACATTTACCAGCTTTTATTGCAAATTTAACAATTCAACCAAAAGCAACCGCTGCCCATGGTGCATTTATGATGTTTGAAGCTAATGGTTACACCGAAATTGGTGGACATAGCTCTGTAAAAAATTCACTTGTTGAAGATGTTCATATTGCAAGAAAAGTAAAAGAAAGTGGCTATTTTGTGAAATTAATAAACAATACATCTTTCATAACTTGTTATATGTATGATACAAATAAAGAAGTATGGGAAGGCTTCCTAAAAAATATTTATACCGGAATAGGACGTTCGAAAATAATGGTATTCTTTCTTTCTGTTTATTACACCTTTGTCTATATCCTTCCGTTTCCTATAGCCATATTTAATGAAGGCTGGTTATACACAGTACCTATATTATTCATTTTTTTACAAAAAGCTTTTATCGACTGGCAAACTCTTCAAAAAAAATGGCTTTTTATTCTGATGCCTTTTAGCGCAATAGCTTTCATACTAATTATGCATGCTTCTATGTGGAGAAGCATCTTAAAACAAGACTACATGTGGAAAGGACGTGCCTATAAATGAACAAAGTTGTCATTATCGGAGCAGGTTTAGGTGGTCTTTCTGCAGCTATCTCCCTTGCCACAAAGGGGTTTCATGTAACGGTTATAGAAAAAAATAGTCATGCTGGCGGAAAATTGATGTCTGTCAAACTCGGAGATTATGCGTTTGATTTTGGACCGAACACGATCACAATGCCCGAAATCTTTCAAGAAGTCGTGCAACTAGCAGGACAAAATCCCAATGATTACTTTACATTTCAGAAATTAGAGCCACACACACGAAACATTTCTCATAAGGGCGAGATTTTTGATTTATCAAGTAATCGTGACTTAATGATGGAACAGTTAGAAAAGATGGACGCAAAAGGTGCAGTCAATTATGACCTTTTCTTAAAAGATATTGCAGGTTTATATGAGTTAGGAAGAACTTATTTTTTCCGTAAAACGTTTACTTCAAAAAAGGACTTCTTCTCGCCAAAATTAGGCTTAGCATTTTTAAAAGTAAAGCCTTTTCAAACGATGGATTCTTTTTTCAAGCAATACTTTTCAAACCCTTTTATCCTACAAGTCTTAAATAGATATGCTACATATATTGGATCTTCTCCATATATTACTCCAGCCACGTTTAGCTTGATTGCCTATTTAGAATTGGCGCAAGGAGTTTATTATACTCGTGGAGGAAATGTAAAGATAGCTCAAGGTTTTTATGAAGTGGCTAAAAAGCTTGGTGTGAACTTTCATTTTAATGAAAAAGCGACAAAGGTTCATGTTCGTAACAAAAGGGCTGTGAGCGTAGAGACGGACGGCGGAAATGTATTGGAAGCAGATGAAATTGTCATGAACGCAGATTTACTTCATGCTTACCCTGAGCTGGTGCAAGAAGTAGACAGACCCAATTTTACAAACAAGCAAGCAGAAAGCTATGAACCTTCCATTTCTGCCTTTGTTATGTTAGCTGGTACAAAATCGAGAAACGATAGCTTGTTACATCACACTGTCTATTTTTCGTCTGATTACGAAAGAGAATTTAATGAGTTATTCCGTAAAAAAGAGTTTCCAACGGAGCCAACCGTCTATATTAGTAATTCTTCTGTAACAGACAAAAGCCAAAGCTTGGTTGGAGATAATTTATTTATTTTAGCAAATGCCCCAGCTACAAAAATTGGTGAACTTCGAGACGATAAGATGTATGAACAATATAAAAATAAAATATATTCCATTCTAGATGAAAAAGGTCTACACCTATCAAACCAAGTGGTAAAAGAAAAAGTAATTGGCCCACATGATATCCAAACCACTTTCGGCGCTTATCGCGGTGCCCTTTATGGCATTGCATCAAACAAAAAAATGGATGCTTTCTTCCGGCCATCTAACAAATCAAAAGATATCGAAAACATATACTTTGCCGGTGGAAGCACCAATCCAGGAGGTGGCTCACCCATGGTCACGCTTTCAGGCCTAAACGTAGCCAACCTAATAGCTGCAAATTATGTAAGAAAATAGCTATGTTAAAGCTTAGTATTGAAGATTTAATACTAATATCTGTTGATTTCCGTGCAAGGCTGAGACTCCTCGAAAATGCTACCGCATTTTCTTACGAAGGATGCATCGCTTCAGTAGACTTCCTTGTCCTGCGGGAAAAGCGGGGAGCGGGAGACCCCACAGGCGCTTGCGCCGAGGAGTAGGTTTTTTTTGACAGTGAAAATAATCTTCCTTTTTTGCCCGCGGAAAGCGAAGGCATTCCCTCCAATCAATCACTTGTTTAAAAAGAAAGAAGGTATGCGCCAAATTACGGTGCATACCCTTTTACATTTGTGAGATAATTTGTTGCTTTTCTTCACTAGTAACATAGTGTTTCGTATGAAAAACTGTGTACCCTTTCTTACGAATTGAAGGTAATATTGCTCGATATAAATAAGCGGCACCTTTTACTGACGTACGTGAATGTAATGGGTATAAATCAAGTGTTTCTAACGATTGCTCGTAATAGCTCTCCGCAATCTGCGCCAACGCTTCCCAAGCTTGAATAAAACTCGCATTTACTATTCTATGCTTTAGCAGTTCCTCCGAATACCCAACGGAACGCAATAGGTCAATAGGAATATAGATTCTTTCCCTTTCTAAATCCTCACCAATATCACGTAAAATGTTCGTAATTTGCATTGCTTTTCCAAGAGCAATTGCCCCTTCACGTAATTTATCCCTATTTTCAGGAGCAAGTATCGGAAGTAACATTAATCCAACAGTGCTTGCGACATGATAAGAATAGAAAAGCACTTCTTCTTCCGAGTAATACATTTTTTTATATAAATCCATTTCTTGCCCTTTGATCATATCCCAAAATGCCTGTTCATCCATTTCGTATTTATCGAAAACATCCTGTAACGCTAACCACATTGGATCGTTTGAAGGTAGAAAACCTGTTAAAAACAAGTCAAACTGTTCTTTAAAATTCATTAAATCTTCTTTCGGGTTTACTCCTTCATCTACTATGTCGTCTACTCTTCTACAAAATGCATACACAGCCCAAACGGCATTTTTCTTTTCTTTCGGTAATAGCATAAAGGCACTGTAAAAAGTTAACGAATGTTCTTTAATGATTAATTCACAATGCTGATACGCTTTTGCTAAACTCATCATTATCTCTCACATCCTCACTATTTGACTGATTTAATAGGTCTTCCTTTATAATTTCTACTGCAAGTTTCGCACCTTGCATAACAATTGGAATTCCTCCACCAGGGTGAATGGAAGCTCCTGCAGCATATACATTCTTGAACTTAAAAGGTTTTACTTGAGGTCGAAACACACCTGATTGCAGGATAGATGGACCTATTCCGAAACTTCCACCTTGGAATAACCCTTCCACCATAGCCTCTTTTGGTGTACGAACTTCCATCCATTCTACGGACTCTCTTAATTTCGGAAATGCTCTTTGTTCCAATTGCTGAAACATCCTTTCAATAAAGTCCTTCTCATTCTCCCAATCTATGTGATCTCCAGAAGGGACTGGAACTAATACATATAAAACACTCTTCCCGGATGGCGCTAAACTATCATCTATAATCGAAGGATTGAACGTATAAAAAGATGGGTCTGTCGGAATTACTTTCTCTTTAAATACTTGTTTCATATGCTTAGAAAAGTCATTACTCATAAAAAATTGATGGACATTGGACGTGTCATACTTCTTATTTAAACCGAAGTAGAACAACAAGCAACTAGAAGAAGGTTCATACTTCTTTTTCTGTTTCACAAGTGGTAACATATTTGGGAAATCGCCATTTACTAAAACCGCATCAAAATTATTGACTTTGCCATTTACCTTAATCGCTTTGGCTTCATTGTCTTCCGTTATAATTCGATCAACGTTACTATTAAAATGAATTTTCACACCTGTTTTTAATAACTTTTTTTGTATAACTTCAACTAAACTCGCATATCCACCTTTTATATAATGGATTCCATGTGCATGCTCACTAAATGGAATTAGATTGTACATGGCAGGAGATGAGTATGGATTTCCTCCTATATATAAGGTTTGTAATGTGTAGGCTTCTTGTAGTTTTTTATGTGAAAAATAACGATTCGCATTCTTTCTCGTTGTCTCATATGCTTTTAATTTAAGTAGGGATTGAATATTCTTTGCTGTCCAAAACGTACTCTTTTTCACAAATGATTTTTCTAAAAAAGCTTCTTTCCCAATTGCAAATCTTTTCTCCATATCATTCATGTACTTCGAAAACCCTTTTAAATCTTCAGGAAATTTCTTTTCTATTTCTTCCTTTTGTTTAACCATACTTCGAAATTTTGTATACGTTGTTCCATCCTGATAATGAAGGGAGTACATCGTATCTAACGCGACTAGTTCATAATCTGACTCTTTTACTCCTGCTTCCTTTAAGATAGAAACAAGCATTTCTGGTAACAAAACAATGGTAGGTCCTTTATCAATTTTGTATTCATCTTTTTCAACAAATGCTAATCGACCACCTAGCTTACTTTCCTTCTCATAAATTGTTACTTCAAAACCTTCTTTTCTTAACAGCAAGGCAGAAATCATGCCACCAATTCCAGCTCCAACAATTACTACTGTTTTCGTCATAACGCTTTCCCTACCTCTTTTGGCACATGGCTTGTAACTTTACAATTTTCATATTTTTCTCGTAATAGTTTTGTTGTAATTCTAGCTGATTCTAATATAGTAGGTAATCCACTACCTGGGTGTGTTCCTCCACCTACTAACCAACAATTCTCTAATTCTTCAAATCTATTATGTGGACGTAGCACCATCATTTGCGTTAACTGGTGTCCTAAGTTAAATGTTGCACCTTTATACACATAGATTTCTTCTTCCCAATCTTTAGGAGTTATTATTTTTTCCACTTCTATATGTTTTTCGATATCTTTATATCCTGTTTTCTTTTCCAACGTTTCGAATACTAGTTTTCTAAACGATTGTTTATGTTGTTCCCAATCGATATTGCTAAAGTTATTTGGGACAGGTGCTAGTATATATAATCCAGACTTTCCTTCTGGAGCTAAAGTGGAATCAGTCACAGCTGCATTTTGTACATAAATAGAAGGATCTGCTGATAATTTTTTCGTTTTCGTAATTTCTTCTACATTCATTTTATAATCTTCTGCAAAAACAATCGTATGGTGTGGCATGTTTTCATACACTTTGTTTAATCCGACATAAATCATAAATGTGGAACAAGAGTATTTTTTCTTTTCTAATTTTCGCTTACTATATTTTTTTAACACGCCGTCGTCGACTAGATTTGTCATAACGTGAGCAAAATCACCGTTTATGACAACCTCATCTGCTGCGATTTTCGAGTCATCTTCTAGAACTACACCCTTCACTTTTTTTCCGTCTAACCAAAGTTTTTTAACACCGGCATTTAAATGAATGGTCCCACCATGCTCTTGAATAACTTTGGCCATATTTTTCGGTAATTGATTTAGTCCACCAATAGGATGGTAGATTCCGTATGCGTGTTCCATGTAAGAAAGAATAGAGAAAGCGCCAGGACATTCCCAAGGAGACATACCTAAATATTTAGATTGGAAGGTAAAGCTTAGTTTTAATCTTTCGTCTGTAAAATACTCTGATAATACGTCATATAAACTCTTTCCTAAGCTTAAATGCGGTAGGGCTTTGATAACTTTTCCTTGCAAGTAATGTATATAACGATCCATTTTCCCTTGTAAGATTGGAGTTAACGCGCCCATCTTTTTTTCCGTTTCTTTCATAAAGCGCGTATACCCTTCTCCATTACCTGGAAAATGTTTTTCAATCGTTTCTCGCATTTGTTCTGGATCGCGTGACATCTTCACATTTTTCCCAGGGAAAATAAGCTCATACATTGTATCTAACTCTTGTAGATTCATATAATCATGTAAGTTTCTATTAGACTCTGCAAATATTTCTTCTGCAATGTGGGGCATGCTAAGAAAAGTCGGTCCAATATCAAATGTGAATTCTTCTAGCTGTATCGAGCCGTTGCGACCTCCAACATAACCTTGTTTTTCGTATAGGGATACGTCATATCCGTTAGCCGATAGCAGCATAGCAGCCGCAAGCCCACCTGGTCCTGCACCTATTACGATTATTTTCTTTTTCACCTTAACACCTCATTTCGATATGTAATATCTATTTTGAAGATTTAGTTTAGTTAAACAAATATTATACAATCATTATACACACCCTGTTCTTTATTGACAATCATTTATGCTCTATTAGACTTGTACAATTTTCTTTTTGAAAAAAACAGCCTGAATTTAAGGCTGCTTTTCTATTTTAGGCTCTATTAAAGACCGCTGTTGATCAGTGAAGGATGCAACTTTTTACTCTTTGATCGTCACTCCGTAATGAGTGAACCATACGTGAATTTGGGCTAGGTGGGCTAGGAGTTGAGGGCCTGTCATTAGTTGACCAAACCAAGGTTCTTTAAAGGTGTTGCCACCAGATTCCACAATCGTATGCAATTTTTTCTTGTCAAAAAACTCATAAAGTGGTGTGTTTTTGTCTTCTAGAATGGTAGTTAGCCAGTCTCCAACTAATTTTGTATAAACTGGGTGGTGTGTTTTCGGATAAGGACTTTTCTTTCTGTACAACACTTCATTCGGTAAAATCCCTTCCAGCGCCTTTCTTAACAATCCTTTCTCCCTGTTTTCTAACATTTTCATTTCCCATGGAACGTTCCACACGTACTCTACTAATCGATGATCTGCAAATGGTACACGCACTTCAAGGCTAGCCCCCATACTCATGCGATCTTTCCGATCGAGTAATGTTGTCATAAACCAGAGCATATTCAAGTAAAAAAGTTCTCTTCTTTTTGCCTCTATAGGGTTTTCTCCTTCTAGTCTAGGTGTTTCCTTTATCGTTTCTTCAAACTTAGAATGGATATATTCATCAAGTCTCAATTTCTTTCGCCACTCTGGCCTTAACAATTCCATCCTAGCTTCAGTAGAGCGCATCCACGGAAAGTTTTTTGAAGCTAAATCTTCTGGTCTATGAAACCAAGGATAGCCGCCAAAAATTTCATCCGCACATTCTCCTGATAAACTAACAACAAAATTTTCTTTTATTTCACGACAAAACCATAAAAGAGAAGAATCAACATCTGCCATTCCAGGCTGATCTCTTACTAATACTGCTTCTTCAAGAAAATCTGCTAATTGCTGTTGGGAAATAACTGAGCTATGATGTTTCGTTCCAAACGCTTCTGTCATCTTTTTAATAAATGCTCCATCCGAATTAGGCTGAAATTCATTCCCCTTAAAGTATTTATCATTATCCTCATAGTCAATAGAATACGTATGAAGAGGACCTTTTCCTTGTTTTTTAAACTCTGTTGCTGCAATAGCTGTTATGGCGCTTGAATCTACCCCACCAGATAATAATGTACAAACCGGTACATCTGATACGAGTTGTCTTATCACCGCATCCTTAAATAAATATTGGACCTTTTCGACCGTTTCATCTAATGAATCTGTATGTGGCATGCTTTTTACGTTCCAATATCGTTTTATTTTTAATCCATTTTTAGAAAACGTTAAAAAGTGGGCCGGTCTTAATTCTTTTACATCGTGAAAAAGTCCGTGGCCAGGGGAGCGAGACGGTCCAAGTCCGAAGATTTCCGCTAATCCGTCGTAACTTACTTCACTCTTCACTTCGCTGTGAGTTAAAATTGCTTTTAATTCTGAACCAAACAGCAACTGGCCATTTTTCTCATAAAAAAATAAAGGTTTGACCCCAAGTCGGTCACGACCTATAAATAGTTTTTCTTCTGATTCATCCCAGATGGCAAATGCAAAAATGCCATTCAGGTGGTCTAAGCATGCTTCTTTCCATTCTATATAGGAAGTTAATAAGATTTCTGTATCTGAATGTCCTTCAAAGGAGTAACCTCTATTCAGTAATTCTTTACGTATATCTTCTGTATTGTATAGTTCACCGTTATAACAAATCGTATAACCGTTTTCATTTTTAGTTCGTGACATCGGTTGTTTACCGCCTTCTGGGTCTACAACAACTAATCGCTTATGACCAAAAGCAACATGGTCATGTATCCAAGTATTTGTATCATCAGGACCTCTTTTCGTAAGAGTGTTCGTCATTTTTGCAATCGTTTCACTTTCATTACGTAACGATCGATTATAGTTAATCCATCCTGTTATTCCACACATAAGTGTAAATTCACTCCTTCATGGTGTCGTGTCGTATCAGTTTTCAATAATTCAGATGTTTTATACTATGCGGAAGTTTAGAATACGATGAACCATTGGAAACAGTTACAAGATTTTGTTTAGTAGATGTACAAACATGCAACTTGTTTAAAGATGCTCCTTTTTGTCAAAAACGTTAATAACAGATTTTTCATTTGGAGTTTGGAGTATCGGAGGATAAAGTAAAATGAAAGCACAGGAACGAAAAACCTTTATATTTACCCAAAAGCGTTCCTATACATATGGAACGGTAGAAAATATTAATGACCAATGGATTTTTTTTGACGCAGAGGACGATGAAGCATTCATGTTAAATGAACTGATAGAAGATGGACTTGAGATATTTTTGTCTAATGAATGGGTACCTGGTGTGTTACTTGAATCAGGTGATGTGTTTTTACACACGTTGCATCAATATGAATTAAACAACGGAGATGCTGTTCGGGTAAGAAAAAAACTTCCTTATCCTTATTTAGAAATGTTAGAAGAATTGTCAGGTGAGTCATTTTTACAGTTTACAAAATTATTAAATTCTAAGGACATTTCATTGTATGATTGTATTTATTGTCATAATACGATGCAATTTATGGGGGAGGAAGTCTCTGATACGGCAAGACGTGGCGTGAACTTCCTTGTTTATGATAATGAATCCATTATATGCTCCGTGCAGCATCACTTTACTCGTGGAAAGCAAATGAGTGATCGATTTGAATATACGTTACAAACTGGGAAGCGGATGTTATTTACTAATTTGGAGCGTAAGGCGGAATAAGAAAGACCACCTGAACTTTTCTCAAGGCGGTCTTTTCCTTATTTATTCTTTAATTTATTGTAGATAAACTTCTCAAATTCTTCTTTAATTAGCGGTTTAGAAAAATAATAGCCTTGTCCAATGTCACATTGCATACCTTTTAGTAAGTCTAGTTGGTCTTCTGTTTCTAAACCTTCCGCTACTACATTCAAATTCAGACCTTTTCCCATTGTTATAATAGCATTAACAATGGCCACATCTTTTGAAGTCATACTTAAGTTTTTAATAAAAGAACGATCGATTTTCAAATTATTTATTGGCAAATCTTTTAAATAACTTAATGAGGAATAACCAGTACCGAAGTCGTCTACTGATAGCTGTACACCTAGTTTTTGAATTTCCTTCATGACCGTAATGCTGTACGTTGCATTTCGCAACATAACGCTTTCTGTTAATTCTAATTTAAGTGCACATGGTGATAAGCCACTAATTTGTAATGCTTTTTTTACAATCTCGACAAAATTTGGTTGTTGAAACTGCGAAGCTGATACATTAACAGATATACTAAACTTTTCATAGCCTTGTTCTTGCCATTTTTTTGCTTCTATACACGCTGTTATTAAAACCCATTCACCGATTGGAATAATTAATCCCGTCTCTTCTGCTAACGGAATAAACTCTAATGGTGATACTAATCCGAGTTTAGGATGGTCCCAACGAATTAATGCTTCCGCTCCAACAACTTGTTGAGTTAATAAGTCTATAAAAGGCTGGTAGCATAAGAAAAATTCTTGTTTCTCTAAAGCTTTCCGTAAATAGCTTTCTAATTCAATTTTGAACAAAGATTGCTCGTTCATATCAGTGGAATAAAACTTAATTTTGTTCCCACCTAGCTGTTTAGATTGATTCATTGCTGCATCTGCATTTTTTAATAATGTTTGTTCATCGTCTCCATCATTTGGGTACATACTAATTCCTATGCTTGCCGTCAGATAGAATTCTTTTTGATTGTAGAATAGCGGAGAAGCTATTGTACTTTGTATTGCTTGAGCAACTTCTAAAACTTCATCCACACCGCTTACTTTTGAAAGCAACAGCGTAAACTTATCTCCACCAAAACGACCTAAATAGCTTCTTGATGGTAGTTCATCATGAATACGCTCCACAACAATTTTCAACAACTCATCCCCAACAAAGTGACCTTCACTATCGTTAATGATTTTAAATCGGTCAAGGTCAATGAACATAATTGCTACTTTTGTTTTCTTTTTTCGAATTTTAATCTCTTTAATGTATTCTGCTAGCTTTTCATTAAAGTTTTGTCTATTAGGAAGCGAAGTTTCTGCATCAAAATAAGCTAAATAAGCAACTTTCTTTTCTGCGTCTTTTTGCGCTGTTACATCTCTTCCTATCCCGAAAATCCCAACATTTTCTCCGTTAACGATAATCGGAATATTTTTAATTAAGAAAGTTTGTATCTTTCCATTTTTAGATTGCAAATTAATTTCATAGAATTGCTCTTTCCCATCAATCGCTCGCCTAAAATGACGCCTAACTCTTTTTTCGTCCGATTCTTCTACAAATCTTAGAGCACTTTTCCCTAGTACTTCTTCTTCCATGTAACCAAATACCTTAGTGAATGTTGGGTTTACACTTGTAAACCTTCCAGATATATCTGTAGAAAAAATAATATCTGAGTTATGTTCAAAAAGAGACTTATATTTTTGCTCCGAATATTCAATATCTGTATTAAGTTGGGCAATATCATTGGCAGAAGCATCTATTAAATTAGTCAGCGCAATTGTCGCTTTTGTTTCATTTTGTATTTTAAAGTCTAATTTAATGCGTTCATAGTTATTGACCTCAGTGGACTCAGAACAAGCTAGAACGACAGTAGAGTAGCTGGTGAATTCTGTCTGTTCTTTTCGAGGAGTGTCAATTTCTCCATAGGAGAAAAAACCTGATGTTGGTGCTATTTGTTGAATGGTAGCCATTTCCTTTTCTACATATGGCAAAAAGTATCTTCTTCTTGCCATACAATTAAAGACAAGAAAACATTCAACATGGCGTTGCTGTATTTTATTTATATTTTTAGAGCTAGCGTTTAACAGTGATTGGCCATCTGCATAAGCGAAATAAAATTGTTCGCCTAAGTCAACTTTTCTATCGATTTTTACACCACCGTTAGGTAAAACCGTCGTTAAAAATGCCCTAATCGTATCCCCATCTCGTTCAAACAAAAGTGGAAATTGCGTACCACTGCTAGGTAATTCTGTTACAAATAACTCTCCTAAATATTGTTTTAAAATACTTACGGCTTTCTTTCCATTTATCTCATATATTTCATTGTTATTACTTCTTGTAATTTGAAACTGCCTTCCTACTTTCCTCCAACTATTATTGGAATAGGAACGTATTGCTAAATCTTCTCCATCTAGACCAATAGCTGCAACTCCGCTTGAAGTAAATTGGTTGTTCAACCAAACGTGCGTATCAGTAAATTCTCCATTCGCACCTGCTAATCCACCGAACACTTTTATGGAGGAGTTATGTAAATTAACTCCTTTTATTAAAGATTCAATATCATAATGCACACCATTTGCGAATAATAAAATTGCCTTTGTTTTTTCAGTTGCAACTTCATTCATAATAGCTTCCCCTACTTCTACTAATGTAGGAAAGTCATCATATTGAAGGATACCAGCATTTATGTATGATTTTTCGAGTAATAAAAAGGAGATCACTACTTGATTTGTTAGTACCTTACCATCGAGGAGTTCACCATCCGTTGTCGTACCTACTACGACAGCTTGCGGAAGCAATCCTTTTAGAACCATTGTTACTTCTTTTAAAAGTGCCCTATCTACTATTCCTGAATAAATCTGCACAAGAATATTGGGGCAATTGTCTATACTATTTTCCGATATAAAAGAAGATAGCTCTTTCTTCTCTGTGTAAAGTAAATTCAACATTTTCATCAGACTATTCACCTACAAATTAGAAGATAACAAAAGGAATTTTTCTTATTCTTTCGACAAAATATTACTTTCATTTTACTATAAGAACCATTTCAATTATATAAAAACTTTGAATCATGCTTAAAAGAATAAAGTCCGTTAGATAGTGACTTTATAGTTTCGGAGTGGGAAGAGGAATTTATGCGGAGTTAGTAAGTAGCATCAAAAAAGCCACCTTCTAAGAGAAAGTGACTTTTTCTTTATTTGGTATAGCGTTGGAATTTATCGGTATTTAACTTACCACAGTTTAGTTCCGTAAGGTAAATAGAAGCCTAAGTAAATAACAACTACTAGTGTAATTGCAAAAAGAATCCAAGGAACTCTAGTTGGTTTTCCTTTTCCTCTACGCACAAGAACCATTTCCATCGCACCGATAACTAAGATCCCTAAGATGGATTTTACAATGTATGTACCATTTATGTATGTACCTACAACATGTAATAATTGTGCTCCTGTTACAACAATTAAGACGTAGAAAAGTCTTAGAACCATTTGCGTAATTTTTACACCCTTTGCTTTGTTAGCGTTTTGTAATAAAAGAACAACGACAAATAAAATAATTGCTACAGCCCATGCTGTAATATGTGCATGTGTCATTAACGTTTTTCCTCCTTGTTAACACTTTTTTCAATACTTCTATCATATCATGTTTGTGGGGAAAGAAGAAATGTTAATGTAGATGATAAAGGTATATTATAAGAAGTTATTAAGGAGGGCAATTTATGAACGTTAATTACTTTTGTTCTCCCAAACCAGCCTTGGCGACTATTCCCATGAACGGTTTACTCTTTTTTTCTACCCTAATCGGCCTTGGCGACTTTCCCCATGAACGGTTTCCTCTTTTTTTCTACCTTAATCGGCCTTGGCGCCTTTCCCCATCAACGGTTTGCTCTTTTCTTCTACCCCGTTCGGCCTTGGCGACTCTCCCCGTGGACGGTTTGCTCTTTTCTTCTACCCCGTTCGGCCTTGGCGACTCTCCCCGTGGACGGTTTGCTCTTTTCTTCTACCCCGTTCGGCCTTGGCGACTCTCCCCATGAACGGTTTGCTCTTTTTTTCTACCCTGATCGGCCTTGGCGACTTTCCCCATGAACGGTTTGCTCTTTTTTTCTACCCTATTCGGCCTTGGCGACTTTCCCCATGAACGGTTTACTCTTTTTTTCTACCATAATTGGCCTTGGCGACTTTCCCCATGAACGGTTTACTCTTTTTTTCTAACCTAATCGGCCTTGGCGACTATTCTCATGAACGGTTTGCTCTTTTTTTCTACCCTATTCGGCCTTGGCGACTATCCGCATGAACGGTTTGCTCTTTTTTTCTACCCTAATCGGCCTTGGCGACTCTTCTCATGAACGGTTTGCTCTTTTTTTCTACCCTAGTCGGCCTTGGCGACTGTTCTCATGAACGGTTTGCTCTTTTTTTCTACCCTAGTCGGCCTTGGCGACTGTTCTCATGAACGGTTTGCTCTTTTTTTCTACCCTGATCGGCCTTGGCGACTTTCCCCATGAACGGTTTGCTCTTTTTTTCTACCCTATTCGGCCTTGGCGACTTTCCCCATGAACGGTTTACTCTTTTTTTATACCATAATTGGCCTTGGCGACTTTCCCCATGAACGGTTTGCTCTTTTTTTCTAACCTAATCGGCCTTGGCGACTATTCTCATGAACGGTTTGCTCTTTTTTTCTACCCTAATCGGCCTTGGCGACTTTCCCCATGACAAATTCATCATTTCTATCTAGATAAATACATTAGTTTATGACTAGTAATGCCAAAAGAAGTATTAGACATAATAAGTATTATTCTTAACTCCTACTTTTTTGTATTTTTTTTGTAAAACAGTTCTTATCCTTTTTTTCGACTCAACCATATTACACCACTCATAAATAACATTAGTAGTAATTTTCTCCTCAGGAAACAAAATTCTAAATTCCCTTACACTTCTCAAAACCGCATCGGCAAATTTCCCCCTATACCCACAGTCTTCACAGTCGACTGTATATCCCTCTATACAAAGATTAAAAGAATGACAGTTTTCACACGTAATCCCTTTGCCAAGCTGATGAAAATTGTAAGTAGGAATCTTTTTATATGGAAAATTATCCATATGCAAGGAAATAAGCTTGTCGCCTAACTTTTTATGCTTCTCGTTCAACTTTGGAATACCGATAGCATTCAACTTATTAAAGAACCTTTTCATTTGGGAGGAGAAAATAAATGGTGTCTTAGGAGGTGTATTGTACATAGTGAAATCTTGGTTAATAAAAACGACAAATGCTTTAATAGAAAAAATATATCCTAGTGATTGGAGTAATTGTCTAAATAACGATTCACTTCTTTTTAATTGTATGAGAGGGTTATTAACTTCAGAGTCAGGTAATAGGTATAATCTTTCGGAGCCGGAGTCGTAAAGATGGTCCCCTTCAAAATTTTTGACTTCAAACAAATAAATAGTATCTTGAAAAATAAGTGTGGAATCAAGTTGAAAAGTATTCCCTTTGTAATTTAAGAGTAAGTCATTAATAACAAGGCAGTTGCTCTGTAAAGCTTCTGTCCAATGATCAAATAACTTTTCACCTTCAAACCCTTTTTGTAAATTAATAAAGTTCTTTTTATCCTTTTCCATCAAATTCATTCTTTCATTTAACAAACGATAGATAACTAGTTCTGCAGGTTCACTTCGATCTTTGTATGGTATGGGCATCAGCATCGTCCTCTCTTTAAATTTTTCAAAAACTATTATATCAACTCCCAAAAATTTGGACAACTTATCCATATTATTCATGAGTAATAGTAAGCAAAGAAAAGATGTAAATGATATAATGTGAAATGAAAGCCATTACATAACGTAATTGGAGGGACTATGATGACAACAAAAACTCATGCAATTATTGAACAAACGGAAAAATTCGGTGCAAAAAACTATCATCCGCTACCGATTGTAATTTCAAAAGCGGAAGGTGTTTGGGTAGAAGATCCTGAAGGAAACAAGTACATGGATATGCTTAGTGCGTATTCTGCTGTAAACCAAGGACACCGTCATCCAAAAATAATACAAGCACTTAAAGACCAAGCAGATAAAATCACCCTAACTTCCCGTGCATTTCATAATGACCAACTTGGTGATTGGTATGGAAAAGTAGCTAAATTAACGAACAAAGACATGGTTCTACCAATGAATACTGGTGCAGAGGCTGTTGAAACAGCAGTGAAAGCTGTTCGCCGCTGGGCATACGATGTAAAAAATGTACCAGTTAACCAAGCAGAAGTTATTGTTTGTGAGGATAACTTCCACGGTAGAACAATGACGGCTGTTTCTATGTCATCTAGCGAAGAATACCAACGTGGTTTTGGACCAATGCTCCCTGGTATTAAAGTAATACCATATGGTGACACTGAAGCATTAAAAGCTGCCATCACACCAAATACAGCTGCATTCATTTTTGAACCAATTCAAGGGGAAGCTGGCATTAACATTCCTCGTGATGGTTTCTTAAAAGAAGCGTATGACATTTGTAAAGCAAACAATGTTATTTATGTAGCTGACGAGATTCAAGCAGGCTTAGGTCGTTCTGGTAAACTTTTCGCATGTGATTGGGAAGAGGTTGAACCGGATATGTACATTTTAGGTAAAGCACTTGGAGGCGGTGTATTCCCTATCTCGTGTGTAGCAGCTAACAGTGATATTCTAGGCGTGTTCAACCCTGGTTCTCACGGTTCTACGTTTGGAGGAAACCCATTAGCTTGTGCAGTATCTATGGCAGCACTTAACGTGTTAGAGGAAGAAAAGTTAGTGGAACGTTCTTTTGAACTAGGTAATTATATGCAAGACAAGTTAAAAGAAATTGACAACCCGATTATTAAAGATATTCGCGGTAGAGGGCTTTTTATCGGAGTTGAATTAACAGAAGCTGCTCGTCCTTATTGTGAACGTCTTAAAGAAGAAGGATTGTTATGTAAAGAAACACACGAAACAGTTATTCGTTTCGCTCCACCTCTAGTAATTTCTCAAGAAGACCTAGACTGGGCAATCGATAAAGTGAAAAAAGTGTTATCTGTATAGTATAGAAAAAACAGGAATGGATGAAATAATCTATTCCTGTTTTTTAATTAGAGCTATTTTATCATCTCTTGTTGATTTCCGCTGCAGGCAGGAGACTCCTGCGGGAGAAGTGCGACAAGGGAGACCCCGCAAGCGCGCTAGCTCTGAGGAGGCTCACTAGTCCACCCGTGGAAAGCGAGTGCCTGCAGCGGAAATCAACACTGTATCACAGAATATTTGGATAGAGAAGATTATTAATCCTACAAAATTATCTATTCCAAAATCCGACAATCTACCCATACTCTTGTATTATTTTGTTTTTTTATGACTTGTTTTATCGAAGTGGTTTTAAAGTTGTCCAAAGCGTGGCATAATGATTTTCATACACAACGGGATGGAGATTGATGGCATGTTAGCATTACTAATCGAATTAAAACGACAAGAAATGTTTCATATAGCAGCACAGTTCGGGTACACAGCCAAAGAAACAGTAAAATGTAGCCAAGAGTTAGATCTATTACTGAATAAACAACTCAATAATAGAAAAAAATTCACGATGACTAGACCTTCTTTTTCTTATTCATATAAATTGGCTAAATAGAGCAAACAAAGGGGCTATCCAGAAAGTACTTCTGATTAGCCCCTTTTCACTTTATTCTAATTCTTTTATAAATTGACCGATTTCTTTTCTTGATTTAAGTCGAATGATTGTCTTTCCTTCCGCTTTATCAAGTTTACGTAAAACTGTAGGTAAACTCTTTTTACGAAAGTTCCACACCCATTGCAAAAATTCATAGTCCGCTTTCTCCGGGCAATTTTCTCCCATATCTGGTCGTGTTTTATTTCTATGTTTCAGCACTCTTTTAATTACACTATATACACAAATCAATGGGTGTAAGTCTAATAGAATAATTGTATCCGCTCTTTGAATACGCAAATCCATAGTGGAACCAAAATTTCCGTCAATTATCCACTCGTCTTTCATTATCAACTGTTCTACAATTTCTTTCCATTCCTCTTTTGGTGTAGGTGTCCAATTTGGTTTCCAAAATACAGAATCTAAATGTATGACAGGTAGATTCGTAACCTCACCAAGTTTTCTTGCAAGTGTCGATTTCCCTGCCCCACCTGAACCTATGATCACAACTCTTTTCATGTAAGTTATCCCTTCATAACTTTTTTGATTGGTTGCATTGTACCATATGTTCCTATTCTCCATATCCATTCTGCAGGACCATATTGGAAGCGACTTAACCACCATTTACTTAACATTATTTGTACAGAAAAAAGAATAATAGCTAAAAATATTCTAAATGATACTGATAAATCATCATAGTACCCTAAGCCATAGCCATAAGCGATAAAAGTACAAACAACGGATTGTAATAAATAATTAGACAAACTCATTCTTCCGATATAGCGAAGTGGTGCTAGCAATGAGTATGCAACGTTCATTTTCACAAGTAATGTAATCGTTGTGAAGTAAAAAATGGCGTGAAACGGTCCGCCGAAAAAGTCTTGTACAATCTCTGTAAAGAGATTTTTATCCGTATAATACGGTAAAAGTTTAAAGACCAACGTACCGATAAGGGTAGTAACCCATAAACCTTTTAATAATTTTAAATGCTCTGTTGCTTTTTCAACTAGCTTAATCTTCGCCGCAGCTGCTCCAAGTAAAAACATTGGTAACAATGTAAAGATAATAAAAATAAAGTTACTAATATTTACAAAGCTCCAATCGTGTATACGCTGTGCCGTAATTTCTAAGTAAGAACCATTCTTATATACTTCTATGGACTGTTCAACCATAGGCTTCATCTCATCAAAAAACTCATAACCCATTCCAAGTTTAACAGCAATATAATAAGAGAGTGCAAGTAATCCATTAGGTATTACTAATAGTAATACAGCTGTCCAGGTTAATCCTTTAACAGATACTTTCAAAAATGGAATTAAAAGAAAGCCAATTAAAGCATAAAGAATCAATATATCTCCGTGCCAAATAAGAAACGCATGGATACAACCAATGATTAAAAGTACAAATAGCCTCCGACTAAAATATTTCCCTACTGACAGTCCTTTTTCTTGTAATCTAGTTGTAAAGATAATGAATCCATAACCAAACAAGAAAGAAAACAACGTGTAAAAGCTCGCTTGTGCAAAAATATCAATAAAACTTAATGCCCATATATCCGTTTGATGCGTCCAGTATTCATTTGGATTTATGTATATAAACGGAGAAAAAAAAGCAAGCATATTTACTAAAAGTATTCCAAAAATAGCAAATCCTCTAATTATATCTAACGTTACAATTCTTTCTTTTTCCTGTATAGGTTGCATCCCATCTCCTCCTTTTATTTCCAACAATTTATTATAACGCTTTATTGGTATAATCGTCTTCTATTTTTTCACAAACAAGGGCGTTTATCATAGTATACCAATAAGAAAGTTTTAAAGGAGTTCTTAGTATGCCCGCAATTGTTGGAGCAGTAAATGTAAATAGCATCGGTAATGCTGCTATTTTTCATATTGGTGATGTATTCAGTATGGCGCCTATAAGTTCTGCAAAAACTTTCGCTGGTGCAGGAAGTTTTAATACCGCAGATAAAATTAATGTTAGCAATACGAATAGCCAAACAAATACGTATGATCAAGATGTTAACGATCAGCCGGTTGCATTAAACATGTAATCTGTTGCTTCTTAAAGGAGGCGATTAAATTGGCAACAAACTTTTTTATTCATCAAAACATTACGATACATCAGATAAAAATTGGCGGTGTATCCAACTCCTCTATTTTTCAAATTGGGAGTGCTGGTGTTATCAAATCACTCTCTAATTTATACAATACTGGAGGTTTTGTTGAGCCAGCTCCTACAGGAAGTGGAGATATTGATGAAGGAGGCTCTTTTGTACCAATAGGTGGTATTGCTAATTAGTGAACTGAAATAGGCATTCACCCATTCGTCATATGTGCATACATTAAGTATTAACAAAAACGTGCGCAAACGGGGTGATCATTATGTATTATCAACAACAACCTTACTTTTACGAATCTCAACAACAGATGAAACAGATGCAAGAGATAGTGGAAAAACAACACAAACAAATTCAGACGCTCGAAAAACTTTTAAAAACAATGCAACAAGAGATCATCCAACTAAAAGAAAAACCGACGATGAATATTGAACGGATTGAATATAAGTTTGACCAACTAAAAGTGGAAACATTAGAAGGAACGTTAAATATCGGGTTAACTCCAGGTTCAACTGGAGAAATAGAGGACTTCATCGTGACGCAAGACAACATGCAAGTATCTGTTCAAAAGCGCAGTGAGAATGTCGCTAAATTAGTGGAAGAAGATTTAAGAAACTATTTAGAAAAAGACGCCTCAAATGCAATTAATACAGTGGCCGCTAATCAAGGAAGACAACTAGATGTCCATTATTCCGATTTTATGATACAAGATATAAAGTCACAATTACCGAAACGAATTAATCAATATTTAAATCAAATTACACCTGAAGCAATAAAACAAAATTTAAGTGACGATGAAATTCGTAAAATGACTGTACAACAATTAAAAACAGATATGACAAAAGCATTTTCGACTTTTATCCAGACAATACCTAGTAATAAAGGTGGTGGCAAATCTTGAATTTCCATGTAGTAAATAACGGTTTACATGTTAATCATATCGAAATTACAGGGGTATCTTCTTCTTCCATTTTTCTTATAGGTGACACTCAAAATATTTGTTTAAGTTCCATTTTCGATACTCCGCCAGAATCACTTATCATCGGTCCATTTGTTCCGTTAACAGCAGAGTAAAGGGTGTATAAATATGAGAGTTTCCCAGGTAGAAGAAGTTAATGTTCACTCCTTATCATTTAGTTCTCATTTTACCATTGGAGATTCTGCTAACATTAATGCTTTTTCGAAAGCTTTAGCTGTTAAGAGGGAATTTCCTCGATTTTATGGAAGAGAAGGAAATTTTCTTGCTTATTCATTATTCACTAGACCAATTCCCAAACCGGTTATTACCGAAAATGTTTGCTTGAATGTTACCAATAATAACCGTAACATACATGTACAGAAGGTAGATATAAGTGGTATTTCCTTTTCGTCTGTTTTTCAAATTGGTTCAAATAAAACGACAAATGCAGAAGCTAGAATAAAGCATATAAGACAATTACTTGGAAATGGTAACGATAAAGAAGCAGATGAAGAATGATGAAAATGAGAAAGGAAGACTCGTATGCCAGCGATTGTAGGCCCAGTACAAATTAATTCTGTTGGTGGTGGCTCTGTTAACTTCGGTGATTCCTTTTACTTAAGCCCGAAGGCTACAGGTAAAACACAAAGTGGTTCTGGAGGTTTTAACACAGGAAATTTCATCGTAGCAAATAACGGTCTTAGCGCAACAAATACAATTGACCCAGATGTTAATGACCAAAATATAGCAGCAAATCAATAAGTATAATTATATACAAAATGTCCGAGGTTTTATTTTCATTAAAATGAAATTATATTTATCAGTAAATTATTAATTAGCCCTTTCTAGCTGTTGATTGGAGCGCAAATGAAGACTCCTCGAAAATGCATACGCATTTTCTTCGTGCGATGAATCGCTCCGTAGCTTTCCTTGTCCTGCGGGAGAAGCGGGAAGCGGGAGACCCCGCAGGCGCGAATGCGCTGAGGAGGCTCCCGGCCCGCCCGCGGAAAGCGAAGATTTGCGCTCCAATCAACAGCGGGTACTCCTCACAGATATGAACAAACTAGACTGTTGTAACATATACTATTTTATCATGATATATAAAGGATGACTCGTATGCCTGCAATAGTCGGTCCTGTTGCTATCAATAGTATTAGTGGTGGCGCCGTAAATTTTGGTGATTCATTTTATCTTTCGCCTAAAAGTGCGTCTAAAACAAATGCCGGATCTGGATGTTTTAATACAGGGAATTTTATCGTAACAAATAACGGTCTAAGTGCAACAAACACCATTGATCCTGATGTTAACGATCAGAATATCTCGGCAAATAACTAATAAATAAACGTATAAAGCCAGCCTTAAGGTCGAATGAGGCTGGCTTTATTATCGTTTTTTTAATTGTGCTGATTTTCTTGTTATAGGAATTTTGGTGGAAGGTTGCTTTCGAATCCACCTTAAAAACTTCGATATTTTTTCATCTTTCCTCAACAATGCTATCGTGTTCAACCTAACTGCAAGTTCCTCATTTGGATATAACGCATGAATTTGTTTATGACATGGGATACATAAATTTGTAGTAGGTAAAAAGGTTCCATCCATTTCTTTCGGTGTTAAGTGATGTACGGTTATTTCGACATGTTCTCTTCTACATAATTCACATGTTCCAGTATTAAATTTCTTCTTAGCCATGTTTATCAGCTCAACTTTTATTTATTTTTTGCGTTATTTCCAATAATTCTTCTCTCTTTTTATCAATAAATTCTACACTTTTCAGGAGTCTATGTTGTAAAGCATTCATCTCTTCCTGTAATTTGTTTATCGTTACTATTTCATTCTCTAAAGATTGATACGCTACATCTATAAATGTATCCATCCATTGATCTTTTAATAAGTCTATTTCTTTTTCCCCTTGTATTAATCGATCACTCCACTTTTGCCAATCCACATTGTACGTATCTAATAATATCACTAAGTGATCTTTATTTACTGCTCTCAAATTATAGTTTGCCACTAAGGCTTCTTTTTCTTTCGTTATCTGTAAAACGTCTTGTCGTAGTGCTTTTTGTTCACTTGACACTTCCTTAAATAATGCTTTTAAAAAAGCCGTGCTATTTTTTTCCTTTGGATAACTTCTTTCCCATTGATACAGTGATTCATCTTCATGGAGTACAGTAGGAAAATTTGTATCTTGTAACATTTCAAACAATTCAGAGGCTAAACGCTCAAATTTCACTTTAATTGTTATGTTCTGTTGATACTCTTTTTGAATTAGTTTTCTTAACTGCTCCAGTTCCTCTAACTCTTCTTGCCTTATTTTTTTCTCATTCTCCATTATCACAGGTTTATGTTGAGTGGAACCACATACGGGACAAGCTTTACCTTGTATTAATTTTTTTGATAATTCCATTGCAAGTTGTATAACTCTCTCCTGCTCCAGTTGTTCTTTTAGGTTGGCCTCTTCTCTATCTATCTTTGCCAACAACCAATCTAACTTTGCAGTTAAATTAGCTGTGGATTGGAAATAGGATTCTGTTCTTTCCCATACAGATGTGAACTTCGCCTTCATCTTACTTTGGTTGTTTTCAAGTTTATTTATTTCATTCGTTGTTTTTTGGATTTTAATATATAGGGAATTTTCTTCATCCACAACTTGTTTCAATGCCTCTTCTTTTTGAACAATTTGTAGCTTTGCGTCATAGGCTTGCTTCAGTAATTGTTTTTTTTTCACCTGTAAACTTACATTTTTCCACTCTTCTTTCAAGGCTTTTTGCTTCTCGCTAGCCTTTTTCAGAATAGCTTTTAATTTCTCTTCTTCTAATTTAAGCTTAGCTACTTTGTCGTTTTTATCGTTTAATTCTATTTCGGATTCGAGATTTTGTTTCTTATCACTAGATTCATTCATTCAAAACCATTCCCCCGATAAGTAGTAAAGGAAAGCTTGGCTAATATAGCCAAGCTCCATTAAGCATATTCTTTTTTTCTTTAGGCTCTCTTTTCTAAATGATTGTTGTTTTGGATATTAATGCAGCCCGTTCCTTTCCGCTGCAGGAACCTGCTTTCCGCGGGGAGCGACGGGAGCCTCCTCGGCGCATGCGCCTGTGGGGTCTCCCGCTTCGCTCTACTTCCCGCAGGAGTCAGGTTCCTTCCGCTCCAATCCACTAACGATTTTAAATTAAATTTAAAAGCAACAAACTTTGAGAAAAGAGCATTTCTGTATTACAAATAAATTATATGTTTATTAACCGATTACCATCAAAGAAAAATAAATATTTTTCATTGACGGTTTTATGCCAAATTTGTTCGACAGCTTTACTGTAATAGGCTATTTGCTTTTCGTATCGACTACGAAGCATTGATTGTATTTCTTCTTCTTCTTTCTTGATGCGACCTGTGATTGTATCTGTTTTATAATCAAGTAATACTACACCATGCTCATCTTCAAATAAACAGTCAATCACACCTTGAAGTAAAACCGTCTCGCCTGCTAGCTCACTTTTACCATATAACTCATCTGCTTCTAAAGCAAAACTGAATGGCACTTCACGCTGAATTTTCTTCGCATTTCTTAGGCGCATTCCAATTGGCGTTTCAAAAAACGTTACGATTGATTCTACGTCCACTACTTTTGCTTGCTCTTCTGTAATAAGCTCACGTGCAACCATCTTACTTATTTGCTCTCTAACCGAAGAAATTGTTACCAAATCCGTTTGGAAGTCGATATGTTGCATGGCAGCATGAACGGCAGTACCAATTTCTGCTGGAGCCAATTTTTGCTTTTGAACAAACTTTGGTCGATCCAAGAAAAATTTCTTCGTCGTTGAGACTAATTGCATATCCGCATAAGGGTCTTGTGGTTCTTTTAACCTCTTTAGCTCTGAAACGGATTGTTTGGAACGGACCGATGTGGCAGTGGCGTAATTATATTGCCAATGTAATTGCTTTTTCACTGTATCTTTCCAATCTGACTCTATAGGAACTGCTTCTCGTTTTTTTATTATTTCAGTTAAAGCCTGTTCTTCTAATTTTTCTTCTTCCATTTCAGCTAAAAATTCAGCAACTGGAATAATGGATATAGTTAACTTCGCTGGATGTTTCGTTATTTCTTCAGGTACTATGGCTGAAACAGAATCTGTTCGCAACACCTCTGTATCGTTATGTCTAACTAACGAAGGACCTATCCAGTCAAGATACGTTTTGGCATTTGCTCTTACATAGTCTGGTAGAAGCCATTGTTCATTACTTACATGTTCATTCCAGTCAGCGAGCGATTTTGTTGCATCTTTAACTGTACCTAATAGGTATAGTTTTTCTTTTGCACGAGTTAGTGCTACATATAAAACACGCATTTCTTCTGCAATAAGCTGAGCTCTTGCTTTTCGTTTCATTGCTAATTGTAAAATGGTTGGATACGTGATTCGTAGTTTGGGATGGACAAATTTAGTCGCTAACCCGAACTCTTTATCAAGTAAATAGGAACTGTTTAAATCCATCATGTTGAATTGTTTAGAAAGGCCAGCAACAAACACTATCGGGAATTCTAAACCTTTACTCGAATGGATTGTCATTAAACGAACAACATCTTCTTGCTCCCCTAGTGCTCTTGCTGCCCCAAGGTCTTCTCCTCTATCTTGCATTCGCTCGATAAATCGTAAAAAGCGAAATAATCCACGAAATGACGTTGATTCGTATTGCCTTGACCTATCATATAGAGCACGTAAGTTTGCCTGTCTTTGTTTACCCCCTGGCATTCCACCCACAAAGTCATAAAAACTTGTATCACGGTATAGTTGCCATATTAAGTCCGAAAGTGCTCCTTCTCTCGCTTGCGAACGCCACTTTTGTAACATGTCTAGAAAGAAGATTACTTTTTGTTGTATTACCTCTTCTCCTTCTGTTTCAACACTTTCTCTACAAAACTTTCGTAATGCTTCAAAATAAGTGCCACTTTTTTGTTGAATTCGAATGTTTGCTAAATCATTTGAATCTAAGCCAACAATAGGTGAGCGCAACACAGAAGCTAACGGTATATCTTGATATGGGTTATCAATGATTTTTAAAAGTGAAATCATCACAGCGACTTCAGTTGCTTCAAAATAACCCGTACTAAGGTTTGCATATAGTGGTATACCTTCTTGTTTAAATTGTTCCGTAAACTGAGGTGCCCATGGCATCGAACGTAGCAATATGACAAAATCTCGATACGTAACTGCACGCATACCTTTTAAATGTTTATCATAAATTTGAAATTTAGATTGAACTAATTCTTTTATTCTTTTGGCAATAAATTTGGCTTCTACTTGTGCCGTTTCTAATTCTACTTTGTCAAAAGTAGCTTCACCTGCAACATGTTCATCCAACTCATCACTCTCTGCTTCTTGATTACTTTCTCTATTAATTAAAATAAGTTCTGCAGATGTCTGATTATGCTCTGGATAATCTTTAGCTCCCCATTTAAGTTCAGCCTGATCGTCATAGTCGATTTCCCCAACTTTTTCTCCCATTACTTGTTTGAAAATATAGTTGGTTGCATCTAGTACTTCTTTTCGAGAACGGAAGTTACGGTTAAGATCAATTCTTTGCCCCATCTGTTCAGCATCTTTCGCAAATCGTTTATATTTACTTAAAAATAGGAAAGGTTCTGCAAGTCGAAATCGATAAATAGATTGTTTTACATCTCCTACCATGAACATGTTTCCTGACTGTTCTTCATCTTTTGTTACAAGCTTTAGAATCGTTTCTTGAACCATATTCGTATCTTGATATTCATCCACCATCACTTCTTTAAATAGTGATTGATAACGTATTCCCGCTTCAGAACGAATTATTGTTCCGTCTTCATTTTCCACTCCTAAAACGGCTAAGCACAAATGTTCCAAGTCAGAGAAATCAACGAGCCCTTTTTCTTGTTTCATTTTCGTAAAACTCTGACCATATTTACGTACAACTTGAACTAACGTTTCCATAACTGGTGCTAGCTCTTCTAAATCTTTTAAAAATGATTCTGTCTTACGAGTGAATAATTCGTCCTTTAAGTCATTTACTACCTTCTTTGCTTTATTTCTTAGTTTATTCCATCGCTCTCCGATTTCTTTATCAAACTCGTCACCCTTACAGGTTTTCGCTCGCGGAAAGTCAATCGACTGCATGGCATGATACGTTTCTTCCCATGAATGTTTTAATGCTTCTTCCAAGCGAAATATTTGTGCTAAATCTTCCTCAACATTTACAGCTCTAGGGTATGGTCCACCTGGAAGTTTCGTAATTTCCATAGCGCTATGGAGCATAGCCTTCGCACCTTCTAATTGCAACGAAATGTCTTCTTTTAACATAGAGATAAAAGGCAGTCTATCTATCGATACGTTTGCTCCTTGCTTATAACGATTTACTAATTCATCTAACCAACTATCTGGATTGGCATTCGCTCTAGAAAAATCATGTAACTTTAAAATGATTGTTTGTAATGCCGCATCCGATCGGTCGTTTGTAAAGCGATCTACTAAGTCAAAAAAACGAACATTATCTTCTTGTCCATATTCACTTTCTAATAGTGCATCTAACACTTCTTCTTGAATAATTTGTGTTTCTGTCGTATCAGCAATTCGAAAGCTCGGATCAATATTAATTAAATAATAATATTTTCGAACAACTTCTAAACAAAATGAATGGATAGTGGAAATGTTCGCACGGTTTAAAAGACTTAATTGCCTACGTAAATGCAGAGAAGCTGGCTTTTTTTGTAGCTCTTTCTCTAGCGCCTCACCAATACGATGACGCATTTCTGCCGCAGACGCATTCGTAAAGGTAACCACTAGCAATCGGTCGACATCTACATGTTCATTTACAATTTTATGAATCATTCTTTCTACTAATACAGCTGTTTTTCCAGATCCTGCAGCCGCAGCAACTAAAATATCTCGGCCAGTGGAGACGATCGCTGTCCATTGTTCATCTGTCCATTGACTATCCTTTGGTTTTGGATACATTTCTATCATTCTACTTCTCCTCCTTCCTTGTTTTTATTTAAATTTGCTAAAAGTTCTTCCTTCTTTAAAGGTTGTAACATTCTATATTCATTTTCTTCTAACGATGTATCAAACTGACATATCGATTTGTAAGAACAAAATGTACAAGGTGTTTTATTTTTCAACTTATACGGGGTAATGCTAGTTTCACCACTCGTTATGTTAGTACCTATATTCATATAGGAGTTTCTTACATGTTCACGTAATGCAGTAAACTCTTCTTCTGAAGCTATGGAGGAACTAGCACTAAATCCGCCTTTTTTATTGATTCCTGCAGATACAATTTTAGAGGTCCCTGTTTCTAACGTTTGGTCCATTAGCCGAACAATATCTTCGTCTCCGAGCATTAGTCCTTTCATTTTAAAACTTTTAAAGATTTCGTCCTCAATTATATCCTCGGCTACCATTCCTTTTGTCTTGATTAACGGATTGTGCACATGGAAGTACAGAACCCCGGCAGGAGTTGCCTTTTCGCCTAACCATTTTTCAGAGTGCGTTATGACGACATCCAAATACGTTAACATTTGCAATGCTAATCCATAATAAACTTCTGTTAAGTCTAATCCTTTATCACTGGATTTATAGTCAACGATTCTTAATAAAAGTCCGTTATCACCTTGCGCTTTGTCCACTCGGTCAATTCTTCCTATCAGCTCCATCGTTGTACCATTTGGAAGTGTAAAGCTTATTGGTGGAAGTTCTTCTTTTTGCCCAAAACCAAGTTCAAGCCCTATCGGAGTAAATTTACTTGCTTTCGCATGTTCGCTTAAAATATAGGATGCTCGACTGACAATGGCTTGGAGTTTTTGCTTTATATAGTGATAACGGTTAGAACTTAGTAATATTTCTGCCTGTAGCTTAGGTGCTAACATTTCTACCGCTTCATAAGCATATCTTTCACATTCGGACTTTGATAAAGCTCTCCAATCTAATCCTTGCTTACGCAGTGAATCAGCAATTTGCTTTAAGGCTGCATGAAAAAGCTGACCTATGTCTGGTGCCTCTAGTTTATATGTCTTTCTTTCCTTTAGCTTTAAGCCATGTGAGGCAAAGTGGGAAAATGGACAAGCTTGGAACTTCTCCATTCGTGACACACTCGCTTGAATGTGATCACCATATAATTGTTGGCTAACTTCTTCCTTAAGGTTCGCAGCTTCATTACGATAAAATAAACTGTTTAGTGCAATATCTGCTTTACGCTTCCATGTTGGCACAGCAAGAAACTCATTGTAAACGTCCCACCAGATGTCTTCGATTGGATAATGTTTTTTCCATGCTTGCAGTTCTACTGCCAAATGAGAAAGTGTAGTAGATGGTGAGTGGATAAACCCTAATTGTTCTTCTATTGGTAAATCCGTTGGTTCGTTTAAAATTAACCTTTCCTTTAACTCTGGAAACATTTCTTTTAATCTTTTTATATAGGAAGAAGCTAACATCGTCTTCCCTTCTTCATCTGCTAATGGATACGTAATATGAAGTCTTTCCTTTGCACTTGTAAAAGCAATATACGCTAAAAAGTGGTCATCTAATAGCTTTTCTAAACTACCTGGAGCAAGTTCTAAGCCATAGGAGGATAAAAATTCTCTGTCTTCCTCCGAGACAAAGCCTTCATCCTTCACTTTTGCTGGAATTACGCCTTCGTTAACGCCAATTACGAATGTATGTTTAATGTTTGATAAACGGGATAAATCAAAATTTGCAATGATTACTTGGTCTGCTGCAGGTGGAACTAGACTAAATTGCATACTTTCTAATCCACTTTCAATCATATTTGAAAACATGGATACAGAAACAGCATGGTCTCCGATTAATTCAACCATCTGGTCTAACATGTTAATGACCGCTTTCCATACTTGTTCATGTTCTTTCGCTTTTTGCAATTGTCCTTCCGCTTCTGCTTTTTCCATGCGAGCTTCTAGTTTTTGCGGGATTTTCAATTCTTCTAAAAATTGATATAACGCTCTACAATATCCTTCAACCGTTTTTGTTTTTTTCCATCTTTTTTGCAAAGTTAAAATCGGCTGAACAATTAATTCTCGCAACTCATTTATCTCTTCTTCATAACGTAACTCTGCATCTGTTTGAACATATGGTCTTTCTGTATCAATATTCGCATAGCGCAAATATTTCCAAGGCTTATCATTTGTCCATTTACTTCCTTGAATTCCGTATGATAAAACATAATTTTCAAGTTTATCCGTTTTTTCTCGCATAATATCAAGTCTTTGTTTTGGATGGAACAAAAGGTCTGTTTTTATACAGCGGAATACTGATTCATATCGCCAGGTACGCGTAATCGTTTCTAAACTTGACCTAATTAGTTCCACCAACGGATGATGAAGCATCGTCTTTTTTGCATCCATAAAATGAGGGATCTCATAATCTGTAAAGATGGTGTGCAATAAGTCGTTATAATCATTACTATTTCTAACAATGATCGCGATATCTTTATAACGATTGCCTTTGTCTCTAACTAGTTGAACGATTTCTCTAGCAATTCCTTCGACTTCAGCTCGTCTGTTGACAGATTGAAAAATAGATAATTCTAACTTGCCACTATAAGCGACAGTTGGTCTCACATCAAAATATTGCTCTAAATGTTGTAAGGATAAGGCGTTTGTAAATCGTTGGAACGGTTCTAGCATTAATGATTTCTCTACCTTTATTCCTTCATCGAGTGCCATGTTTCTTAGCTTTTGATACGTCACACCAGTCATTCTGAATAGATGTAAATCGTATGGAGCTTCTTCATTGTATTCTTTATCTAGTGTTAAAGAGATGTTAATGGATTTGCATTGCTTCATTAACATTTTCATTACTTCATATTCTTGAGGTGTAAAACTATGGAATCCATCAACATATACTGTTGCATCTTTTAGGTAGTTAGAATAAGGAATTTTTTCGGCTAATAACGTTAAGTAATCCTCACCATCTACATATTTCCCTTGTAAGATTGAATCCAATTGACTATAAACGACCAAAATATCCGTTAGTTTTTTTGCTAACATTCGTTCGTGGTCAGCAATCATATCGTCGGTTTCCATTCGATGAATTTTTTCTTGTAAAAGCTCTGGAGTTACGCAATATCGCTTGAATTCCGTGATCATCCCTTCCATCTGTTCAATAAATCCAAATTGCTCTGCAGATTTACCAAAAACATGGAACTGCTGTTTATGCTCCTCGATTACTTTGCGAAGCATCATATGTATTCCTGTTTGGTCTATATGGAAGCGACTAATGCCACCTACTTCTTGTAATACTCTCCATGCTAAACGCGTAAAACTAAACACTTGCGCGCGAATTATTCCGTTTAATGTATTAGTGCGGACTAGTTCGTATTCTGTTTGGAAAGTCATTTGTTCTGGTACTAAGTAGATAATTGGTGATCCGTCTGGAGTTTGTTCTAGTTGTTTAATTACTTCATTTTGACACCAAGTCGATTTGCCGCTTCCGGTACGACCAATTATAAATTTCACCTTCGACATGTAGTCCCTCCTCTAAATTAATATAAGGTAAATACGGTTCTAATTGTTGATTTCAACTGCAGGTGTTCCCTTTCCGCGGGCGGTAAAAAGGAAGGTTATTTTCACTGTCGTGAAAAAACCTACTCCTCGGCGCATTTGGCGCCTGCGGGGTCTCCCTTGACGCGCTTTCCCGCAGGACAAGGAAGGCTCCGGAGCGATACATCGCACGAAGAAAATGCAGTAGCATTTTCGAGAAGTCTCACACCTGCAGCTGAAATCAACTAAAAATCGTTTAAACAATTCTTAACACACCATAATAATCCAAAACCTACATTTCTCTTTTAATGAAAGTATAACCGATTTTTTATTTATAAGGTAAGCTGGTTTTGGTATAGGCGTCCGTTACTTGCATTGTGACGTTAAAGTGAATGTAGGCACCTTTTTTGTTTGATGCGCATATCGTTATAGATGGGGAGGTGTTTTATGTTCTCATCTATACGCTATTATGGGTCTGGCATCCTTTTAGTGTTAATGGCGATTTTGGTAGCTTGTAACATTTATACACTATTACCATTATATACTGTCATTTCCTTACAGTGGAACGTTACGGTATCAGATGTTGTAATTGGTAGTAGTTTTTTTACTCTTTTCTATGCTATAGGGTTATTGAGCTTTGGTGCATTATCAGAAAGATTAGGACGTAAAAACATCTTAATGTTTGGTATTTTAGGCGCTGCATTTGCTACTGCTTTAGTTGGATACTCGAATAATTTAACTACCCTTTATTTCTTTAGATCTCTCCAAGGCTATTTACTAGGATCTTTTGCTCCCGTTGCCTTCGCTTACTGCTTTGACCATTATCAAGAAAGAATGCGAACAATCGTCATTTCTTTAATTAACACAGGTTTTTTAATGTCTGGAATGATAGGTCCGCTTTTGAGCTATACCATTTTAACTAGTTGGAGTTGGCAAGGTGTCTACTTTTCCTATAGCTTGTTTTACTTACTCATTTTTGTCTTATGTATTGTTTTTTTAAGCCCTTCTGCAAAACATAGAAATACAAACCCCTTACCATTTAGTTCCTTTTACGACTTATTAAAAAATCGTAATTTACGTAGAAGCTATTTTGTTGTTTTTTCCTTACTGCTTTCTTTTGTTGCTTTTTTTGATAGTTTTTATCGTCATTTACATGCGCACTTTACTGGTGATTTTTTACATGTCGTACATGCAATTGGATTGATTGGGACTTTTTCTTCTTTACTTACAAGCTATTTTACAAAGAAACTAGGGATTAATGAAACGATGATAGTCTGTATAGGATTAATTATCTTATCTTTCTTGATGATGTTTTTAATACCTTCGTTATGGGTATTTTCTATTTTTTCTATATTGTTCGTTGCAAGCCTGTCGATATTAATTCCATCTATCATATCTTACATCGGTTTAATGGCTCAGTCGAAACGCGCGATTGCTATCTCTTTATATTCGTTTACCTTATTGACTGGTGCAAGTATTGGACCAATCATTAGTGATCGATTTGCCTTTCCAGCTTTACTTGTATTTTTTATAGGATGGTATGTTGTTAATATTTTTGCACTTAGTAGAGTCGAAGTTTATCAAGAGAAGAAAGTGAATTTAAATAAAAAAAGCATGGGGTATACACTTTAGATGTAGTCCCATGCTTTTTCGTTATTTATAAAGCCTTAACTTTGTTTCGTTTTAATACTGTATAGAAAGCTGGAACGAATAATAAAGTAAAGAATGTAGAAAAGAATATTCCAGATATAATGGAAATTGCTAGTGGAGTAAATAAAACATCTCCACTGAACGCTATTGGTAACAACGCTGCAATAGACGTAAAGGCAGTTAAGACTACCGGACGTAATCTCGCTTTACCAGACTCGAGTACAGCCTCTGATAAAGTGGCACCTTCCTTTAACCTTTGTTCCATGAATTCAATAAATACAGTAGCGTTTCGAACAACAATACCTGCTAATGAAACAATTCCCATCATGGCCATAAAACCTAAACCAGTCTGAGTAAGGAATAAGCCAATTACTGCACCAGAAACAGCTAAATACACTGTACTCATAATGAGTAATGGAATTCTTAAGGAATTGAATTGAACGACCATTAGAATGTAAATAAGGAATATTACAATTAAAAACAACTTTCCAATTTCTATGAAAAAGTCCGCTCTAGCCGACGATTCTCCACCAACAGAAATGGAAATCTCATCTGAAACATAGTTTGTAATGATGTCGTTTACTTGTGTTTCTAATGTTGGTTTATTTTCTTCACCTGGATATACTCTAACTGTTACCGTTCTCTCCCCGTCTTTATGCGGAATTAACGGTAGTCTTTCTTCCTCTTCAGCTGTTACTAATTCATTTAAAGGTACCAATACTGGTGCACCGAATTCCGTTTGTTCTGATTTACTCGGAAGTTCGAGTGTCGATAAATTAATGGATTTTCCAGCGAGAACTCCATCTTGAATTATAGTTAATAACTCTCTTTCCGTTTCTTTCGTATTATAAGAACCTATCGGAATACCTTCTGTTACTAATCTAATTTGATTACTAATCTCTTGTACAGTAATACCGTGTTGTCGTAACATATCACGATTAGGTACATATACGACTGTAGGTAAAGGACTTCCAACATCATCAATTACAGCTCCACTGCCTTCAAGTTTGGAGATGTCTTTTTTTAATTCATTTACTACATTAATAAGTTGATCAATATTGTCTCCCTTTACAGTTAAAGCAATTGGTGCGCCAACAGGTGGACCTGCTTCAATGGTAGAGAGCATGATAACTGCTTCTGGAAATTCTGCTCTTAACTTATCTCGCCAGATTGCAATTGTTGCTTCAGCACTTTGAATGTCTCTATCTAATCTAACCACTATTTGACCTGTATTTTCACTTGCATTCGATAAAACACTTCCAAAGATTCCTGGTTCACCTTTTCCAGCAAAGATAGTCGTTTCATAGATTGCATCATCTTGAAGCAGAGAACTTTCCATCTCGCGTAAATTCGTTTCTGTTTGCGTTAATGTCGTACCAGCAGGATATGTTACCGATACTGTCAATTCTTCACGGTCAGCACTCGGGAAAAATACCACTGGGATAAATGGAACTAATGCGTATGATGCTGTACAAAATAGTAAGACAGCAAAGCCGGTTAATAATGGTTTTTTAATAATTCTCGTTAAGACTTTATCACTATACCATTCACTAACTCTTCTAAATTGATTCCCAAGGACACCATCGTTTAATTTTTTATTTTTCTTAACAGATCGGCTATGACGCCATGTTAAGAAAATTGGAACTACCGTTAAGGCTACTATTGTGGACGCAATAATCGTTGCGATTAAGACGGTAGGTAAGGCGGAAATAAATGCACCGTTTGCTCCAGAAATAAATGTTAATGGTAAGAACGTAAAGACAATCGCTAAAGTAGACGTAATAATAGATACACGTACTTCTTTCGTTCCAGTAAGTGCTCCTTGTAAAGAGCTATCACCTAACTGATATCGTCGTTGAATATTATCATTTACAACAATAGCGTCATCAACTAATATCCCAAGCGCAATAATCATTCCGATAATAGAAATTTGATTTAAATCCACTCCAGTGTAAGGCAATGGAATAAGTCCAAGTGCAATGGAAACCGGAATCGAAATGGCAACTAACAAAGCAGAAATTGCATTTAATCCGAAGAAAGTAATAATAACTACGGCAAAAATAGATATTAAAAAGGAAATTCCTAAATCTTTAAATATTTTTCCTACAATATTATTTTGTGTATAGTACATTTCTAAATTTACATCACTCGGTAGAGCTGTAGATAGTTGTTGTACTTTATCATCTACTTGACGATGTAACCTCGGAATATCGACACCTTTTTCTTGCATAATGGTTACGGTAACGGCTGGAGTTCCGTTATATAATACAAGGTCTGTTCGTTCAGTTTGTACTGAATTAAGTGTAGCGATATCACGAATATAAACGTCTGTTTCAGTATCTAACCTTTTAACAAAAACATTTTCTACTTCATCTAATTTATTTATATGTTCCATAGAAAGTTGGACATTTTTATTATTAACTTCTTTGAGCCCTAATGGGGTTACTTCCAATTCATTTTGAATTGCTTGTATGACATCAGGTAAAATCACTTCATTTTCAGCCATTTTTTCTGAATCAAGCGTTAAGAAGAAACTTTCTGTCTCAAGTCCTTTAATAGAAACTTTACGAACACCATTAATTTTCTCAAGTTCCTTTACCCATGAAAGAAGTTGATCGTCTAATTGTAACAACCTAGTTCGATCATTATGTAAAATATGATAGGAAGATAATACACCCATTTGAATATCTGAGTTCACTACTGGTTCAAAAGCATTTTCTGGAAAAGCTCTACTTACGTCAGATACTGCTTGGCGAACGAAGGAGAAAACTTCATTTCTATTAGCAGAATCTTGTAATTCTAGTACAATATTAGATATTCCTACACCTGAAACAGATGAAATGGATTGTATTCCATCAATGGATAATAGTACATCTTCTAAAGGAAAGGTGATGTCACTTTCCACTACTTCTGGTTCAGCACCAGGATAAACTGTTGTAATCGTTCCTACATTGATAGTGATTTCTGGAACTTCTCGTTTAGAAAGTTGAAAATATGTTAATAAACCAACTACTAGTAGTAACGTTAAAAAGATTAATGTTACTTTTGGTTTTTTAATAAGCGCGTCGAACACACTTGTTTCCTCCATTCAATTGTGACTATATTTTTCTATTCTAATCACAGAATAGCCCCTTTAATCGTGAATGTGCAACTTTCAGCTCTCTAAAATAAGACTTGTTATACACCGTTGTTGATTTTCTGAGAATTCAAAATTAACTTTAACAAAGCATAAAAAAGCGAATTGCTAACAACCTAAAGCAATTCGCAAAAACCCTAAACTTTTCTATTTTATTTCTAATAATAATGCTGCACCCATGCCTCCGCCGACGCATAAGGATGCAATACCTTTTTTTAGTTGTCTTCTTTTTAGTTCATGAATTAGGCTAACTACTATTCTAGTTCCTGTGCAACCTACAGGGTGGCCTAGGCTTATTCCGCTTCCATTGACATTTACTTTGTTTCGATCAAGTTTTAATTCTTTTTCTACTGCGATGTATTGGGCTGCAAATGCTTCGTTTATTTCGAATAAATCAATATCTTCAAGATTGCTATTCGTCTTTTGCAATGTTTGGCGAATTGCCGGCACTGGACCAATTCCCATTTCTTTCGGATCTACTCCAGAGACATGGAACCCTTTAATAACAGCTAGTGGCTTTATACCTTTTTCTTTTGCCACCTCTTCTGCCATTAACACAACGCAGGCCGCTCCATCATTTAAACTTGAAGCATTCCCAGCAGTTACTGTTCCATCTTTTCGAAAAGCTGGTCGCAATGATTGTAATTTTTCTAGAGAAATATTGCTTTTAGGTCCTTCATCTAACGTTATCTTCTTTTCTTCTTTTCTCTCTTTTATTGTAATAGGAACTACTTGCTCATCAAAGTATCCTTTAGTTTGCGCAGCTATTGCCCTTTCATGACCGAGAAGTGCTAGATTGTCTTGTTCTTCTCTTGTAATCTCATATTTTTCTGCTAGTATTTCTGCAGTTTCTCCCATCATAATGTGATGAATTGGATCTTCTAATACTTCCCAAACGCTGTCGTAAATTTGCGAGTGTTGTAGCCTTGCTCCCCATCTTTGTTCTTTCAGTATGTAAGGGCTTGTGCTCATCGCTTCCACACCACCAGCAATTACTACATCATTTAGCCCTGTTTGAATTTGCATCGCACCAGTAAGGATTGCTTGAAGTCCTGATGCACATTGGCGTTGAATCGTAAAACCTGTCGTTTCAGGAGGTAACCCTGCTAGTAAGCTTGCCGTTCTAGCTGTATTAGGTTGATCTGTTCTTTGAATACACTGCCCTAATATAACCTCTTGTATATCCGATTTATCCAAACCACTTTCTTGAATAACAGCTTCCATAACAGGTACTACTAAATCGGTTGGTAGCAATCTTTGAAATGCGCCACCGAAAGCCCCAACTGGCGTTCTTTTGGCAGCTACAATTACAACATTACGCATCACTTTTCCCCCTTCACCTCTAAATAATTCATAATCTTCTAACTAATTTTACCATGATATTATTCAAAAAGAAAAAGAATAACCATGAAGACAAATCTTCATCATTATTCTTTCATCATTGTTAACGCCAAGTTCGTATATTCGCTTTCCCTATTAAATCTTCAATTTTCACAAACCCAAAGTGTCTGCTGTCAAAGCTTCCTAGACGATTATCACCTACAACAAAAACATGTCCTTTTGGTACTCTTTCTTTTCCTGTTAATTCTTTTAATGAAAAATCACCAGTAAAATTACCTATTACAACATTTTTACTAACATCTTTCAGAAAATTTTCATGAACAGGCTCATCATTTATATACAAAGTATCATTTTTATATTCTAACTTTTCACCTGGAAGTCCTACTACTCTTTTGACGAAGGTTAGCTTTTGTATTCCTTGTTGAAAAACAACAATATCAAACCGTTCTGGCTTTTGAAATGTGTAGATTAATGTATTTACGCTAACATAATGCCCATCACTTAATGTAGGATTCATGGAATGACCTTCTACAATGTAATTAGATATAAAAATTACTCGAAAAGTTATGATTACTAGTAAACAAATAAAAACCATTTTCCATCTAGATAGGCTAGTTCTTTGATGTTTTACTTCCACCTAGACACTCCCCCAAGGTTTAGTTCTTTATTACTATTACTGTACCATTTTCTCAATTATCTGACTACATTTTTTTGAAGGAAAGTTAATGGAATTATCTTCATAAATACATTCTCAGTTATTTTCAACTGTTTGTAATCGATTCTCTATTCTTTTTCCTATGTACCACAACAATAGCATGACACATATGACGATTATTGTTTTGGTTGGTTTACTTATGAAAGAAACAATATCATAGCCAACATAACTAATGGAGAATATCATGACCATTTTCCCTGCTGTTAGCGCAAGTAAAAACGAATGGAACTTCATTTTTGATAAGGCAGCTACTGCATTTATTAAGAATGATGGAGAAAAAGGGAAACAAAACAATAAAAATATTGGTGCGAAACCGTGTCGCTCCACCCAACTCATCGTCTTTTGAACATTTTCTCTCTTCAAAAACTTCTGCATCCAACTTTTATTTTGTAGTCTTCTTATTAATAGAAATACAATAGTAGCTCCAACCACAGAACCGCTCCATGATATGAGAAACCCATACCATAAGCCAAAAGCAGCGGCATTTGTCAAAACGATTACAATCAAAGGTAAGAACGGTAAAAAAGCTTCCAAAATGACAAGTAAAAATCCTGGAATGGGTCCAAACGATTTATATTCTTGTAGAACTTCTAATAAATGTTCAAGTGTAAGCCATTCTTTAAGTAAAGTAATATATTCCATTTAGGGCTTTATCTCCTATTATGTATTCGTTTATCAGTATATTTTATGAAACGGACTTATTTATATGAAATAGTATCATATTTAGTAGAATAAGTCATAATTTTACAATATTGATACATAAAAATAACAATCTTACAAATTATAATTAGTACATCTTAGATTTTACCTAAAAAGAAGTGGCGCTTTACTAAGTAAAGCGTCACTTCTTTTATACCTTAATTTTATAAATATGAAACAAACCAGTCTTTAATATATTCTAGGCGATGAATTCTGAGTGCTGGGTCACCACTTCTTGATAATTCATGGTTTGCACCTGGAAAGCGCACAAATTTTGTTGTTTTCCCTTGTCTTTTTAATGTAATAAACAGTTGTTCTGCTTGTTCAATAGGACATCTGTAGTCTCTCTCACCATGTAAAATTAATAATGGAGTGTTTATATTATTTACGTATTTTAACGGGGAGTGATTCCAAAGCTTTTCCATCTTCTCTCCCATATCTCCTCCAACTTCCCATTCTGAGAAATAATACCCAATGTCACTAACTCCATAAAAACTAATCCAGTTTGAAATGGATCTTTGCGTTACAGCTGCTTTAAAACGGTCACTATGACCAACAATCCAGTTAGTCATAAACCCACCGTAACTTCCTCCTGTAACACCTAACTTATTTTCATCAATCCAATCAAAGTTTTCTAATGCGTAATCAACCGCACTCATTACATCTAAATAATCTTTCCCTCCATAATCTCCTCTTACAGCGTCTACAAATGTTTGTCCATATCCATGACTTCCACGAGGGTTCGTGAATAATACTGCGAACCCCTGTGAAGTTAATACTTGAAACTCATGAAAATAAGTGTTGGCATACATTGCATGCGGACCACCATGAATTTCTAATATTAAAGGATATTTTTCCCCTTCCTTAAAACCGACTGGCTTCATTATCCAACCTTGTACTTCCCATCCGTCAGGAGCATGAAATGTAAATGACTCGGCTGAACTTATCTCTACTTCTTTTAACCACTCTTCATTTACGTTCGTTAACTGTGTTCTCGTTTGGCTAGCTAAATTTAAATGATAAAGTTCGCCTGGGCTTACAGGTGTACTAGTTGCTATGATTGCCTCATGACTAGAAGTTTTCATTGTAATTCCGTATATATTTTCTTGTTCTAAAACAATTGGATACATAGCTCCATCAAGAGAACCGTAATACAGGCCAGTGCTACCTTGATCACTAACTAAAAAATAAAATCCTTCACTGTCTTCTGTCCATATAAGACCTGGATTAACTGTACCTGAATGAAGATCACCAATTGCTACATTTCCAACTTCAATATCTAAACTTCCACTTAAACATTGAAGGCTCTCTGCATTCACATCATATACCCAGACTCTCGTTAAGGTTGCACTATCGAACTCTTTTTCGTGTCCTAAGAACCCTAGCTTTTCTCCATTTGGAGACCATGAAATAGTAGAGAAAAAACCGTTACTATTGGTTATTTTCTTTGTCTCTTTACTTGAAATATTCATTATAAATACGTCTGTTACGAGAGATGTATCTGGATCGTCTTCTTGGTTTGTTACATATGCTACATGTTTTCCATAAGGTGAGAAAACAGCACTTCCGTGGTCACGATTTCCCTCAGTTAGTAGAGTAACTTCTTTTGTATGTAAATTAATCAAGGCTAGGTGATCATTTTTTTCATCAATGAACCCTTTTGCATCCGATTTATATATTAAACGATCCACTACTAATGGCTCTGGCTTTTTCTTTTCTTCTTTTTTTGTTGCTTTTCCAGTTAAGTCATCTTCAGGTGTAACCGAAGTGGAAAACAGCAATTGATTACCACATGGTGACCACACTGGATTTGATGCTCCATTTGGACAGTATGTAAGCTGTTCTGCTTCTCCACCATTAACATTTAGTGTGTAGATTTGTGACTTGTCGTTTCGAGTTGATACAAACGCTAATTTTTCCCCACATGGCGACCATCTTGGAGCGTGATTACGATATTCACCAAATGTGTATGGAGTAACTTTTCCTCCTATCACCCCTACGTATATGTTCGAAATGTATTTATTATCCTCTTCGTTTATATGTGTTTGAACATAAGCATATTTTTCTGTACTTGTATGCCATTGCGGATCTATAACTGACTTTAATTGAAACAAATCTTGAGACACAACCTTACGTTTCCTCGTCATATGTAACTCATCTCCTCTTCTTTGTTACGTTATTTAGTTCAACAAACGAATTAAAAATCCTTTTATATATTTTTTCAAAAATAGTTGCATAAATAAAAGAAGTTCGTATAAAATAATCATACGAACAAACGTTCTTTAGTTGAGAGGAGTGTGTGAACAATGACAAGATTATCTAATGAACAAATCGCCTTGTTTGAACAGGCTATTTACTTACCTTTACTAATTATCATTCTTGAACGTGATTTGGTAGCAATTAAAGATAGTAAAATTAAATTAAAAGATCCATACGTTCAACTAATAGACCTTTTATTAAAAAGAATACAGTTACAACTTCAAACCGTAAAAAGCGCTATGCAAAAACAGAACATGAAACTCCATAAACTTAACCAGGATGAATCATTTACTTTGTACGCCTTTTTATTTAATGGTTACGAAGAACATCATAATTATTTTAATCCTCGCATTCGTAACAAAGTTAACGATATGTTGATTCAAGCATTTACAAACAGATATATGGTTAATGAAAAATTGGAACAGACTTAGGCGGAGTTTGCTCTTTTAACGAGATGTGTAACTTGTTTTGGGCATTCACCGCCGCATAAAAAACATCAGACATTTTAGCAATCTTCCTTTTTAAAAGCTCTTCACGCAACCATGCTTCGTTCAATCCTTGGAATTCTAAAGCTTCCACATAAAGCTTGCCGTCAATGATGACTGGAATTTCTACTCCAGTGTTTTTTGGATTCAATTGAATATGCTCTATTCTTGCATGTTCTTTTTCTAGTTTTACTTTTACAGACAGTTCACCATTTGCTTCAATAAAGGCGAATTGGACGTCTGATACATGAAACACTTCTTTTTGTCTTAACATTTGTAAAATGTTATCGATAGAATAACTAATTTTCCGCATGTTTTCCACATGAAATTGACCGTTATAAATTACTAATGTTGGCTCAAAAGTTAAAAACCTACCAACTCGACGACTTTTAATCTTCCACCAAGCAATAAACTTTTGTAAGATTGCAATAGCAATAATAGCCCCGACTGTATGCAAGTGATGAATACTAGGGTCGGCTATATCTGCTCCAACAACTGCACCAAGCGTAATAATAACTAAAAAATCAAAAACTGGTAGTTCTCCTACTGACCGTTTTCCCATATATAGTGCCAATATTAAAGTTAATGGCAGAATAGTAAAAATCCTAAATAAGACCTTTAACAAGTCAAACAAAAGTTCCAAAATAAACAACCTCCTTCTTTATATGTTTTTCAAGAAGGAAAAAGCTATTCATCTTTAAAAATAGTTTCTTTAACAAAAGGAGCACACAATATATAATTGTGCACTCAGAAAAGGATTATTTCTTTTTTATCATACGATCTTTATTACTACTATGTGTACTAAACTCATATAACCAAACAGGTTCGCTAACTAGTTTATTTGTAGTATCATTTAACATTTTCATGTTCTGTTCATATTTAGAACGTAGGTAGACTGTTTTTTCTACTTGTTTCTTAAAAGAACTTAAGGAAACAGGTACTACTTCATTAATTCCGTTTACAAATGTGACTAATGTCCCTAGCCGTGATTGCTTTTCTTGGGTCAACACATGCGGTTCGGAAATCCAAATACATTCTTCTTTAGATGGAGATGTAGTAGGGAAAAAATACATTCCTTTTGAGCTATCCATTATAATAGGAACTTTATATTGAATTGCTGCAATATATTTAGAAGCCTCTTTTCTTCCACTATAACTGGAACCATAGAACAAACAACCTGAATTTAATAGTTCTTGTGGTGTAAGTGAAACAAACAATTCTCTATTAACTTCTAATATACGTGAAATAATCGTATCCTTTTCTACGAAAGGAAAAATTGCCATTGTTTGCGCAGTAATTTTGTAATCAGAAAACTTACGAAAATACGACATTTAAACCCCTCCCATTTGAAAATTATGTAATTTCAAGATGGATTATAGCAAATTTTGCTATAAAAGTACATATATTGTTAGAATTTTTTGAAATAAAAGAAATTATTGTCGAATGAGATTGGATATTGGCTAACAAAATATTTTTATCAGAATATTTTAAAAATTGTTGTTTTTATAAAATTAAATCCATATAATAAGAAAAAGGTATTAGAGGTGAAGACTTGTGAAAAATGAAAAGTCTTATACAGAGTTGATGAAACTAAAAAAACAACAAGCAAAAAAGAGTTCCCCCGAAAACTATGTGATGAACGTCTACGTACAAATGATATTAGATGAATCCCTATTCCTTTATCGAAAAAATAAACTTCAATCAAAAATTGATTCCGCATTAGACTCCAATAATCGTACTCTATTTCTCTCCCTATCCAAAGAATATAATCACTTTTTAACCCAATGGTCCAACAACTAATTTCAATTCAACTATTTACAATCATTCCAGGTACGTAAAAAAGACCAATCCTGTATTCATATTTACAGGCTTGGGTCTTTTTTCTGTTTTACTACTCTTCTCTTCTATATGTTTCTAAGTAATGAATACGATCTGCCATTGGAGGATGCGTATATCGAAATATCTTAATTAAGCGGGGCGGATTTACTTCACTCAAGCTAGCTTTTGTTAGCTCTTGAAATGCACCTATTGCTGCATCAGTATTGTTTGTAAGTTCAATAGCATACACATCTGCCGTATGTTCTTGATGTCTTGAAATATAATTTGTTATCGGACTAACGACAAACAGTAGTATAGAAAAAGCTAATATAAACAGAGGTAAAGATGCGTATTCCCTTCTATCTTTAATATGAATTAAAAGACCCCATTTTGTAATTACCATTGTTACAACGAGATTGATAAGGAAGAAGGCAAGTAGTGAAAAAATAACATATCCAAAAACACCTATCGTTACATGATTCATGTCGTAATGGCCAATTTCATGTGCCATAATAAATAATATTTCTTCCTTCGTTAAGTTTTGCAACAACGTGTCCCATAACACAATCCTAGAGTTACCTCCCACCCCTGTTACATACGCATTTATTGCATTTGTTTTCTCAGACATATTTACCTCAAACACTCTATCAGCTGGAACGTTCGCTTGCTCGGCAAGGTTCAAAATTTCCGCTTCTAATTGTTTATCTTGTAGAGGGTAAAAGTCATTATATAAAGGATCTATAAAGATAGGTTGAATATACATAAAGAAAAAGATAAACGGAATAAACAGTAACCATGTGATAACCCACCAATATGTACGAAACTTTCTTATCACAAAATAAACGACTAAAACAACAATCCAAAGTAAAATAAAACCTTCCAAAAAACTTATAAATTGATCCCGCATCCAATGTGGAAAGGATTGCACCAAAATATTGTACTGTTTTGCTAAAAAATAACGGACAACCTTTAAAGGGAAACTTACAAGTGTTACTAAGAGTGAAAGAAAGAAAACATAAATTCCCGCTTGTATCCAATTACGTCTCGTCGATTTTTCGGCCATATGTTGAAATAATCGGCCAACGCCAGTAATTAGTAAAATAAAGTAGACAATCCATTCAAAAGGCACAGATAAGAAATAAAGAAAATTGCGTACTTTAGAATATTCTTGTGACATAAATAATTGCTCGGTTGTTAAAAATGTGGCAGGATCTGCCCTTGTACCAATTAAATGTTCTGGTAAGTCACCTACGCCTGGTAAGGATAAATAAATGTACATTACGACTGCGTAAACGATGTAAGCACCAATAATGGAAACTATTATCTTTTTCAAATAACTTCCCCCTTTTTCACTATAGTTATAGTGCTAAACGTGGCATTCATACAATGTTCATTCTTTTCTTATAAATCCTATATTACACATCTTTAGTCTCCTATATTATAGAAATATACACAACGTCAAAATGATATTAACATTGAGGTGAAAAGATAATGAAAAATTGGATTGCTTTTAGTGCATTTATTATTATGTTAGGTGTTAGTTTTGGGATATATTATTTTTCAGTTCATAAAGTGAGTGCCATGGAGATTCCTGAGAATATTGTCCTGGAGTCTATTGATGGTGATACTTTTTCATTTGATAGCGCTCCTAAAAAGGTGCGATTTATTGAATTTATTTACACAAAATGCCCTTATATTTGCCCAACAACTACATTGCACATGAAAGATTTAAAAGCTGATTTACGTGAGTCTGGCATTACAAATGAAGAAGTAGAATTTTTAATTATTACAATAGATCCTAGAAGAGATACAAAAGAAGTTTTAATGGAATACTCAGAAACATTTAATATTGATACAAACGACGGTTGGAAAGTACTTCGTGCAGAAGCAAGTGAGATCGAACTTTTAACCCGTTCATTTGATTACTACTATCAAGATCCCGGAAACGGAATGATTACTCACACTTCGTCCACTTACTTGCTTGATCAACAAAACAATGTTGTAGCTGTTTATGGTATGGGGGATAACGGTTTTGATAAAGAAAAGATATTTAATAGAATTCAAAAATTACTAAATAAATAGTTGATAAAAAGGCTATTTTTGCAAAGCTTGTTGTTATGCAAATAATTAAAAACCTTGAGTGGATTGGAGCGGAAGGAACCTGACTCCTGCGGGACATAGAGCGAAGCGGGAGACCCCACAGGCGGTTACCGCCGAGGAGGCTCCCGTCGCTCCCCGCGGAAAGCAGGTTCCTGCAGCGAAAAGGAACGGATAGAATATATATCCAAAATCAACAATCTTTTAGAAAAGAGCCTTATGAAATTAATACAAACAAATAGCTTTTTAAAAATGAGTCAAAGCGCCTTAATGTGTTTTGGCTCATTTTTTTAACCTAATATCCAAGAATAGATAGTTAGCGCAACAATAGCACTTAAAACAACGAAAATAACATTAGCTCCTATGTATGCCACAACAAACGCAGTTGCAAGGCCAATAATTCCAAACATAATATCATCATTTATATAAAAAACACTCGGAACAATTAAAGCTCCCAGTATAGCATAAGGGACATTCTTCAAAACAGCTTGCAAAAATGGCGGCAATTCTTTTCCTTTGAACATGACAAATGGTATAAGTCTAGGCAAATATGTTACTACTGCCATACCAATTATTAAGATGACAATTGTGCTATTCATTTGCTATCGCCCCCTTTTGGAAACGTTGAAAGAGAAACTCTACTCCAACCGCACTTATAATCGTTGCACAAATAATAGCCCATCCTTGTTGTAATTGTACTATATGCAGAAAGAAAGTATTTAACACCGCTGCCGTCCCAGCTAACACGACTATTTTACGATGTTTTTTTAACGAAGGTACTAACAGTCCGACAAACATTGCATATAAAGCAATAGACATACTTTCTTGTAAAGTAGACGGTAAGCCACTTCCTATTACATGGCCCACTCCTGAACTAATTACCCAACTAGAAAAGGAAACCGTAATAACACCAAACATGTATCCTGTTTGAATAGTACCTTCTTTTGTAGCTGCGACGGAAAATGTTTCGTCCGTTATACCAAAAGAATATAATGCTTTTTTCCAAAGGGAATCTTCTTCTACTTTTTCGTTTAGAGTGGTACTCATTAAAAAATGGCGGATGTTTAAAATAAATGTTGTTAACACAATTTCAAACGTGCCAAGCCCTAGCGCTAACATGTTTAATGACATGTATTGTGCAGCACCAGCAAAAACGAATAAGCTCATCATCACTGTTTCTGTTGCTGTTAATCCAACTGATTTTGCTAAAAGCCCAAATGTAATGGCTATCGGAATGTACCCTATTGCAATGGCAAGTCCTGCTTGAACACCTTTTCGAAAAGGCGTGACATGATGTGAAACAACGGTTGTAGCCATTCACACTCCCCCTGACTAGTGTTTGTTTTATAAATAATATACTAGTGTTATAGGAAGAATGTAAATAAAATTATTTCGATAACCGTAAAAAGAGCAAACCTGTTTTTCATTCAGGTTTGCTCTCTTTTACTAGTATTCTTCTATTTTCCTTTAAATTGTGGCGCTCTTTTCTCTTGAAAAGCGACAAGTGCCTCTACACGGTCTTCGGTTGGGATAATGACCTCATATGCTTTTCTTTCTATTTGTAAACCAGTTTGTACGTCAACGCTCATCCCTTGTCTTATCGCAAACTTCGCTTGTTGAACCGCTAGTGGGCCATTTTTAGAAATTTCTCCAGCAAACTCATATGCTTCTATTAAAACTAGGGAAGGCTCTTCTACTAGTCTTGTAATTAGCCCCCAATCGTATGCTTCTTTCGCAGTAAATCTTCTTGCCGTAAGAATAAGCTCCATCGCTTTCGCTTCTCCAACGATGCGAGGTAGGCGTTGCGTGCCACCCGCACCTGGAATGATAGCTAGGCTAGTTTCTGTTAAGCCCATTTTCACATCATGTGCAGCAATGCGGAAATCACATGCTAGTAGTAGTTCCATTCCTCCACCAAAAGCATATCCATTAATAGCGGCAATTGTCGGTTGAGGAAGCGTTGCAATTCTATTAAATACATCACCTATTTTAAATACATTCCGGCGAACTTGTGCTTCTGTTAACGTTCTTCTTTCTTTCAAGTCTGCTCCAACACTAAAAGCTTTGTCTCCTGCAGCAGTAATTACCACAACACGTACATCACTATTCGTTCTTAATTCGTCTGCTACTTCCCCTAACTTGACTAACATATCATAATTAAACGCATTCATCGCTTCAGGGCGGTTAAGCGTAACAGTGGCAATATAATTATTAATTTCTAAGTTGATATAATTCATTTTTATCCTCCTTGAGATTGTTAGCGTTTACACGTCTTTTTTTATATTCTCTAAGGAGTTGTTTTTTCCTGCAAAAACTAGACTCCTAGTTTTTCTTTTAACGCTCTGCGCAAAATTTTACCTGTCGTATTTTTCGGAAGTTCATCTAAGAACTCAATAGATGAAGGTAGCTTATATTTCGCTAAATATTCTCTACAGTAAGTGATAAGTTCTTCTTCTGTAATAGTTTCTTTTGTTACTATGAAACATTTTACCGCTTCCCCTAAGTTTGCATCAGGTACACCAACTACGGCTACTTCAATTACACTTGGATGGTTGTAAAGTACTTCTTCCACTTCTCGTGGATATACATTATATCCACCAACGATAATCATGTCTTTTTTCCGATCGACAATGTAAAAATATCCTTCATCGTCCATTTTCGCCATGTCCCCTGTGTATAGCCATCCTTCTTTTATTGTATAAGCGGTTTCTTCTGGCATATTGTAATAGCCTTTCATAACATTTGGACCACATACAATTAACTCTCCTACTTCACCTACCGCTACTTCTTCTCCAAGCTCATTTACTACTTTATTTTCCACATTTACGATGCTCGTACCAATTGATCCTGCTTTACGAGGTCTATCAAGTGGATTAAAGCATGTTACTGGAGCCGCTTCAGAAAGACCATACCCTTCAGAAATGATAACGTTGAATTTCTTTTCGAAGTTTTTCAATAAAGCAACAGGCATAGAAGCTCCACCAGAAATACATAAACGTAAGGAAGATAAATCTTCAACGTCTACACCTTCATGTTGCAATAAGAAGTTGTACATTGTTGGCACGCCAGCAAATACAGTTGCTTCATGCTTTTTTGTTATTTCAAAAATATGTTGCGGGCTAAACCTAGGAACAATAATAACTGTTGCTCCATTCATAAGTGGTGCATTAAGTGCTACAGTTAAACAAAAAACATGGAACATCGGCAAAGTCGCAATAACACGATCCGATTCATTCACTTTTAAAAAATCAGCCACATCTTTTGCATTGCGATATAAATTTTTGTGAGTTAACATAGCTCCTTTTGGCTTCCCAGTTGTTCCAGAAGTGTAAAGAATAATGGCTACATCATCCTCGTGTAAATCTGGGCCTTCATATTGGTAGCTACCTGCGCCAAGTATGGATGTAAACGATTTCATTTTTTGGAAAACTGTTAGCTGTTCCACTGGCAAATCTTTTGATTTTTCTTGTCCTTGAGGTGTTTCACATATGATGTAAGACTCTACTTTAGGTAAGTAATGATGAAGTTTTTCAAACAGTGGTACTAGTAAGTCTAGCGTAACGATTGCTTTTACATCCCCATCGTTCACGATGTAACTAATTTCATCTGGGGTGTAAATTGGGTTTACTGGTATGACAGTAGCACCTAATCTAGCTGCTCCATACATGGCAACAATAAAATATGGTGAGTTACCTAACAATATCGCAACGTGGTCACCTTTTGTTACTCCCATTTTTTCAAGGCCAGATGCAAAAGCATTTACAGCTGCATTCAATTCTGCGTAAGTTTTCGATTCCCCTTCGAATAAATACGCTTCTTTCATTGGATTCATTTGTGCTGTTAGCGAAAGTTGCGAAGAAATATTCAATCTGTTTCTCCCCTTTAATATGTATAGTAGTTTTTTGAATGAACAATCATTCATTTTCTTCCATTACCATTATAGGACAATAACTTCGAAATGTCATCCGATTAGTTTGTAAATATTTAATTTTCAGTCTACTTTTTTCTGAAATAAAGAAGAAGCTGTCTACAAATTAAAGACAGCTTCTTTGTAATTAATAAATCAACTCTATAATTTCTTCTTTTGTTACATTTCCAAAATAATGTTGTACGTCAAGTTGGGACAAGGCGTTTTCAATTTCTGATTTTTCGTATTTGACACCTTGAAGTTTTGCTTCGATATCGATAACATCACCAACACCAAAAAAGTCACCGTATATTTTACACTTTTCGATTTGTCCTTTTTTCACTTCTAAACGAATATCTATTTGTCCAACTGGAAAACGATGAGAATGTTGTACGTTGAAAGAAGGTGATTTACCGTAATTCCAATCCCAGTTTTGATAACGTTCTTTAGACAACTCGTGTATCTTTTCCCAATCAGATTCTGTTAGTGTATAGTGAGGAACTTCTTCCCCTTTAAAAATTGCTTGTATTAATAGAGTGCGGAACTGCTCAATTGTCATATTATCGTTCATAAATTCTTTAATATTCGCCACTCTACTTCTGATTGATTTTATACCTTTAGACTCAATCTTCTCTTTCTTAACGTTAAGCGCAGAAACAACATGTTCAATTTCGGAGTTGAACAGTAATGTACCATGGCTAAACATTCTACCTTTAGTAGAGAATTGAGCATTTCCTGAAATTTTGCGCCCTTCTACAAGAATGTCATTTCTTCCGCTTAGCTCAGCATTAATTCCTAAGCTCTTTAATGCTTCAATAACTGGTGCCGTAAATTTTCTGAAGTTATGGAAGCTCTCGCCATCATCTTTTGTAATAAAACTAAAATTCAAATTACCTAAATCATGGTACACTGCTCCACCACCTGAAAGGCGCCGAACTACATGTATTCCATTGTCTTCTACATACTTTGTATTAATTTCTTCTACTGAGTTTTGATTTTTGCCAATAATAATAGATGGTTCGTTTATATAGAAAAGTAAGTATGTGTCTTCAATCGGTAAGTTTTTTAACGCAAACTCTTCAATCGCTAAGTTTATCCTTGGATCTGTAATTCCTTTATTATCGATAAATAACATATTATATCGTTCCTTTCTCCCAAACGAGTCCAGCATGGGCTAAGCTGACCTCGCCATCATATAGTGTCTTTGCTTCTGTTACTAATTGTTCGTGTTCACCAAAGTGTGGTAAGTGTGTTAATAACAGTTTTTGCACATTAGCCTCTTTGGCAATTTTTGCAGCATCGTGACTATTCATATGGCCAGCCCCTTTACCATCTTGAGCTGCATAAAAATTACATTCACAAATAAACAAATCCGCATCTTTCGTAAACGGAATAAACGAGTCAAGATAGCTAGAGTCTGCTGTATAAACAACTGTTGCATCCCCTGTTTTAATTTTCATAGCATAGCAAACAACTGGATGTGCCGTTTTTAAAAATTCTATTGAAAACGGGCCTATATGTAATATTTCGTTTGGATTATAATCCATACTTTTTGTAATATTTTTATGAGTTAATTTTTCAAAGGCTTCTTTGTCATCTCCATGACCGTAAATAGGAAGAGTTTCTGTACCTTTACCTAAAAAAGTTGCAATTAGACGAGCAAATTGAAGCGGGCCAATATCTGCTACATGATCATGGTGATAATGAGAAAGAATCACTGCATTTAAATTTGTTGGCTCCGTGTAATTTTGTAGCTGTGCTAATACACCACTACCACAGTCTACTAATAACTGAAAGTCATCACTTTCAAAAATATATCCACTCGTTGCACTATTTACTCCAGGGTAGCCGCCCCAAAAGCCTACAACAGTAACTTTCATTTACTTCACCCTCACTTTTTCTTTAACTGAAGCATTAAATTCTTCACACAATATCAGTTTATCATATTGAAAATTTATAATCACTTTTTACTATTTTTTGATTTGTAGTAAAACAGTTATTGACTGGACAAGTACTGTTATAATACAATATATTTAAATTAGCCAGGAAGGTGAAGTGATAAGATGTTAGTGAAAATGTCTGAATTTTTAAGAAATTTACCTCCAAAAAATTGTACTCAATGTGAAGATGAAATGGAAGAACAACATGAGTGTTATGGCAATACATGTTCTAAGTGTCTAGAAATAAAATAAGAAAACAAATAAGGTTGACTTGGAAAGTCTAATTTACACCAAACTTTCCAGGTCAACCTTTTTTATAATAGTTTCGTGAAATCTGAAACTGGCAAAGGCCTGCTAAACAGATAGCCTTGTGCTTCATGTACACCAATTTGTTTTAAATAATTATATTGCGCTTCTTCCTCTACTCCTTCTGCTATTAAACGAATGTTTAATGTTTGTGCTAAAGAGCAAATCGTATCTGTAATCGCTTTGTTAAAGTTGTGTTCAGGCAAATCGGTAATAAAAGATTTATCAATTTTTAAGCTATCAATGGAAAACTGTTTTAAATAAGTTAAAGAAGAATACCCAGTTCCAAAATCATCAATCGATATTTTTACTCCTAGATTTTTTAACTCTTTAATATTACATAGAACGTTTCGCTCATCTTGCATAATTGTGCTTTCCGTAACTTCCACCTCTAGATAAGACGGCTCTATATGATGTTCTCGTAAGATTCTCTCAACATTCATCCAGAAATCTTTTTCTTGTAACTGATGCATGGAAATATTTACTGCAATGCGAAGGCATACTTGCATTTCGTCTCGCCAATACGCATGTTGTTTACACACTTGTTGGATAACCCATTCACCTAATTCAACAATAAATCCTGATTCCTCAGCGATTGGAATAAATTGGACAGGTGATACATGGCCTAGTTTTGGACAATACCATCTTAAAAGAGCTTCCGCACCAACAATTTTCCTCGATTTCACCTCAAGAATTGGTTGATAAGCTAATGAGAGCTCCTCTTTTTCTAATGCAAATCTTAAATAATTGTCTAAATGGATATGGCGCTGGCGTTCAACCGCCATTTCCTCTTTATATAGAAGGTACTTATTACCACCTTCCGCTTTTGCTTTATACATTGCTAAATCAGCTCTGTTTAAAATTCGTTCCACATCGATTGAACAAGTACAATCTGTTTCACAAGGGTAAGATGTAACACCAATACTAGGAGTAATTCTTAAATCATGTTGAGCAATTTTTATTGGTCTTTTTAATTCAGATAAAAGTTGCTCGCATTTCGCAAGTACATTATCTATACAAGATTCAGAACGCAATACTATAATAAACTCGTCCCCACCGACTCTCGAAACAGTATCATTTGGTTCTACTAATTGTAGTATTCTGTTGGCGATAACATTTAAGAGCATATCTCCATATTTATGACCGAGCGAATCATTTACATTTTTGAAACGATCTAAATCAATGTATATCACATAGAAAGGTAGTTTTGTTTCGTTTGATTGCGTTATCGTATCCTCTAACCTTTCCAAAAGTAACCTTCGATTAGGTAAACCAGTTAATGAATCATGGTAAGCCATTTTTATAATTGTGTCTTCGTTCTTCTTCTGCTCTGTCACATCTTTAGCAATACCAAAAACACTGGTTAAATTACCTCTAATTGTAACTGGCACTGTTGTTACATTTATAAACCGCTGTGTACGATCTTTCCTAACGATAAGACATTCTATTTGAACCGGTGTTCCTTGCAAACTTCGCTGGAAAGCATCTCTTGTATAATTAATATCTTTTAGGTCTATAAATTGAGTAAAGTGCATTTTTTGAATTTCATCTTTGTCATATCCAGTTAATTTTTCCATAGACCGATTGCAATCTACCATTATCCCATTTAAATCCAACGTAAAAACTGCGTCTAAATTATTTTGAAAAAGTGGCTTGAAGTGATGTTCGCTTACTATTAAATTTTCTTTTGTTTTGTTATATTCGATCGCTAGACTTGCTAATGACGTAAACGTTTCGATTAATTTTATATCTAATTCCGTTGGTGCAGCAGGAATACTTTGGTATAAAGCAAACGTACCGAATACTTCACCTGTAGAGGCTATAATTGGTTCAGACCAGCATGCACGCAATTTATATTGAATAGCTTTGTGGGAATAAGGTTTCCATAATATACTATCTTCTATATCCTCTACAATAATTCGCTGTTTTGTATAGGCTGCCGTACCACATGAACCAACATTTAGTCCGATTTCTACTCCATCAATGTAATCAATGTATTCTTTATTGAGGCTTGGACCAGCTCCGTGGTAAAGGGTATTATCGCTATTCAATAGTAATATAGAACCTTTTACTTTTCTATTAATACTTTCAACCGTAGTAATGATTTCTGTTAATATCAAAGATAGTTCACTACCTTTAATAATTAACTCATGTATATGATTTGTCTTTTGTAATAAAATCTCATCTATTTTTTGTCTTGTAATGTCTTCACAAGATAATAAAAACAGCGTTTCTCCATCTTCTGCTTTTATCTGTACAATTCGCTCTTGCACCCAACATGTTGACTCGTCTTTCTTCTTCTTTCTAAACACTAGGTTCGTAGAATTGTTGACTTCGGTAGAATTTAATACTTCGTTTATTCTATTCTTTACTTGAGCTTTGTCTTCATCAAAAACTAACATATCCGATACATTCCCAATAAGTTCATCACGCGTATAACCTAAAGTAGATGCACCAATTTGGTTCACATCAACAATTATTCTATTTTTGTCAATTAAAAATAACATCGAGGGTATAATATTAAAAAATTGTCGATTCTCATCGTTCATAAAAATGGGCTTCAAAAAAACTTCCACCTTTAATTATTATTTTAGTTATTTTCATAAATACGATTCGTTTGTTTAATACAATATGAACCTATTAATTTTCCTTGTTAATGTAATCTTTAAATAGTAGTAACGCATTATGACGTGGCTCATTTACAGTTCATTTCACCTATTTATGTAATAATAATGTAACATAATAACAGGGAGAAATCGACATATTTCTACATTTTTACAAATAAAAAACGACTCAATTTTTGGAAAAACTAAGTCGCAATCTATATTAATTATATGATTATATTAAAACTCCGTGCCTAACAGTTGAATTTCTTACGATAAGATTTAATTCATATTCATAAATTTCTTTATCGGTATAACGTTTCGTTCGAATTTTTTCAATCATAATATCAAATGCTTTTTTCGCCATTAGTTGAACTGGTTGGTCGACCGTAGTAATCTGAGGGTCTAATAGCTCTGTAATTGCCTGATTATCAAAACCAACTACCGCTAATTGTTCTGGAATATTTATACCTAATCGTTTTGCTTCTGATACAATGCCCGCTGCAACTTCATCTCCACCAGTAAAAACAGCAGTGGGCTTAATTGGCAGTTTCAACATATCATGCAAAATTCTTCTTCCATCCTCAATAGTGAATGCATCACTGAAAAAGTATTGATTGTTGAACTGTAAGTTACGTTCTCGTAATGCTTTATGGAAGCCTCTTTCTCTACTCTCCGCTACATTACTTTTATAACCACCTGTACAATATGCTATTGTTTTATGACCAAGCTCTACTAAGTGCTTTGTAGCAATATAGCCGCCATCTGTTTGGTTAAAACGAACAGTTGGTACGTGAGCTCTCTCTTCAAACTCGTTACAAAGGACAATTGGACCGTATTCTAAAAATGGTTCAATCTTCTTCCAATCATTTTGTAAGGATGATAAAATCATTCCATCTACTTGTCTTGTTTTAAGTAAACTTAAATATTCTAACTCTCGTTCCTCAGAATACCTAGTTTGGCAAACTATTAATTGATAGCCGTTGTCTGATGCTGCCATCTCCATTTGCTCAATTAGTTTGCTAAAAAATGGATTCGTCACCCTAGGAATCAATAACCCTATCATCTTCGTCTGCTGACTTCTTAAACTTCTTGCAGAAGAGTTTGGAACATACCCTAATTCACTCATTGCAGTTAAAACTTGTACCCGCTTTTTTTCTGCCACATACGGGTGGTTATTGATGACACGAGAAACTGTTGTACGTGATAACCCAGCTAGTTTTGCTACATCTTCTATCGTCGCCATGAGCCACCCCACCTATTTATTTTAGATTCATTATTTACTAGGACATGAAATCGTTTTCATAATTACTAGTATAAAAGGAAATGAAAGTGTTTTCAATATAATTTTTTTGAACCGTATATCATAAAAGGCGCTCGCTATAATCGCGGGCGCCTCGTAACTTACTCGTTATCTTCGTCTTTTTTTTCATCTGGTACCATGACTGGAACAAAACCACTACCGTTTCCGCCACCTCCATGGTAAAACTGCGGTACTTCACCCATTACTAGTAGATCTCCAATTTTGACTGGGTTGGAAATTTCAATTTGATTTTGTAATAAAGGTATGATGACATTCATTTGTACCGTAACATTTACGTTTACTTCTAAGTATGTGTTATTAATTCCTCGTTCCACAATAACGGTTTCAACTTGTGAAACGACGTCCCCGAGAATTTCAAATCTTACTGGAATTTTAGGACCTAAGTTTGAAAATAACGTGATACCCGTAGACATCCCTAGAGGAATAGAGTAAACAATCCCGTTTTGTTTTTTTGATTGTTCATAATCTATATTTATATCATTTTTGAACGACTCTAATTCTTGTAAGTCTCCCGATTCTACAAGATCTAAATATCGTTGTACTCTAAGCGTTGTTTCGGATAATACTCTGTTTACCACCTGTGAGTTAACAATATAAGCATTTTGCCCATCAATTTTGATAAATAATTCTTTTACATCAATGTTATCCGTTATTTTTTTGGATACCGCATCATTAATTGCTTGAGCAGCTATTTGTCTAGCTTTTGTTTCTGCGATACTCATTAAGAATGGTTCAATTCCTTTATTGATAACTAATAAACTGATAACAGTAAAAATATTGAAAAATACGAATGTAATTAAGAATACATATTTTAGCGGCAAAGGGCCACGTGGTCGTCTCCTCAGATTCTGCATAATACTCCCCCTTTGTATTTAAGTATATTCAGAGCTTGGATAATAGATTAATAGATTAAGGGGGTTGGGACAAATTTTTACTGTTGGGCTAATATTGGGTATTGGTTTTGGAGGGATAGGAGGTATTTTCGAGACTTCGAAAATCCTATTGTACTACAAGCTAAATTAGTAATATGCCTATAAGATGTAACTCTAGAAGGTATTTCTAAGAAATTACTAAATTGTTTGTTCGTTATTTCGTTTCCATAAAGTAAAATCATCTCGTTAACAGCTTTTAAGAATGCATTTTTGTTTTTAAAACCGCAGTTCTCACATCTCCAGCAGGAATTTTTCACCCATCTCATTTTGACATTTATACATTTTAGACAAAATACACCTGTAATTAAATCTTGCTCTTTTACATGATATTTTTCTAGTATATCTGGATTATAAGGTGTATTACTTTTTAACACTTTTTTAGTTAATTGCCTTAATACTTTAGTTTCAATCAATTCCTGCTTATACATTTTCTCTAATTCGTATAATTTGGATGGTACACTTTCCGCTTTAATCATATTTTTGGGTAATCGGCTTCCTTCAGGAACAATCTTTATGTGGCAATTTGGATTTGTAAATACTATAAGTGGGATTAATGGTACCTGTTGAGTTTGAGGATTCATACTTTGAAGTAATTTTTTATACTGTAGTTCTTGCCTTTTAACTTGTTGAATTGGATCTTGAAAAACTTCTAATTCTCCTAATTCATTTATCCTCGTTAATTGGTTGGTTAGTGTGTTGTAAGTTACTTCTCCAGTGTGATTTTTTGTTTCAAAAATTACATTATATTTTGTAGTTTTTAATATTGTATCCATTTGGAAATAGTGTTCTAAGTTAGCGTTAGCTTGCAGACGAATATCTGGCAGTATTTCACAGATTTTAGCTGGCACGAATGATAGATAGTAATCTAGCTGTTGCTCACCTTTAAAGCCAGACCTTTTGATTCTATAGTCTTTTTCAATTAAAGAGCAATTTGGATGCTTTTCAATAACTCTAAAATGGAGGGCTTCCAACTTTTGCAGATGAATTGAGGGTGTACGTTTTGTCAATATTATTTCTCCTTTCAAATATGTTCATAGAGATTTTACAATAAATTTAAATTCTTTTCATTAATTTTTACCTAATTTTAATATTTTTATAAATCCTAAGCTAATTACCATGCTTCCTAATATATTGTTAGCACTGTGGCAGACCTAACATTACTTTTGTGTTTCAATCTCGACGCGTTGTGTTTCAATCTTACTCGTTTGTGTTTCAATTTCTTCTTCTCTTCCATTCTTTATTCTGCTCTGTTTCAATCCACTCCTCTTTGTGTTTCAATCTTACTCGTTTGTGTTTCAATTTCTTCTTCCTTTCCATTCTTTATTCTGTTCTGTTTCAATCCACTCCTCTTGTGTTTCAATTTCGTTCCGTTGTGTTTCAATCTTATTAGTTTGTGTTTCACTCTTCCTCGCTTGTGTTTCAATTTCTTCTTCCTTTCCATTCTTTATTCTGTTCTGTTTCAATCCACTCCTCTTGTGTTTCAATTTCGTTCCGTTGTGTTTCAATCTTATTAGTTTGTGTTTCACCCACTATCACCTTACATGCAAATAAAAAACCAGCCCTAAATAAGGACTGGTTACACATCAAAACTCTAATTCTCCCGCTCACTCAAAAACTCCACTACTTCATGAACTGCAGCTACACCTTGGTCAATACAATCTGGCAGACCTAAACCCTCAAAGGAACTTCCTGCTATGAATACTCCTGGTAATTCACTATCTAGTATTTTCTTCCACTCGGCAATACGTTCTTTGTGGCCAACATTGTACTGAGGCATTGCACTTTTCCAGCGAGACACTAGTGTAAAATCGGGCTCGACATTAATACACATTATCTTATTTAAATCATCCAGTACTACCTGTTTAATTTCATCGTCACTTTGATCAACAATTGCTTCATCTCCAACACGTCCTACATAGGCACGTAATAACACTTTGCCAGCAGGTGCGGAGTGTGGCCATTTTTTATGTGTCCACGTACAAGCTGTTATGGTGTAATCGCTATTCCTGGAAACAACAAATCCTGTACCATTTATGTTTTCCTTCAATACATTTTCGTCGAAAGCCATTGCGACCGTAGCGACAGAAGTGGAAGTCATCTCAGAAAAAGCAGGTGTCCAATTAAAGCCTGATAACATCTTTCCTAATGAATGATGCGGGGTTGTCACAATCAAACTATCAAACTCCATTCTCGCGCCGTTGCTTAAAGAAAGCGTATAAGGACCCGTTCCTGTAACATGATCAACTCTAACCGCCTTCATCACTGTTACAGAATCTAGCTTTTCTTCTAAAGCTTCGACTAGCGATTCTAATCCTGAGGAGAGTGTTTGAAACATACCTTTTTTTGGTGAACTATTAACTCCACCAGACTGCTTAGGTTTAGGCATCGTTTTACCTAATCCTAATATCAAACTGCGATATTTTTTCTCGACTTGCTGAAATTGAGGAAATGTAGCGCGAAGGCTTAACTGGTCAATGTCTCCAGCATAAATACCTGACAACAATGGCTCTATTAAGTTTTCCACTACTTCATCACCTAAGCGGCGTCGGAAAAAGGATCCAAGTGATTGGTCACCTTCTACTTTTCCGCTTGGCAATACAAGGTCAGCCGCAGCTCTTACTTTTCCTAACGGGGAAAATAAACCAGTTGTGATAAATGGTGATAGCTTTGTAGGGATCCCCATTACAGCACCTTCTGGGATTGGATGAAGCTTGCCTTTTAGCAAAATGTAAGAAGTACCTGTTGCATTTTTAATCAACTTGTCTCCTAGTCCTACATCTCTGATTAGCTTGCTTGCGCTTTGTTTTCTCTCTAGAAATGAATCCGGTCCTCGTTCGATGGTATAACCATCTCTACTAAACGTTTGAATCTTTCCACCTAGTCGATTGCTCGACTCAATCAGTGTAATTTCAAACGGTAAATTTTTTTCTTTCATTTCTTTTTGTAAATAGAAAGCGGCGGCTAACCCAGTTATGCCGCCACCTACTATGGCGACTCTTTTTTTGTTTTCTAACATTTTTATCATCGCCTTTAACAAAGTTTTATTGATTGTGTTGCTTTAACTTTTCAAGAACAACGGTTGCCATTGCATCTATAAATAAGGAACCTGAGTTTGGCATTTCTGGACGATAGTACTTCGCACCAATTTCATCTGTTACAACTTTACACTCATAATCATTGTCGTATAACACTTCTAAATGGTCAGCAACAAAACCTACTGGTGTATAAACGAATGATGTGTAACCTTTTTCTTTATGAAGATCACGAGTAATATCTTGTACGTCTGGTCCTAACCACGGTTCTGGTGTGTTTCCTTCACTTTGCCATGCAATCACGTAGTTTTCAACGCCTGCACCTTTTGCAATTAGGTCAGCTGTTTCTTGTAGCTGAGCAGGATAAGGATCTCCTGCTTGAATAATTTTTTCTGGCAAGCTGTGTGCAGATACAATTAGTACTGCTTTTTCGCGTTCTTCGCTAGACATGCCATCAAACGTTTCTTTCACTTTTTCTACCCAAAATTGAATGAATTTTGGCTCATCGTACCAGCTTTCTACGGAGTAGATTGTTGGACCACCTAGTTTTTCTGCTTCTTCTTTTGCACGGCCATTGTAAGACTTCACGCTAAAAGTAGAGAAATGTGGTGCTAATACGATACTAACCGCTTCTTCTATTCCATCTTCGTGCATTTGTTTTACTGCATCTTCTACAAACGGATCAATGTGCTTTAATCCTAAATAAACTTTGAATTCAATATTATCTTGAATTTCGTTTAAGTGTGCACCTAATTTGTCAGCTTGCTCTTGCGTAATGTGAGCAAGTGGAGAAATACCACCAATTGCATCGTAACGCTCACGTAAATCTTGCAAGCTTTCTTCTGAAGGTTTTCTTCCGTGACGAATATGTGTGTAGTAAGGTTCTAAATCTTCTTCTTTGTAAGGCGTACCGTATGCCATTACTAATAGTCCCATTTTTTTCTTTGCCATGTTTTACACCTCGATTTGTTTTGTACGTCCTATATTAAACCGAAATTTCACGTTTCAATGCTAGTATTAATGTGTTGCTTTACTTTTAGAGTAGTCATGAATGAACTGTGTTAAACGTTTTAGTGTATCAGGATTTACTTCTGGGAATACACCGTGCCCTAAGTTAAATACGTATCCTGGTTGTTGCGTTCCTTGGTCGATGATTGACTTTGCATGTTGCTCAATAACTTCCCAAGAAGAAAGAAGGTATGATGGATCCATGTTACCTTGAACAGCTTTTGTAATACCGCGCTCGCGTGCTTCTTTAATAGACAATCTCCAGTCTAATCCAACTACATCTATAGGAAGGTCGTGCCATTCATTCGCTAAATGACTTGCTCCAACTCCATGCATAATCATAGGTACGCCCTCTTCGCGTAAAGAAGAGAAAATACGACTCATTACTGGCTTAATATAAAATTTGTAATCTTCTACATTCAACGTTCCAACCCACGAGTCAAAAATTTGAATAGCTTTCGCTCCAGCTTTAATTTGAGCTTTTAAATAAACAATTGTCATGTCTGCTAATTTATCCATTAATGCGAACCAAGCCTTTGGTTCTGTGTACATGAACGATTTTGTTTTATGATAGTTTCTAGAAGGTCCACCTTCAATCATGTAAGAAGCAAGTGTAAATGGTGCTCCTGCAAATCCGATTAATGGAACATTTAATTGTTCTTGTGTTAATAATTTTATCGTGTCTAATACATATGGAATATCTTCTTCAGGAGTGATTTCCCCTAATTTCTCTACATCTTGAACGGTTCTAATTGGGTTATCGATAACTGGTCCAATACCTGATTTAATTTCTACGTCTACACCAATCGCTGGTAGCGGTGTCATAATATCTTTGTAAAGGATGGCTGCGTCCACGTTATATTGTTCAACTGGTAAACGAGTAACATATGCACATAGTTCTGGTTGATGTGTAATTTCAAATAAACCATATTTTTGTTTAATTTCTCTATATTCTGGTTGGGAACGTCCCGCCTGTCTCATATACCATACAGGTACGTAATCCGTTTTTTCTCCACGACATGCTTTTAGAAATGTTTCATTAATTTGTCTTTTACTCACTTGAATAGTCCCCTTTCGGCCGCATTATGGCTCATCCATCGTTCAATATATCTCATAACAATATACCGATTTTTAACTTCTATGTATAGCAAACTGCGCCATTGTTCATAAAATAGACGATTTATTCGTTTTTTGGTAGTATTATTTTTACAGTAATTCCGCTATTTTCCACGCCTTTTATTAAAAAGGAACCACCGTGATTTTCAATAATCTTCATGGAAACCATCAGTCCTAATCCTGTTCCATTTTCTTTTGTCGTAAAAAAAGAGTGACCAACCTTATCTAAGATTTCTTGTGGAATACCTTTTCCATGGTCTTTTATTGTAATAAAGACATGTTCTTCTTTGTCTTCAAGTGACAGGTCGATAGTTCCTCCACCTTGAGTATCGCTCCCACACTATTTTTATGACATTAACGCATTGTAGGTAACACAACAGGGGAATGTGCTCCCTCTTGTTTTGTTTGTGTATTGTATGGGACTACATAAAACTTAGGTGGATTAAAAATATTAATACTATTTACAGTATAAGTATCTGCGCCTTCTACCTCGCCAAGAAACGTTTCCTCATTATCTTTTACAGAGTAAACTCTGTACACTATTCGTTCATCTCCTTCATGTTCCCACTTAAGATTGACATAAAATAATCGTAGTGGATGAAAAGAAATAGAAGCATGTAATGATTGAATTTCTGGCAATTGAATAGGACTTTCTAATTCTTTAACACCTGAGGGAATAGAAAATGCAACATTATCTAACTCTGCCTCTCTTAAAATGTCTTTAAGAAGTTCTGATGGGTAGCTTCCTCCACCGACTAAATATTCATTTTCTGTTGTCCGGTCATAGCCCATCCAAACAGTACCTATTACATTTTCATTAAATCCTACAAACCATGTATCACGGTTTGCTCGTGGAACTAGTGGGAAGTTAGTTGTCCCTGTTTTCCCTGCTAACTCTCCTCTTATTTCGCCAGCTCGTCCTGTTCCTGACGTAACGACACCTTCTAACATTCTTGTCATATACCATGCTGTTTGTTTGCTAAACACTGCTTTCTCCACTTTGCTTGATTGGGCAACAACGTTACCGGTTTGGTCTGTTATTTTTCTTATAAAGTATGGTTGGATGACTTTTCCATCATTACTAAAGCTTCGGTATGCTTTTGTTAAATCTAGCGGTGTAATCCCCTCTTCTAATCCACCTAATGCGATGGCAAGCCCATTATCAGGTAAACGGATACCCATTTTATTTAAGTAATCTTTGCCTTTATCAATGCCAATCTCGTTTAATGTCCAAACGGCTGGAGCATTTAAGGAATCTTTAATCGCATCATACATAGAAACAGTGTCTTGATATTCATTGTTGAAGTTTCTAGGCGTATAATCATTAGAGTACGTTAATAGCTCGTCCTTTAATAATGAGTAAGGTTCGAATAAACCCTCTTCCATAGCAGGGGCAAAAACTGCAAGTGGTTTAAAAGTCGATCCAGGTTGTCTTTTTACATTTACCCTATTTAATCCTCTTGCTACGTAATTTCTTCCACCAATTACTGCAAGGACACCACCAGCGTCTGGCTCCATTAATACAAAAGCACCTTCAACATTTTCAGTTGTGCCTGGAAAATATTTATCATCTTGAAAACGTTCGTATGCAATTCGTTGAACTTCACGTGCCATCGGAACTGTAATAGTATATCCACCTTTTAATAATTCTTCATGAGAAAAACCGTAACGACTTTGGGCTTCGTCTATTACCATATCAATATACGTTAAATATGGTTTTAAGTCGTTATCTTCTTTTACTGACAAAGCGATTGTTTTTCTTTGTAGTTTTACAGCCTCTTCTGCGGAAACGTACCCTTGTTGGTGCATGAGCGTAATAACTAGGTCTCGCCTGTTTTTAGCTGCATTTATATTATTAATAGGAGAAAAGCTATTTGGCGCTTTTGGTAGTGCTGCTAAAAGGGCACCTTGCTCTACAGCTAACTCTTCTACACTTACTCCAAAATAAAGATTGGCTGCTGAGTCAATTCCATATGCTCCATGACCAAAATATATTTGATTTAAATACATTTCTAGAATTTGATTTTTCGTGTATCTTCTTTCTAAATTGATCGCTATGACGGCTTCTTTCGTTTTTCTTAACCAAGACTTTTCGTTGGTTAGAAAAATATTTTTAGCTAGCTGTTGCGTAATCGTACTTCCACCTTCAACCTTACTTCTAGCAACAATGTCACGATAAAGCGCACGTAAAATTGCCCTACCATCTATTCCGCGATGTGTGTAAAATCGGTTATCTTCTACTGCCACAAATGCTTGTTGTACGTGTTGGGGTATTTGATCGATCGATACGATATTCCTGTTTTCTGTAAATATTTTTGTAATTAACTCTCCCTCTTCATCTACTAGAGAAGAGGCTGAGTCCATCACTAACTTTCTCTCATCTATTACATAATTTCCAGCATAGATTATAAGTAAGTAGCCTATTAAACTAATGGCTAATAAAGTAAAAGCAGAAGCTGGAATAAGTAATAACCATCTATATTTTTTAAAAGGTGAAAACCATTCTGGTAAGTTCCATTTTTTTGTCTTATTCCTTTTAGCAGTTGACCTCTCCATAACGTTCACCCCTTTTTCTTCGTATCATTTTTAATCATATAAATGAATCTATATCATAATTACGATTCGTTTAGTGAAAAAAGAATGTTTTACTAATATGCGGAGTTATTTATTCGTCTTTAAAGTTGTATTTAATAAAGTATTAATACATTATGACACGGACTCAAATAACTCAAATTTTTATAGTATCTTCCTTTCTAAGCAATGCTTTAAAAACAAATATTAGTTGAAGTTCACTACAGGTGCGAGACTCCTGCGGAAAGCCATTGTACCTGTAATGAACTTCAACGTTTCTAACTCTAATCTTCAATCAAAGAGTGTTTAAATTTGTACTTATTAGGTAATACGTATTATATATTAAAGTAGTTTCGACAAAATTAGAATATTTTTATTTTGCGACGTGAATGCATATAATAAACATAAGGAGTGATAAAAGTTGAATTTCTATATGACGTTCGGTACAGAAGATTTTTTACAAACATTAAAGTCACAAATTGACAATGGCGAACTTTTGCTGATGGCTGGAGAAGAAAATGCTGTTTTAATGCACGAGACAACTGAAAAATCTAGCTTTTCAGCTGGTAAAAAATTCGAGGTGCTAGACGGAGTAGGCAATTTCCAAAATGGACATTTTGCTGTGTTAAATAATATTCCAGTAACACAAGAAGGCCGTCCTGTTTTTGAATACCGATTCAGCCAGCGTGCTAGATTAATTGAAGAAGAACCTGGATTTGTAGCTATTCGAGTGTTACGTCCAACAGATGAATCTGATACATACGTAATCTTAACACTCTGGGAAGAAGAAGCTTCTTTCAAAAGATGGCAAGAATCAAAAGCATATGAAAATGCACATAAAAAACGTGGTACGGAAGAAGGCGTTGATAAACAGCAACAAATTTTCCCACGTCCTTCTTACGTTACAACCTACCGTGGTGTAACAGAAAGCGAATGATAGTATTCAAAAAAGATGCCATTACATCCTCAAAAAGGGATAATGGCATCTTTCTTTAATTCTTGCGTAAGATTCCGTGACGGTTTGCATAAATAGCCGCCTGTGTGCGGTCTGCTACACCAAGCTTGCTTAATATATTACTCACATGCGTTTTAACTGTTTTTACACCAATAAACAATGTGTCACTAATTTCTTGATTTGATAATCCATCTCCTAGACACATTAACACTTCCAATTCTCGTTCTGTTAAATCATCATGCAGTTGCTTCAAAGGTGTCCTAAATCTATTCATCATTTTACTTGCCACTTTCGGTTCAATTACTGGTTCATCATTTATTGCTTTATGTATTGCTTTTATAATATCTTCCGCTTGCGCAGTTTTTAATAAGTAACTAAATGCTCCAGCTTCAATGGCTGGGAATACTTTCTCATCATCATAAAAACTTGTAATAATAATAATTTTACAAGTTGGATGAAATTTCACTATTTCTCGTGTAGCATCAATACCTGTGCCATTTTCCATAAGTAAGTCCATCAACATGACATCTGGCTTTGTTTTTCGTGCAATCTCTATTGCTTCATTACCACTTGCCCCTTCACCAACAATTTCAATATGAGGTTCAGTCACTAAATAAGCTAATAAACCTTTTCTGACCATATCATGATCGTCCACAACAGCTACTCTAATATTACTACTCATTGTTTCTCCCCCTCTTTCGTACTGGAATATGTATTTCTATATGAGTTCCTTCGCCTTGCTTGCTTTTAATTTCAAATGTACCACCAATTTCTTCACAACGTTCTCTCATCGTCTGCAAACCATATGAAGCCAGTTTTTGTTGATTTAATTCAAAGCCGATACCATTGTCACTAATGAAAATATATACATAGTCATTTTTTTCATGAATTTCTATATCCACTTCTGATGCATCGGCATGTCTCAAAATGTTAGCTAGTGCTTCTTGAATAATTCTAAACAAATGATCTTCAGTTGCATTGGATAAGGTATTTAACGTCTCAATATTTCGGTGAAAAGTAATTGGTGTTTTTCTTTCTAACTCTTCAATTAATTGTTCAATTGCCCTACATAATGTTTCATTCGTCAAAGAGACAGGTCGTAAATGAAGTAATAGCGCCCTCATTTCCGCCTGTGCTTTGGCTGCTATGGAAGCAATGTCTTGAATTTGTCGCTTGGCAATCTCTGGTTTCGAGTCAAAAATACGAATAACTGCACTAGACATTATACTTAAGGCAAATAATTGTTGGCTGACGGAATCATGTAAATCTCTTGCTAAACGCTGTCTCTCTTCCATAGTTGCTGCTGAATGAGCTTTTTTAGCAAGAAGGTTTTTCTCTTCTGCTAATTTTTGTAATGAATGAACTTGATTTTGGATTTTTTGTGCTAGTTGGTTTATATCTTCTGTTAATCTTCCTAGTTCATCTTGCTCTCTAACTTGTATTGTTTCTGAAAATTTCCCTCTACTTAATGTTGCAATAAATGTAGATATATCCTCAAGTCTTTTTTTCACATAATAACTATCTTTATAACCTACATATATACTAGTTAAGAACCCTAAAATGAATATTTTTAATGTAATAAGGACAGTGAGACCTACTGTTAGTTGTAATCCTTCTGGATAGAACAACAATAATGCTTGTAAAGAAATAAACACTAGAAGTGATGCAATAAATGTAACAGTTAAGTGGGAACGAATTAACCAAAAACGCACACTTTGAATCCGGCGAAACAGTCCTTTTTTTTGCTTATACTCGGTCAATTCGAACATCCCCTACTTTTAATTCTAGAACAATATTTACTTTCCTTGTAGCTTCAGGGTAGTTTGGTGATTCATAAAACATTCTACTATTCATTCCAGTTGCACTTTCACCAAACATGGACAGCGCTCCTGTTTTCAACGTTGCATCTATTTTTATCGGAAGATCTTCTGGAATTAGCATCTTTATGTCTGCTACCATTCCTTTAATTTGAATCGTTGTTTCTTTATCAGGAATGTACGCTTTGGAGAAATCAAAATAATAATCGCCAATTATATTCCAAAGTTTCATCGGCTCAACCGACCAATTTTGTTTATTCATCTTTACTTCACCAACGGCAAAAACTTGCTTTTCTTTATTCGTTTTTTTACCTTTTTCTTCAGACTTTAATTCTTTTACTATTTTTGTCTCATTTGTATAATCATCTTTCACAATAGTAACTTTGAATGGCCTTCTTTTTAATAACAGGTTTATACCGATATATATGATTAGAAAAGGCCACAATTTCCAAATCATCATAAACTTAAAATCAATTAGAGCTAATCGGTCTAAACAAAGTAAGCCACCAAATAGTAGTAAAAACACACCGAAAAAGTAGTTATCACTCTTCTTAACTAGTACGTCTATTAAGAACTTTATTCCTAACAGCAAAATTAAAACGGGATAAAAATTGACAAAAAACTGTTTTATTTCCAAGGAAATGACACCTAAATTTACAAGTAATAACATAACTCCGAAAAACATTAGTAATATCGCTATTAATTTTTGATTAAATGATTTCATAGTTCACCTCTAACCAATCCCTACGATTTTTTGTATTTTTTCTTAGTTTACTATGAAACACACTAAGTCAAAACAACCTTAAGTAAGTTTATGTATCAGTCTTCAGACGGAAATGATCAAAATACTCCTTATAATAATGCTGTGTTAAAGTTCGCTGTTGATTTCCGTGCAAGGCTTCGCTTTCCGCGGGCGGGCCGGGAGCCTCCTCGGCGCAAGCGCCTGTAAGGTCTCCCGTTCCCCGCTTCTCCCGCAGGAGTCTCAGCCTTGCACGGAAATCAACAGGAAAAATAGTATTTATTTATCAACACTAAGCTTTAACAGAGCCTATAATAAAAACAACAACACCAAATTAAGGTGTTGCGTTTTTAGCTTTCCTATTTATTAACCATTCATAAAGAGAAACAAATATTACTAAACAAACATATCCCGCTGCGTATCCAGCTAATATATCAGAAGCGTAATGATAGTCTAAGAAAATCCGACTTATTCCTAGTAAGAAGATAAATAGTGTAGCCCCAATTAATATTACTGATTTATTCCACTTATCCTTCGTATAAATGATTAGAAAATAAGCCAATAATCCATAAAAGAACAAACCCACCATCGCATGACCACTCGGAAAACTTAAGCTTTCTGCACCAGGGCCAATCATTGGCCTTTCTCTTCCAGTAAGGTCTTTTAACCATTTATTAAGTTCATTTACTAAAATAACTCCAATTATTAAAACAGATGCTGCAATATAATCTTTCTTTTTCCAAATGATAAGAATCGCCGATAATAAAAGAATGGGTATAACACCTTCTTTAGATCCTAAAATGGTGAAATAATAAAAGAATTGAACAATAATTTCTGGAGTATAAGTTGTTGCCCCATTTCTAACAAAATCGTCAAAGAAAAACATTTTTTCTGTTACTACTTGATAAAATGACCAACTAAAAAATATTACAGAAAATAAAATAATGAATAATCGATAAGACCAGTATGTACTAGTTACATTTTCTGTTTGAACTTTACTATTTGGCAATGAAATCCCTCCTACTTGTACTGTTTTTTCTCTAATACTTCTATCATACATTATTTTTATAAAAATCAGACTATTATTTTCTCATAGATTCATATATTATAATATTAATCTATTTTATTTCTATTATCGAAATATTTATCGAAAGGGGTTTGTACATGTTAACAACAAAGCTTTTTTCATTATTAGAAGAACATTATGAGGAAATGATAGAAATTCGCCGATATTTACACCAGTTTCCAGAGCTTTCCTTTAAAGAGTTTCATACTGCTAACTACATTGCTGAATTTTACGAGAAACTCGGTATCGAAGTAATGCGTAATGTTGGCGGCAATGGAGTTGTAGCGAAAGTTCACGGTTCTAAACCTGGGAAGACCGTAGCACTTCGAGCTGATTTCGATGCTCTACCAATACAGGATGAAAAAGAAGTAGAGTATAAGTCAAAAGTACCAGGCGTTATGCATGCATGTGGCCATGATGGTCATACTGCAACTTTACTTGTTTTAGCAAAATGTCTACACCTTTTAAAAGATGAGCTTGAAGGAACTGTCGTTTGTATTCATCAACATGCGGAAGAATTTGCACCAGGTGGAGCTGTTGCAATGATTCAAGATGGTTGCTTAGAAGGTGTTGACGTTATTTTCGGAACGCATTTATGGGCAAGTGTCCCATTAGGTGGTTTACAATATCGATCTGGCCCTGTAATGGCAGCAGCCGATCGTTTTGAAATACATATTCAAGGAGCAGGCGGACATGGTGCCCAACCACATACAACGAAAGACGCTATTTTAACTGCTTCACAGGTTGTTGTTAACTTACAACAAATAGTAAGTAGACGTTTAACTCCTATTGAACCAGCTGTTATTTCTGTTGGTACGTTCAAAGCAGAAAATGCGTTTAATATTATTGCTGATACAGCCTATTTAGAAGGAACAGTTAGAACGTTTAATGATGAAATTAGAGATCAAATTGAAATCGAAATCGGTAATGTAGTTGGTGCTACTTGTGCACTTAACGGCTCCACATATGATTATAAATTCCATCGTGGTTATCCTGCAGTAGTGAACCATCAAGAAGAAACAGAATTCTTATGTTCCGTTGCTACAGATATTAAAGAGATTACTTCTATTGAGGAAACACCGCCACATATGGGTGGGGAAGATTTTGCTTATTACTTACGCCATGTGAAAGGTACTTTCTTTTTTACTGGTGCAAAACCAGATGGTGTAGAAAAAGCGTATCCACATCATCATCCAAAGTTCGATATTAATGAGCAATCTTTATTAGTTGCAGCTAAAACGCTCGGTGCAGCAACGCTTCAGTATAAAGGATAAGAAAAAAGTCTGTAGTCATTTTCCGCTAAAACGGTATAAGGCTACAGACTTTTTTATACACTAGTATAAAAGGATAATAAGGTAACACCGAAATATAGTAAGCTCATTACGAAAAAGACAACACTAAATGTTGTAATTGCTTTCGGTAATTTACCGTAAAAAAAGACTAGAAAAAGTCCAATGAATAAGTGAATAATAAAAAATAAGAAAATGTCCATTAATCTGTATGCTCCTTAAATAAATAAGTGAAAATTTCAGGCACTCTTTCTTTCCAAGCTAATTCGTTATGTATTGCACCTTCTGCAATTTTAAACTGACACGATTTAACTTTTCCATTTAACAGATTAAACACATTTTTGCTCGATTCAATATATTTCTCATTATCTGCTGTTCCAGTCGATTCTTTTGTTCCGATATCTAAATAAAACTTTTCAATTGGAGATAAGTCACTTTTCATTAATAATGACTCTATTTCCTTCTGATTAAACCAGTAAGCAGAAGAAAGAGATGCTATTTTTCTGAACACATGTGGATACACACACGCTGCATAGGTAGAAATTAAGCCGCCCATTGAACTCCCAGCCATTGATGTATCTTCACGGTTGGTGCGGTATTTTGTATCAATTAATGGTTTTAATTCATTCACAATAAAGGCAATATAGTCTTTTCCTTCTCCTCCGACTTCATCGGTCGTATCAAACACTTTTTTCATATCTTCGTTTGGCCATGGTCCATATTCATCTAATCTTTTATTTCCTTCCACATTACAATCAATTCCCACCACAATTAAAGGTATTCCGGATTTCAATAAATAATCAGAAATCCCCCACGCCATTCCATATCCTGCATCTTCGTCTTTATACAAATTTTGCCCGTCATGCATGTATAGTACAGGGTAGCGCTTTTCTAGTGCTTCATTGTAATCTTTTGGTAAAAAGACTCTAATCTTTCTTGTTCTATTTAAAGGTGTAATGGTTACTTCAAAATGTTCAAACACTGCTTTCCCCTTCTTTCCATTTGTTCACCTGGAAAATTCTAATTCGATAACAATTCATAGCGGTCTTTCCTAAATGATCAAGCAAATTGTAATTTGCATAAGCTCCGACTATCGCGCCGAGTCCGGGTATCATTTGAAGCATTTTTACTAAATCAATGTAATCTCGGTATTCTTGCTGGAAACCTCTCCAATCCATATCTTCATTTGCAAGAGTTCCTTTTTCTAATTCCCAGTTCTTTATAATTTCTAATGTGTCTTTTCTATGTTTTTCACTAGAGAAAGCTAATTGAAATATATATAAAATAAAAACTCTTTCTTCATATTTTCTTGGATTAAATCCGTAAGAAGCACAAACTTCAAATAAAAACTTCATCTTGATGGTTAGTAATAATGGAAAATCTACTAGTCCTAATAATATTCCTCCGGCACCAGTTCCCGCTCCTTCTACTGCTGCTGTTCTTTTATATTTATCTAATTTGGACATAACTACTTTTTCTTTTTCTTGAAGGGAAAGCATAAAAACATCCTCTTGTTTCTTCGTCGTAATGTAACTTCCGACTAATGTTGCTTGGACCATCTTTTTAATGCTTTCTGTTACGAAGTTGTGCACTTTTTCAGGGATAAGTGCATTCACTTTATTTTGTGTTCCTTTGGACATTCGTTTGAATAGATTCGGCTTACTAGCCATCTCTAGCCGCCACTTTTCCATTTCATGTTTTACACTTTCTTCGTAGTTCATTTTCTTCCTCCCGTTCCATTCTTACTTTTATATATTACGTTACGTGATAGAGTTTGTTTCATTTTCTTGTTGCTTTTTTAAGTAAGAATCTACTAAGAAAGAAATGAAACCTATTACGAGAGGTGGAATTGAGCTAATATATTTTTGGTCCATTGGCAATTGGAACGTAAGTACGATAAAAATGATAATGGCAGGGGTATTAAAGTAAAACCAATATCTAACACGTTTGTTGGAAAAACTTAAGTGAAATTCTTTTGTCTCCTTCATGTTTCACCCCTTAGAATTTTATAACTGGAGCTGTAGCAATTTTTTTTGAAATACTATAAGTGTAGTTTAGTAAATAAAAGTGCCGGTTGAGTGGACGACTCCTGCGGGAGAGGGCAGACATGTGAGACCCCACAGAGCCCTTGGGCTCGAGGGGGCTAGCCGCTTAACCTAGACACCCGCGGAAAGCGACCACACAACCGGCACGACTTTAAATTACTAAAGAGAGGCCATTAAATACTTTATATAATAGTCGATATTCTTTTATTTGCTGAAAAATGTACAAAAACATAAGAAAATGCTGCTCCTATTGCAAGGACAACTAACATGTTAACGATTGTAGATGTTACCGCAACGATAATGGCTAAAAGTAACGTTTGAACAATCAACACCGTTAGTAACAGCTTAAGAAACGATTTTTTCTGTACAGTGGGATCGATAGGATAAATCGTTAACCAAAGTTTATTGTAATGGTGTCTCCATAAAGGTACGAGCTGAAAACCAGTTAAGTATAGGACGAACAGAGGTACAAAATACGTTGCATAGCCTTCTGGTAATGTTATTAATAACACTGCACCAATGACAAATAATCGCACGTACAGTCCGAAATAATCACCTGAACGTAAAAAGGTTCTCGCATATAGGTACGTAAAAGTTCTTTCTTTCTGAAAACGAATATTGCCCAACATGAAATCAAGCCATTTTCTTCTTTTCACTTTGTCTTTTAAACCGGGTACATCGACGAACAAGTTTGCTACTCTATAAAACAGTTGCATCCTGCTTATTTCATTTTGAATTAAATTATCCCACTTCCAATTCATTTTTTTAGTAGATTGACGGAAGTAAAGGAAGTATCCCATCATAATGACTGCAATCGCAACAGCATATAGATACGCTTTTGAAAACAACAAGAAAAGGAACGCAAAGTTTAAAGCCAGACGTACTAAAAGATCGACATAATGACTTTTCTTATTCGTATAAAAATCTAAATGCCATTTCATCGATAAATTCCATATTTTAAGTAATATTAATAAAACGAAAACGATAAGTACGGATTGCATCGTAGTTTCTGTTACTTTTAAAAACAACGGTACGGATATACCAAAGATTATTAAAAGAAAATAACTTTCTAATACAACTGAAGCATTAAACGACTTTTTAATGTAAGGTTTTAACTTTTCTTCTAATGGCAGTAAAAATACTAAGTCTGGTTCCTTCAATAATGTATGAATGCTTCCTCTCGTCAATAACAAAGCCAAAACAATTCCCATTAACCATTCGTACGGAAAAGTTGGAGGTACTACTTCCAACCAATTTTGATAAGCTAAGGCAAGTCCACTTAATAGAAAAATCATGACAATGACTAAATGATCATTAAACATATAACGTAAATAACGGCGATTATCATCTACGTATTGAACGAAGCGAGTCTTCCAAAACTGATCAACGTTAAACATGGGAATCTTCCTTCGTTAATTCAATATAAATATCATCTAATGTTGCGTTTGACATGTTAAATTGCTTTTGCAGCTCGATTAGCGTCCCCTTCGCTCTCACTTCTCCGTTATGTAAAATAACAAATGAATTACAATACCTCTCCGCCGTTGCTAAAATATGTGTGGACATTAAAATTCCAGCCCCATTTTCTTTTGCTTTAGACATAAGTTCTAACAATGATTTTATCGCCAGTGGGTCTAATCCAACAAAAGGTTCGTCAACAATGTAGAGTTTCGGTTCAATTAAAAAAGCAGAAAGAATCATTACTTTTTGCTTCATTCCTTTAGAAAAATGGGCAGGAAACCACTTTAACCTCTTTTCCATACGAAATTCCTTTAACAGAGGTTGAAGACGTTTTTCAAATTGTTCTTTTGACAATCCATAAGCCATTGCCGTTAACTCAAGATGCTCGTATAATGTGAGCTCATCGTAGAGTATGGGTGTTTCAGGTATAAAAGTAAATTGTGATCGGTATTTGGTCGTGTCCTCGTGAATAGCCGTTCCATCAATCGTAATGGACCCTTTTTTCGGCTCCATCGTGCCAATAATATGTTTGATTGTTGTACTTTTACCTGCTCCATTTAATCCAATGAGCCCAACCAACTCTCCAGGCTTAACGGAAAAACTTATATTTTTAATAACAGCTTGATTTGTATAACCACCTGTTAGCTGATTAATTTCTAATAAATTTGTCATGATCCAGTCCTTCCTTTTTCTAAATAAAGTATTATATGTAGTCTACTACAAGAAAGAGGAAATTCCTTCTTATAAACATCAATAATTCAAATGAAGTTCTTTATTATTAACACATATTTCCTTTTATGGTTTTTTGTATAATTGTAATCGATTTGCGCATCATAATGAAAGAAGAGGAGGCGGAAATGAGCCTTCAACTAAAATTGGAATGAGGTGCTTGTCGCAGACAGGTTCGTATCTTTCTAAATTTATCTCTCGTGTGTTGTGGGACTTAACCACCATAACCGAAAAAACAATCATCAATGAACACTTTTGATGACCTAAATGAGGTGTTTGTGGGCGACAGTTAAGCTAATGCTAATTAATTGCCTGTATACGATTCATTTTGAAAATGAGGTGTTCATCAAGGACAATTTAGTCTGAAACTTCGTTACTAAAAGTTATTTAAAACTAAAGTAACAAGGGGATGGTTCGATTGAACGAAGGCGCTAACTACTAGCACATTTTTTAATGAATGAGGTGTTTATCAAACACAATTATTTGTAAAAAATGTTTGTACTTCGCTTCTCTTATTCGACCGAGAGGCTTTATATAGAGGTTAAGGTTTCAGCCACCTCCTCTTCTTTTAGGCAGAAGTAACATTTATGTTGCTTCTGCTTTTAATTTATCGGAAATGGTTCTGTTTCTGAGTGGTTTATTATTTTGTGTTTAAATCTTAGTTCTTTCTGTTTCAATTTTCCCAGCTCGTGTTTTAATTTACTACTTTTCTGTTTCAAACCTCAATCTGAATTTCACACCGCTCTGTTTGTGTTTCAATCTTAGTTCTTTCTGTTTTAATTTTCTCAGTTTGTGTTTCAATTTCCTACTTTTCTGTTTCAATCCTCATTCTAAATTTCACACCGCTCTGTTTGTGTTTCAATCTTAGCTCCTTCTGTTTCAATTTTCCCAACTTGTGTTTCGATTTCCTGCTTTTCTGTTTCAATCCACCTCCCTAAACACATATCCACATTCAAACCTAAACTTTCACTCACAAATTTAGTACCCTACGATTAAATATGGTAAAATACTACAAAATAGAGATGAGGTGAAAGTTTATGCATGAATGTATTTTTTGTAAAATTGTAAATGGAGACATACCGGCTGCAAAGGTTTTTGAAAATGAACATGTTGTTGCTTTCTTAGATATTAGCCAAGTAACAAAAGGACATACACTTGTAATCCCGAAAGTACATAAAGAAAACATTTATGAACTAACACCAGAAATTGCAGGCAACCTATTTGAAGTCGTACCTAGGATTGCAAACTCCATTAAAGAGCAATTTAATCCGATAGGCTTAAATTTATTAAACAATAACGGAGAACATGCTGGTCAATCTGTGTTCCATTATCATATACATATAATCCCTCGTTATGGTAAGGGCGATGGATTCGGTGCTGTTTGGAAATCTAATCAGAGCGACTATACTCCAGAGATGTTAAAAGACATTGCGAACCAAATTTCAAACGGAATCAATTGATAAAAAAGAAGCTGTTGTCGGACCTTTAATCCGATACAGCTTCTTTTATTAAAAATCCCTTTTCATCTCCCCTAACGAATATACGTCTTCACATGAATGGAAGTCAGGGTGATCAAATTCATCTGACATTCTTGCCAAATAGCTCATCACCTTATTCTTAAATGTTGTGTCCCATCTTAGTAAATGTATAAACTCTTCACGAGTCGCCTCTTTTGCTAAAGCTAATTTTATTTCATCTAGAATATCCGCTTGCCAAAAACTTTCTAAAGGGGATTCTCCAGGTATGTCTGTAAACCTAATCCATTGTCCTTTCCAAGACAATGCATTTGGAACATAATAGGCGTACACTTTTTCAAAAACTTCCCCATTCACTAATCTCACTTTTCCTCCATCATGTTCGCGCAGTTCATAGCCTTTTTCGGTAGAGTTCATTAATTGTAATTGTTTTTTATCCATAAAATTAATCCAAACTTCTGTTTTAGCTCCTTTTACTGGAGCAATCACTGCAGGGACCGCGCCGTATGGAGCTAAGAAAGGACCATATACAATATCAGAATCTTCTATTGATGCACGCATACAAATTGTAAAGTCATCCTCTTTTGGACGTAAAGAAAATTTGTATCGCAGTTGTGCAAGGCAGGCGTTGGAGCCATATCCTATTACAGGAACCTTGTCTTCTATCGACCTTTCCTTTAATACTTCTTGTAACGATACAGGTTTTGAAAAAACGTCCTGATTAGAGATATGTACGAATGATTTTTCAAATGGTACCCCATCCATCTCCTCTATTTTATGTGCTTGTTTTTGAAAGAACAAAAAAGAGCTATTTATTCTAGGTCCTGGATATATATCTGGATGATCATATGGACTTAAGTCGTACGGTTTATTTTCTCGAAACATTTAATATCTGTCCTTCCTGATGAATTTATTATTGAAATTTTCCGAAATAATTATTACTTTAACACTTTAAATCTATAATTAAAACAAGTATACTAACAATATGAGATTCGCACTAGACAATGAGTGTACTAGTGGAGTTTCATGACACAATAAAATAAGTTTAGTTGAGGAGAGATGAGGAATGAACACGAAGACTCTTGTATTTTTAGCCTTATTTGTAGGTATAGGAGCGGTACTACATGCAGTTGTGCCACCAATATTAGGTATGAAACCAGATTTAGCTTTAGCGATGATGTTTTTAGGTATTTTGTTGTTTCCTAAGAAGGAAAATGTATTTTTAATTAGTGTGGCAACTGGAGTTATTTCAGCTATTACAACTGGTTTTCCTGGGGGACAAATACCAAACTTAGTTGACAAACCATTAACAGGCTTTGCTTTTTTCTTACTGCTATTAAGTCTAAATAAAGGTGCGGCACTGTTAGCGAAATATAAAATTTTATATAAAGTCGGCACTGTTTTTAATGCAGGCTTACTTACTGCGGTTGGAACAATAATTTCTGGAACGATCTTTTTAAGCACTGCATTACTTCTAGTAGGTTTACCTGGAGGAGCAACTTTCTCCATCCTATTCCTTACTGTTGTTCTACCAACTACGGCTGTGAATACTGCATTAATGGTACTGATATATCCTATCGTCTTAAATGTTGCAAAGCGTTCAAACATAACGATTGCAGCATAAAAAATAAAAACAAGGAAGGCCATCCTGATCGGGTGGCCTTCCTTTTAATTTATCCAGTAAACGATTAAAGCTAAAAATAAAAACATACCTCCTGCCCCACCTAGCACGAAGGCTCTTTCTTGAAGTGCTTTTCTAGGTGGATAAACACCCGTTCGCTTTGAAGCAAAGAAATAATTTACTCCTCCAAAAATTAATAAGCAGCTAATGACAAACAAACCAAACGAAATGCCAGCCAACGAACTCTCCCCCTTTACTAATATTTATGCAAAAATGAGGAGCATATGAACAAGTTGTGTAGCTTTGTCCTCTTTAAATTTATGAAAACGTTTTTATTGAAAAGAGGGATTCTTTTGATTATTGTTGAATTATATAATAATCTTATATTAATGAACTATATTTCAATAACTTTTACGAGGTGATAGATGTGAATACGAAGTCATTTTTATATGGTGTACTAATCGGTGGTGTAATTGCTTCTGTTTCCACTTTGTTATCCACTCCACAAAATGGAAAGCAAGCTCGCACTAATGTAAAAAGAACGAAAGATCATTTACAACAATCTTTTCATGAAATTAAAGGAGAAGGCATAAACGTAAAAGATCAAGTAAATAAAGCGATCCTTGTAGGTAAATCTGTCGTTACCGATGTTTCAGAAGACTTAAAGACCTCACTCTATACGTGGCAAAATGAAATTGAACCTAACAAAGAAAAAATCGAAAAAAACATCGTTGAGATTCAAGATGAAATAGAAAAACTAGAAAAATCACTCCAAACAAAATAATTTTTAATTTTTTGTATATTTTGACCTTTATTAATTATTACTTTATTGTCATAATAGAAGGAAGTATATTAGTAAAAAGTAGGTGAGCAAAAGTGAGTACAAATGAACGCGAGTATTCATTAAAGGAAGCTATGCTTTTTAGTCAGCGTGTCGCTCAACTTAGTAAAGCATTATGGAAAACGGTAGAAAAAGATTGGCAGAACTGGATAAAGCCTTATGATCTTAATATTAATGAGCATCATATTTTATGGATTGCTTATCATTTAAAAGGCGCAAGTATATCAGAGATTGCTAAATTTGGAGTAATGCACGTTTCTACTGCTTTTAACTTCTCTAAGAAGTTGGAAGAGCGTGGACTTTTACAGTTTTCTAAAAAAGAGAATGACAAAAGAAATACGTACATTGAATTGACGGATAAGGGAGAAGAGATTCTATTAGAATTAATGGAAAGCTATGATCCTAGTTCCAATTCCATCTTTAACGGAGCCTTACCATTAAAAGATTTATATGGAAAGTTCCCAGAGTTTTTAGACATTATGAGTGTCATTAAGAATGTATATGGGGATGACTTTATGAAGATCTTTGAGCGATCTTTCAGTAATGTAGAAGCTGACTTCACAGAAGTAGATGGTAAACTAGCTAAAAAGTTAAACGAAGGCAACAAAGATAAAGAAGATAACAAAGTTACTTCCTCTTCGTAATAGTATGTAGTAATTCTTTCATAAGCGGAGCATGTACGTTTTGTTGAATCATAGCCTCCATTACTTTTATTGTTGGAACATTTGTAGGAATTGTTTTTTCTAACAATGTAATAAGTGATGGAAAGCTGACAAAGCCTTCCGCTTTTTGATTTTTTATTTCTTTGCTCATATATTCACATACTTCTAAAATCTTGTCTACAGAATCTTTATCCCACTTCTCTCTCATAATGAGCACATCAAATGGATATTCTTCTATTTTCACATTTTTTAATAACAATTCTAAATGATACTCCATCCGTTCTACTTTTTTACGTAAATCGTCCATTTTATCTCTCCTAATATGTAAATCGCTTATGTTTATTATCTTACCTCTTTCTTATTATATCTCACCATCATATTTTGACAAAAAAATATAAATTTTGCTATTGATTTTTTGTTGATAAAATCGTAAAGTAGTTTAGTAATTTCAATAATAAATTACTTCTGGGTAAATTTCATATTTACGCTTCGTTTATTGAAAAATAGATTTTGCTAGTCTTTTAATATAAAATGTTTGATTTTGATCTTAAATTTTATTAATGACTAGTAATAATGACTTTTTTCAGATAGTATTCATACACTATGATACGGACTCAGTTGATATAATAGCAACGGCGGTGAGGCAACATGAACTGTTGGAAAAGTATTAATGTACACCAAGAATATGGTGTACAGCGTATTACGATAATTTCGATTATCATATCTTTGTTAACTTTTATTCTACTATTTACTTCTTTTAGTTTACTATTTTCAGGTGTAGACATATCATCTAGCTACTTTTGGGTACTTTGCTTAAGTATCGTGAGTATGTTCAGTGTGCATAAAATATGTCATGCAGTTCCACTAATGTTTACCAAAAGAAAATTTCGATTAAAATGGCATTTTTCTTTTCTTGTACCAATTTGTGAAATTAAAACAAAAAAATCTTTTTCAAAGCTTGAATCGTACATTATTTTTACCATGCCATTATTACTCATAACTAGCGTATTATTGATGGCAATCTTTATATTCCCAGCATACTTTCATTATTTTTCGATGCTTATTGCACTAAATGTTGGGCTTTCTGTACCTGATTTATTGTTTTTATCATACATTAAGTCTGCTCCAAAATCTTGTCAGATCGAAGAATTAGAAGATGGATATGACATCTTAATAAACAATAGTGAAATGAAATAAAAGTCGCTCTCCATAATATTTTAAACTTTATGGGAGCGACTTTTGTATTTAGGCCACAATAAAAAACATTTAATAACACAGCTGTTTTTTAAAATTGGTAAAATTAAATATATATTTCATCTTGCGTATTCCTATCTTTTCTGGCAAAACTTTGGTATTGTTAAGTGAGTGAGTTTCAAAAATATGTTTACTTTTTGAAAAACGAAAAATTACCAATAAATTCTAATCAGAAGTAACCAAAGTAGGAACAAGCAACTTAATTGGTAAATAAAGTTTCCGTTTTTCACTAAATGAAACGTATTTATGAAATTGATTAGAATAATAAATAGAAAAGATTAAAGGAGGGGAGCTATATGGCTATTTTATTTATTCCAGTGGCTGTATTCATACTCTTCTACATAAACAAATTAACGAACGCACTTTGTGAACAAAAAGAAATTCCAGAAGAACGCCAAGGCAAAGTGTTCCGAACTATTAATGTCTTGATTTTAATTTTATTAATTTCTTCTTACGTTGATATTTTGTTCTCCACCCTGTAGTTAATTTGTAATGAATACATAGTAAATCAAGTAATTGAACTTATAGTAACAATCTTTAAAAGAAAGGCTATGTTAAAGTTTGTTGTTGAATCATTGTCAATCTAGCGGTTGATTTCCGCGCATATCGAAGCCTCCTCGTCGCTAGTGCTCAAGCGGGAAACGGGAGACCCCCGCTTGAGCACTAGCGACGAGGAGGCTCCCGGCCCGCCCGCGGAAATCAACAGCGGTGTTTAACAGAGCCAAAAGAAAAAAGCGATGAAGGAGATTTCCTTCATCGCTTTTTTTTGATTTAGATTAGTACAACCAAGCTGCACCAACGATAACTAAAAGTATGAACAATACAACGATTAACGCGAAGCCGCCGCCGTGTGAATGTGACATTCCGTTTTCCTCCTTTTACTACACGAATTAACTGGTTAGTATAACCAAGCTGCACCTACAATTACTAACAAGATGAACAATACTACGATTAACGCAAATCCACCTGCATATGAAGCACCCATTGAGTAACACCTCCTTTTGAGTTGTTACGCTATCTTATGCGTCTGTTCCTCAAAAAGCATAGGCATAAGCCCTACAAATAAATGTTTTACTTATTCCCTGGGTTAACTTGATTACGTAATTTTATTTGTTTTCATGCTTCCATATATACATATGTATTGGTGTATTTATCGTGTGGACTAATGCCTATATTCTAAAAATTGTAATGTGCTCTTTCCATAAATTCCTAAGTGCACATTTGTTATGTTATAGTATTGGTAAAATATTTCCATACAAAGGAGTTGAAAGATTATGAATAAAAGTAGGCTACTCTTTATAATTTTATTTACATACATAGCACTTGTAGGCTGTAATAATGAATCGAAGGAAGAAGACACACCTGAGTTCGTCGTAGAAACTACGTTCGGAAACATTACAAAAGAAGAGTTTTATAAATCATTAAAAAACCGCTTCGGTGAAGAGGTACTGCGTGAGTTGGTATATGAGAAAGTATTAACTCATCAGTTTAATCTTACGGACGAGGAAGTAATTGAACGTTTTGATGAATTTAAAGAGGACTTAGGAGCACAGTTTGAAGCTGCTTTAATGAGAAGTGGTTTTAAATCGGAAGAACAATTTAAAAAGACATTACGAACTGCAATGCTTCAAGAAAAAGCTGCTATGGAATTAGTTGAAGTAACAGACGAAGAGTTACTAACCTATTACGATAATATCCAATTACCAATTAAGGCGAGCCATATTTTAGTCGATGATGAAGAAACAGCCCTATTACTTATTGAGAAGTTAGAAGAAGGTGCTGATTTTTCACAGCTAGCAAAAGAAAATTCAACAGATCAAGCCACGGCTGAAGCAGGAGGAGACTTAGGATGGTTTGGTCCTGGGAAAATGTTAGAACAATTCGAGAAAACTGCTTATAGCTTAGAAGTTGGAGAAACAAGTGATCCTGTTGAAACTATTTATGGTTATCACATAATCAAGGTAGTGGACATAGAGGAGCGGCAGCCTTTTGAACAAATGAAGGATCAGCTTCGTGAAGAGGTCATAAAAGAGAAAATTAACCAAGAGCTAATTAACGAAGCTGTACAAAAGCATTTAGACGAAGCGAATGTGAAGGTGAATGATCCTTCTCTAAAAGAGGCTTTTGACCTTTCGGAGTACTGACAATAGAAATAAAAAAGAGGCCATCCACTATTTGAATATGGATGCCTCTTTTCGTTATGTTTTCAAGAACCAACTTGTTGAGAGTATTGACGTTTTTCTTTTTCTTCTTCCATGCGTTCCATGTATACTCTGCCTTCTTGCTCAATTTGTACATCTTCTTTTTCTTTGTCTTCTCGTGCTGATTTAACTGTCATATAACCGCTAAAGCATATTCCTATAATAATTAAAAAGATTAACCAACCCATCATGCTTCATCCTTTCTTCATTAGACAAGCTATTTAATAGGATGTATATGAATAAGTGGACAAACCTATGACTACTTATTTATGAAAAGTTGGTTTATAGAAGGAGCGATTATCCATAGCAAATATTCGTTCCGTATATTCACCAGGTTTTACACGTTGTAGAGCTCTGTCTAACATATTCATCTTTGCATCAATGTTATCAATATAGTGTAAGATTTCCGCTTCTTTTATAATTGGTTGTTTAGGGCTTCCCCACTCTAATTTTCCATGGTGAGATAAAACTAAATGTTGAAGTACCATTACTTCCTCGCCATCAATATTTAACTCTTCCGCCGCTTTTTTAATTTCACTAACCATAATAGAAATATGACCAAGTAAATTTCCTTCAACCGTATACATTGTAGAAATAGGTCCAGATAGCTCTGTTACTTTTCCTAAGTCATGCAAAATTACTCCAGCATACAATAAATCCTTATCTAACGATGGATACAGGTCTGCAGTAGATTTTGCCAAATCCAACATACATACTACGTGATAAGCAAGTCCAGATACGAATTCATGATGATTTTTTGTTGCAGCTGGATATTGTAAAAATTCCTCTTTATATTTATTTAATAAATGCCTCGTAATACGTTGTATGTTAGGGTTTTCCATTTCAAATATTGCCGTTGTAATTTTGGATATCATTTCTTCTTGTTTTAGTGGAGCAGTTTCTAATAGGTCTGCTAGTGTTACTTGTTCATGTTCTTCTTTTGATCTTAATTTCTTAAGTTTTAGTTGATTACGCCCGCGATAATGGTGAATCTCTCCTAATACACGAACGATGTGTTGGGCAACGTATACTGTTTCATCTTCCGGAGAAACGTCCCAAACTTTTGCTTCAATATCACCTGTTTTGTCTTGCAAAATTAATGTTAAAAATGGCTTGCCATTACTAGCAATGCCTTTAGTAGAAGATTTTATTAGGAGAAAACATTCTACTTGTTCTCCAACTTCGTAATTTAAGATCCCCTTTTGTTTCATATCGTTCTCCTCCGTCACTTTATTTTTATTAATCACGTGGTCACTTCGACTTGTTTTGCTTTCTGACTAAGCCATACTTTTGTTGCGATTAAGCCTACAAGTAAAATAAAAGCTCCAAACAAATATGGAATATGGATATTTATTTCAAATAAAATCCCAGCTAATATTGGTCCTACTGTGTTGCCGAGACTTAAGAATGAATTGTTTAATCCCATTATAAACCCTTGTTTTTTTCCAGCTAATTTAGATATAAAAGAGTTCAGAGATGGTCGTAACAATGAATTGCCTAAGAAAAATATACTTGTTGTTAGTAAAACGAGTAAGAAAGTTGTTGCAAATGTCATGATGACAAAGCCAATTGCACTTATCAGTAGAGAAAACATGACCACTTTTTGTTCTCCGAATTTACGAGTTAATCTTCCTACCAATACTCCTTGTGCAATAGTCCCAACTAGACCTACAAGTAATACAATTAACCCTACCTGACTAGGTGTATACTCATATCGAATCATTGTATAGTAACCAAAGATTGATTGGAAGTTTGCTAATGCAAAGCTCATAATAAAAACTAATATTAACAAAAACCCTACAGGACTATTAATGGCATTTGCCATCATGACAAATTGGTTTTTTTGTTTTACTCCCGCTTCTTGCAGTCTATCTTGCTCCCTTTTTTCTTTCGGATACGACTCAGGTAAAACAAGTATAGAAACAATACCCGCAATTGTTGCTAAAGTTCCTGCAAAAATGAAAGGTAAAGATAGATTATATTCGGCCAGCCAGCCTCCTATTCCTGGACCTACTACAATTCCAAGCCCCATGGCTGCACCAAGAATACCCATTCCTTGTCCGCGCTTTTCTTCACTTGTTACATCTGAAACGTAAGCCATAGCAGTAGGCATTAACGCTGCACCAAAAAGACCAGCTAATATTCGAGAAACGAACAACATCCATATTCCAGTGGCGAATGCAAATATAAATTCCGCTACCGCGAACCCAAAAAGGCCAAGTGTAATTAAAGGTTTTCTACCAATTTTATCAGACACCCTTCCCCATATTGGTGCAAAAAGGAACTGCATAAAGGCATAGACAGCAACCAAAAAACCAAGCGTTCTAGCGGTCGCTCCAAACATGTCGATATAAAAAGGTAAGATAGGTATGACTAACCCGATACCAATCATTACAATAAACAAATTGAAGCTTAATAAAATTAATGGTGTCTTTGAACGAGATTTACTCGTGTGTTGATCTGTCATATAAAAATACTCCATTCGTACAAGTCAGTTAGTAGTAGTACATGATAACTTACTCAGTTAAGAATATCACTTGCCATATTACGTGGCAAACATTGTTGATTCTTCCATAACGTAGACAATTGCACCTTTCTTCATACTAAGTTTTTCTTTAATGAAATGATGACATGTGAAGAAAATAATTTGGTTTCCTTCATTCGTAATCTCTTCTAACAGCTTCATAGCTAGATCTGTTCTATTGGAGTCAAAATTTACAAAAGTATCATCGATAATAAAAGGAAGCGCTTTTTCATTACTCCATGCTGCAGCAACGGCAAATCTTAATGCAATATACAATTGCTCAATAGTCGCCTGACTTAATTCTTTTGGTAAAAAAACCATTCCATCCTTATGCTCCACTACTAACGTTTTCTCTGATGATAATGTCATCACTTTTACATACTTTCCACCTGTTAATAAATTGAAGTACTTAGTGGCTTTTTCTAATACTTGTGGTAACTTTACTTCTTGATAGTAGTTCATCGTTTTGTTTAGTAGATGTTTAGCAGTCTCAAATACGGACCACTTTTTTGCTAGTCGTTCAAATAATGCTTTTTCATTTTCATAATCTTGTTTTACCATTGCGTAGGTTGTACCAGCTTCTAGTACCTTTATTGTCTCAAGGTAAGTTGCTTTTTCTTTGTACCTTTCTTGTAGTTGATTTTCTATTGAATGAATGTCCTCCTTAACTAATATGAGCTCGTAGTTCCAATCGTTTACTTTCAGCCAATCTTCTTTACTCACTTCGTATAGCTTTTCTAATTGTGTAATTTGCGCTTGTAACATATCACGTCTTTGTTCTAGGTCGACACCAATAGCATTTTGTTCTGCTTTCTCTCGAAACTTCTCTTCTGTACTTACGTTTGCTGATACGTAAAGCTGGTCCATTTGCTTTACTACTTCTACTTGTTGTTGAATTAGTAATCGTTTTTCTTCTGCTAATGGGACAAGTTTTTCTTTTAGATGTTTCATTGTTTGTATTAAATTTTTTAATTGTTCCTGCTCATTTCTCGCTAAGTAGAAACAATGATTTAGGTTATTATAATCAAAACCTAGTTTTTTATTATTTGATTGTATCTTTAAAACTAAATCGTTTAATTCATTTTCGTGTAGTTTTTTGTCTATTGATACTTCCTCTAGCTCCAATAAGTATTTTTTCAACGCACTTATTTCTTCAAATGCCTCTTCCATAAAAGAAATTTGAAATTCAGATAAATCAATTATTTCGTTTAGGTTTTTCCACTTTTCATCTATTAAAAATTTCTTTTGTTCCCAAGCTTCATAAAGTGAAACCGTTTTTTCATAACTTCGTTCATGCTGGCGTAGAAGTACCATTTCTTTGACGAGCATCTTTTCTACTTGCTCGTTTTCTATTAATAACTTTTGCACTTTGTTTATTTCATCTAAAGATGTACGTTGCTCAGACAATTCTTTTTTAAGTTTTGAAAGTTCAGCTAAAATATTTTTTTCTTCTTCTTTCCATTCTACGGAGGAGTTTTTCGATTTCTTACTAAAAGTAAAAAGGAATGTGCCCCCTAAACAAAAAATAGCAATTAACGAGAGTCCAATATTACCAATTGAAAATCCATATATGGCTAATCCAGCACAAACAACTGATAAAACGCTAAACAGAATCACGGTACTTTTTTTAGAAACTTTTTCAGCTTGTTCTTGTTGAGCTCTTTGTTTCTTCAATTGTTCGAGTATCTTTTCCTGTGCGCGAATTTCGTTCTCTATTGAGCTACGTTTATTTTCGTTAATTAAGTTGTTTAACCTATTTTTCTCTTGCTCTGGTAGCAGTTCTGCTTTTAACTGCTTTATATTAAACTCACTATTCTCTAACTCTTCTTTCGCTGTAGAAAATTGTTTATCTACTCTTACTTTTTCTTCTTCCAACTGCTTTTCTTCAAACACTAATTCACGTAGTTGCATTTTTGTTTGAAGTGTCGTTTGGAAACATAAAATCTCACTATCCAACTTATTCTCCCAACCAATGCTTTCTTTAATCTGTTGAATTTTACTTTTAAGATTATGCTCGGTAATAGTAAGCTGTTCTAAAGCTTGTTCTAATTGCTCATAATTCAACTGTAAATCCGTGATAGACTCCAATGCTTTTAATTTTTCTTGCAACTGTGTCTCTGGTATATTATCTAACTTTGAATTAATTTCATTCATTTGTTCCGTTAGAGTGTTTATTTTTGATTCAAAAAAAGTCCATTCTTTTTGGAGACTTTCTAGCCTTGTCACACCATTGATTGGAAATGGTTTATACATAGGGAGCGTCTGTAATTTTGAATCGTACTGAATTAATTCTGTGTATAAAGGAGTGATTGAAATCATTTGATCTGTTAGTTGTTTTTGTATTTGCAATTGCTTTTGCTTATGCGTCAGATTTTCGATTTGACTGTTTAATTTCTCAACATTACTTTGCAGTCGTTCATATTCCCCTATCTTCTCTTCCCACAATACCAACTGTGCTTTTTTATCTTTTAACGTAGATAACATTTCATTAAGTATTGGCTTTCTACCACCTGGTTTAAAAAGTGCATCAGTTTCTTTTTCTAATTTTTGTCCTAGTTTTTGAAGTTGATCTGTTCCTATCATGCCAGATGAAAATAAATAACTACCAAGTTCGTCTAAATTTGTAAGTTTTACATTTTGAATGTCCATTATGTTGAATGAAAAGACTCCTTTAAATAAAGACTTTTCCATTCCATTTACGATAGTTTCAGTAGAGGTGGAAGTGGTCCCGTCTTCAAAATATACAGTCACTTCACCTGTGGATCTACCATTAACTCTTTCTATTTTCACTATTCCCTGTTCCTTTGTTTCTACGGTTAAATAACCGCCATATTGAAATCCAGTTTTAGGTTCGTACCTAAGCTCTGCTTGGTTTTTTGTTGGAAAACCAAATAAAATGGCATGTATGAAAGCCATAATAGTCGATTTACCAGCCTCATTTTCTCCGTAAAATACTTGTACTGTTGGAGAAAATAGGTCAACTTTAACGTTTTGTAATTTTCCAAATCCATATATATGTAAACTTTTAATCTTCATCTTACATTACCTCCTATCATGGAGTAGTTCTTCTAATAAGAGTTGCTCAGCCTCTCTTTTAACTTCTTCTAACTCTTTTTCCGTAAGCTTTTGTAATACTTTACGTGCCTCGTTATGGTGGTAAAGAGAAGATAGTGCAACTTGAACGTCATCTGTACGCTCTACTACATGAAAGAAATCACGATAAAACGGAACTTCTTCTAATTCCTTTTTGTTAATTACATTACTTGTTTTAAGTAAAATATCGTATACATAAACAAAGTCGAACGTAGATTCTTCTTTTTCATTTAGGAGAAATAGTAAGTCCTCTAATACTTGAGCATTCTGTAGTTCATGATGAAGTTGATTTTGACCAACCAATTCTAACTGAATGAGTAACCCTTTTTCTTTACAACGTAATTCTTCTATTAGTTTTTTTAAATTATTTATGATTTCATCCATGCTAGCTAATGTAGTAATATTGAATGTTATAGTGTCCCAAAGAACATTCGATGTTTGAATGAAGGATAATGTTTCACTTTCTTGTTGTAATTCAACTAAATATATCCCTTTTTCGCCTCGTTCTTTTTTATGCCTTCCTTGAATATTTCCTGGGTAGACAATAGAAGGGCGCTCATGTAAAATTTGTCGTTTATGAATATGACCTAGAGCCCAATAATGAAAGTCTTTTTCTAGCAGTTCGTTCATCGTAAATGGTGCATAAGGATCATGGTCAGTGTTACCGTCAAGGTTACCGTGAAGCATTCCGATATGGTATGGCACATCGTTATTTTCTTTGTTATAAAAAGAAGTCATATTAGACGTGACGTGCTTTGTTGGATAGCTAAACCCATATATGTTAGCAATTTGTGTGCCATTTTTGTAAAATGGTTTTGTTTCAACAGTAGTTGAAAATATATGAACATTATTTGGGTAGCGGAAAGTTTTAGTGTCTTTTAGAACAGGGTCGTGGTTTCCATGAATGATGTACACTGGAATATCTTGTTCTTCTAAGCGCTGAAATCCTTCTCTTAGCTTTGCCTGTGCGAATAAACTTCTATTTTCTCCATCAAACAAATCTCCTGCTATTAATAGGAAGTCTATATTATATTTTATTGCGTTATCGATGATTGTTTGAAACGCTTGAAAAGTGCTGTGTCTAATTCGTTGGAGGATTGGCTGTGGCAATGTATGTAGGCCTATAAAAGGGCTATCTAAATGCAAGTCGGCAGCATGAATAAATCGGATTTTTTCCATATATTGCACCCTTTCACTTTTTCTTTTATTTTATCACGATTTCAAATCGAATGCACGTTCGGTTTGGGTTATGATGATAAATTGAAAAAATAGCTATCTAAAAGTATTTGTAACTAAATATAGTAAGTGAATTAAATAAAGTGTCGGATATGTGGCCGACTCCTGCGGGAGAGGGCAGGCTGGTGAGACCCCACAGAGCCCTTGGGCTCGAGGAGGCTCACCGCCTCCCCCGCGGAAAGCGGTCACATATCCGACACGGCTTTTATTGTAAAAAGAGGCCATTCAGAAAGTACTTTCTGGACAGCCTCAAAGAATTTATATTTTCTTATTTACATAATGCTTTTGTTCATTTTGATGTGAAAATTTAACTTGTTTTTTTATATCTTGTAATTCGATGTTTAGTTTTCTTAATTCCTTTGATTCATTCATTCCGTTCTTGACTGCTGCCTTAATAACGAAGTAGAGCGTTAGGAAAAATAAAAACATACACGACAATATTGGAATTAAGTCCATTTTGTAGCTCTCCTAAATCTGTTAGTCTTTTTTGGTTAGTTGCAATGCTTTTTTAATGTCTTTAAAGGATGAGGATTTTCCGTACATTAATACTCCACCACGATACACTTTTGATCCGAACATTGCTAATAAAATAATCGTACCAACTAAAATACCAATGGACAACCCAATTTCCCAAAACGGAAGGTTTAGCATACCTACTCGTAAAAACATTATCATTGGAGAGAAAAACGGAATAAAGGACATCACTTGAATAAATGAATTATCTGGATTATTTAATCCGAACATTGCAATCATAAATGCTGCAACAATTAGTATGGTCATCGGTGCAATCATTTGTTGAATATCTTCAATTCTACTAACTAATGAACCCAAAAATGCTGCTAATGTCGCAAATAAGAAGTATCCTAATAGGAAGAAGATGATGGCATACACGAAAGTGGAAACAGCTAAGTCACCAACTCCAAAGTATTCAAACACTCCTCCTGTCATATCTTGTAAGTTTCTATTTAATGAGAAATAACCAATAACAAACCATAATAAAAGTTGGGTAATACTTAATAAAGCAATACCTAATATTTTCCCAAACATATGCTTAATAGGAGATGCCGAGGAAATCAGTATTTCCATTACACGTGACGTTTTTTCCGTTGCCACTTCTGTTGCAATCATACTTGAATACATGATAACGGAGAAATACATAACAAATAGTAATACGTAAACAATGCCTCTAGCTTGGTTTAGTTCTTCTGCTGATTTTGCAGATTCTTCTAACGGTACAACTTCAAATGGTACTGGGGCATATAATGTGGCAATTTGCTCTTGCGTTAACCCAATTTTAGCAGTAGCAAGCTCCACCTTTACTTGTTGAAGTGCCTGTTCTATTCTAAAAATTGTTCCATGGTCGGAAATGGATCTAGCTTTAAACGTACCGACTGGTAATCCTTCTTGATCCTCATCGATGATCAAAACTCCATCGTACGTTCCTTCTAGCACTTTTTCTTCAACACTACTTGGATCGCCATCTATTTTCTCAAAATTAACCCTCTGTTCTTCACCTTGGAATTGTGCTTCTAACTGGGTATAAAAAGAACCGTCATTATCTAAGACAGCGATTAGTTTTTCATCGTTTCGTTCGAATGTTTCAAGGATCGTTTGCATATTTGTTAATCCGATAATAAGTAATGCTGTTATGGCTGTTGATATAAGAAATGACTTGGACCTTAGCTTACTCATATATGTTTGCATAACAATAATGAAAAACTTATTCATAGGAGTCACCTACTTTTTCAATAAAGATATCATTTAACGAAGGCTCTTCTAATTGGAACTTTCGAACAAAGCCTTTACCTTGTAAGCTCTCAAACACCCTTTGGGAGATCTTTTCATCCTCTACTTGCAATTTTATACCTTCTACTGTTTTCTTTGCTCTTACAACACCAGAGAACGTTTCTAAATAAGAAAGATCTATATCAGCATGGATGGTAACATTCTTCTTTCCAAATGAACGCTTTATATCTCGTAAATTACCATGAACAACTGGACTACCATGATGCATAATACATAAATGTTCACAAAGCTCTTCTACATGTTCCATTCGATGACTAGAAAACACAATAGAAGTTCCTTCATTTTTTAAGTCCGTCACAGCATCTTTCAGTAATTCAACATTTAATGGGTCCAATCCACTGAACGGTTCGTCTAAGATTAATAGCTTTGGTTTATGAATAGTAGACGCGATAAATTGAATTTTTTGTTGGTTACCTTTGGAGAGTTCCTCCACTTTTTTGTTCGCGTATTCTGGTACTTTAAATCTTTCTAACCAGTAATCCATTTGTTTCAAAATATCTGCTTTTTGCATTCCTCTTAATCTACCTAAGTAAATTAATTGGTCCTTAACTGTAAGTTTTGGATAAAGTCCTCTTTCTTCTGGCAAATATCCGACTAAATGACTTTCATTATATGTAATTTTATTTTCTGCCCACGTAATTTTTCCTGCCGTTGGTTCTAAAAGTCCAAGCACCATTCGGAACGTTGTTGTTTTACCAGCTCCGTTCGCACCTAGAAATCCAAACATCTCACTTTCTGGTATTTCAATAGATAAGTTGTTCACAGCAGTATGTGCCCCGAACTTTTTCGTGACCTGTTGCAATTTTAATGCCATTATATTGTACCTCCTTATAGGTCTGCCTATAATTATACGATTCTTGTGGCATAAAGTTCCATATATATATAAAACTTTAACATTTTCTTTATAAGTAGTATGATAGTAGTAAATGAATGACTATTCATAAGGGGATGATCGAAGTGGGAAAATATACGTTAACGGTTTTCAGCAAAGATGGAGAAAAGCTATTAGACGAGAGCTTTGAAGCTTCTTCAGAAAAAGAAGCGAAAGAACTTGGGGAAAAACGATTAGGGGAATTGAAGTATTTAGAAACAACACACCGTTGCACAAACTCTAGCGGAAAGTTAGTATTATTTCATCGATAAAGAAGAGGATGGGTCAAAACTGTGTTAACTAATTAGAAATCCGAACATTACCCATGAAAATCCGAGGGATATGTCGGATTTTTTCTCGTTTCCAAAAATGAAAATGTACATTTTTATACTTTCCGACAGATGATTGGAGCGCAAGCCGAAGACTCCTGCGGGAAAGCGTGTAAGTGAGACCCCACAGGCGCTCGTGCCGAGGAGTAGGTTTTTCACGACAGTGAAAATAACCTACCTTTTTACCGCCCGCGGAAAGCGAAGGCTTGCGCTCCAATCATTTGCTGCATACAAAATGTAATTATCCATTGGTAATCCATTACATATAATCGTTCGTCTTTGGAGTGAGAAAATTAGTTCTATCCCAACCTCTTTATTTTTTTAGGATTATGCTGATTATCTAATGTTTCTTTTGAAACTCTCGCCACTCATCCACATATTTAGGGTTCGTTACTTCTAATTCTTTTGTAATAACTATCTGATTTTTTATGTCATATAGTACTTTATAGATCCCAAACGGCTCTTCGTTTCTTACTAAAAAGCATTCAAAGTTAACTAAGCCACCTGGAGAAATAACAGACGTAATTATGGTTTTGTTTTCATCTACAAAGTCAGCAAGTTCAGGGGCAAACTTCTCAAAATTCATATCAAGATAATTAATCATTTCTAATCTTCGGGCTTCTAGTACATTTTTGTTTGAGTTCGTTACAACAATATATGTAACAGAACTCCCCAACAAAATTAGAAATAATAGAGTAATAATAACCGATGTATTTCTATTCATTTTCTCTCCCCTTAAAAGGTTGCGTTACTATTATTTATTCTCCATTAAAATTCGGAACCCTTTTTTCTAAAAAAGCTCTGATACCTTCTTGATGATCATTTGTTTGGCGCATTCTGCTCTGGCCACTCTTTTCTAATTGCAGTACAGTTTTAAGCTCAGTTGAGGAAGCTTGCGTGTAGATTGACTTCGTTTCAATCATTGCTTGTAATGGAGAAGACTTTAATTGTTGTAGTTTACTCAATATTGCTTGCTCTAGTTTTTCTTCTACGATGTCCACTAAACCAAGATTTTTTGCTTCTGATCCAGTAACGGTTTTCCCTTCCCAGATGAGGTGTTTGGCCATGATTTCTCCTAATCTATTCTTTAAAAAGAAATGACCTGCACCATCAGGAATGAGACCAATTTTTATAAAATTCATTGCTATTTTCGTAGAAGGTTGAGCGTACACGTAGTCACTTGCTAGCGCTAAACTTAAGCCTAGTCCAGCTGCTGCTCCGTGAAGGGCACTAATCGTTATTTTCGGTAAAGTGTATAATGTTAAAACGATGTTCGTAATGGAGTTCATAACTGTTTCAAAAAGTTTAGGGTCATCTTGTAACATCATTTTAATATCACCACCCGCACTAAAAACAGGTCCGTTACCTTTTAATAAAAGAATTTTCGCCTTACTTTCTTTAATTTCTTCCATCACGCTATTGAGTTCTATTAACATCTCTACATTCATTGCATTGTGACTTTCTGGACGATTTAGAGTCAATGTAATGACACCATTTACTTCTTCTAACTGGATAGTTTTATATGTATTCTTCACTTTGCATCCCCCCTTCTGTTTGATCAACACAAAAATGAATTATAATTCATTTTATTATAACATGGTAAAAAGTAGAAAAATAGTTTTATTTACGTTAACATTACTGTATTAGAGTGTATAATTAGATTAGTTGAATCAATTTCATAATTACTGTTCGTTTAGTGAAAAACGAATGTTCCGTTTATTATATAATTAAATTACGTTCGATATAAACGTAAATTATATGAAAGAATAGGTTTAATATTCGTTTTTCGTTTAGTAATTGTACATTATGAAACTCACTCAGTTCATAATACTTTATAGGTAAGGAGCAACCATACAATGTTAAAAAAAGTAATTATATATGCTCTAATCTTCTTTTTTGCTTTCTATGTTTTATCATACATATCGAGTGGTACTGAATATGACAATGTATATGTACTTGTGATAGGACTAGTTTCTGTTTTCTTTTTAGTGGATTTTTTAGGTCGGTATTTGAAGAAGAACAACAATGAGGAAAAATGATCCCGCTGAAAATAATTCCAGCGGGATTTTTTTGGCTATTTAGAGAAAAGCTCTTCCATTATCTTTATTTTCTCATCTGTGTAATGTAAATATCCATCATTGTATGACTTAGGGTCTTTTGGATTCGCAAAACGTTGAATTTTGCCTGTATTAGGGTCGACAAATTTACTAGATGCCCCACATCCTAGTCCAATGATCGACTGCTTTTCTTCCATGATCATGATGTTGTAAATACTGTCTTGACCTGGCAGTGCATAGCCAACGTTTTCTAAGTTACCTAATATATTCTTTTGGCGATACAAGTAATATGGTACATATCCGTGGTCGTTCGTCCATTCTGTTGCCATATCCATCATTTTACTAATTTCTTCACGGTCTGCTACTTTGTATTTCTGCTTATTTTTTGTCATTTCTGAAGCACGTTTAAACGATAATGTATGAACAGTTAGTGATTCTGGCATTAATTTTTCCGTTTCGTTTAACGTATGTTGGAATTCAGGCACACCTTCACCTGGTAACCCAATAATTAAGTCCATATTAATGTTATTCATATTCATTTCTCTAGCTAAGTGGAATTTATCAATAGTTTCTTCAACCGTATGATGGCGTCCAATCGCTTTTAATGTTTCTTGAATATAAGATTGCGGATTAATACTAATACGATCAATGTTCCATTTTTGTAGAACTTTCAATTTTTCTGGTGTGATTGTATCAGGACGACCTGCCTCTACGGTTACTTCACGTACTTTTTCCATATTAGGGAAAGCCTTGTACATTTGCTCATACAACATGTCCATTTCCTCTGCTGTAATACTTGTAGGTGTACCACCACCGTAATATACTGTTGTAATTTTGATCCCTTTTTCTCTTAACCAGTTACCTACTACTTCAATTTCATGGTGTAATCCACCTAAGAAAGAGTCAACTTTTCCTTGTTTCCCGTTTATTGCATAAGCAGGAAACGTACAGTAAGCGCACTTTGTTGGACAAAATGGAATCCCGATGTAAATACTAACTTCTTTTCCTAAATCATAAAGGTCAGGCACAACGGAAAGCTGACGATCTACGATTTGTTGCATTAATTGAATCTTTTCATCACTTATCAAATATTCTTCTTTTAATAATTTATGGACATCTTCTTTCTTTTCACCTTTTTGTAATTTGGAGTGTAAAAGCTTTGTTGGACGGATTCCAGTAAGAATTCCCCATTTTTGAATGATGCCAGTATAGTCTTGTAATAATGTTAAAAATACATGAAAAACTGTATATTTAACTTGTTTAAAGCGTTCTTTATCATCATTAAATAAAGTAAGGTCTTTTTGGTGTGTACTCTTAAATATTTGACCATGACCATTTACCTCAAGCAATCCTGATACTACACACATCAATTCTGTCTCGTTTAGATTTATGGAAAAAACTAGATTGTAGTCTTCTTCATTTGTTGAAGATAATGATACTTCACTTTCTTCAAAGAATAAGTTAGAAATAAGTTCGAGTGGGCGTTGAAATCTATCATCTTGTAGCCCTTGTATATTTATCTTCAAAACAATCACCTTTCGTTTATAAACTTCTTTCAGTTTACAAAATAACGGGCTTTTATTCAATGTTGGGGTAGTTTTACCAGTGAACATGTTATTTGTCTGATTTGTTATTTTAGAAAGGTTTTGTTAAAGACCGCTGTTGATTTCCGCGCAAGTCTCCGCTTTCCGCGGGCGTGTCTAGGTCAAGCGGCTAGCTCCTCTAGGATAAGCCATGGCCATCCTGAGGGAAAAATGCCCCCTCATACTGCCCTTGTCTTATCCTTTTCGGAGCTGAACGAGCCGCTTTTACTTTTCGAAATGGCTGGAGCCTCCTCGGCTTCGCCTGTGGGGTCTCCAGGCCCCCGCTACTCCCGCAGGACAAGGAATGCTCCGGAGCGATACATCGCACGAAGAAAATGCGTATGCATTTTCGAGGAGTCTCCGACTTGCGCGGAAGTCAACTGCTAGTTAAGTAACAAAAATCAACACTAACATTTAACATAGCCTTTAGAATAAACTACCTATTTTAAATTGAACCATAACAAAAAGTCTGCCACCAAAAAGCTAGCAGACTCCATTATGAACCTATTAAACCTTAAAACTCTTTAAAAATGCTAATCTTTGTTGCTTTCGGAAATGTTCTTTTATCATATAAGCAACACCTTGCTCATCATTTGAACGTGTGATCCAATCTGCTGCACTTTTTACTTTAGGAGGTGCATTCCACATTGCCACTCCAAGGCCGACAACGTCTAACAATGGAATGTCATCTTCTGCATCGCCTATATAAACCATTTCATTCCATGAGATCTTCAACACTTCGCCTAATGTTTGTAAGCCATCAAATTTCGTACCACCTGCAGGTAAAATCTCTATTTTTTTATCGTGATTCATAAGTGCAATATCATCAAATGCAACTGTTAATGTATTATATACTGCCTTTTGTTCTTCCTCACTATTAAAATATACTTCTATCTTTGGTGGCGCGATAGGGTTATCTGTTAAAGTATCACCTAACGATTCTACAAATTGAACTGGGTAAATGAGAGGGTCATTCGAACCGAGCACTGCTCTAGACATTAAATTGTTTGCACCACGTAGGCGGTTACCGATCGAGTAACGCTCATGCATTAATCTAACTGTGCAATCAAAGTTTTCTAAAACTTGCACTAGGTTGAACGTTTTTTCTTCTGTGATTCTTTTTACATGCAAAGCCTGTTCTTGCTTCGAAGCGATAAATGAACCGCCGTGCGTTACGAGAAAGGAATCAAGCTTTAGTGCTTTTGCTACTTTTTGAGCAGAGTAAAAATTCCTTCCCGTAACAAGGGTAACGTATATTCCCTTATTTTTTACATATTCTACTGCTTCTTTTGTTTCTTTTGCCAATTTACCATTGGACTTTAATAATGTCTTGTCAATATTAATAGCCAATAAGCGATATATCATGGAGGTGCCTCCTTAAATCTAGGTTGTTTGTACTTATTTTTATGAGTATGAAAAAATAGGAGGGAATAGAACATTGGACAAGTTTAGAGGATGACTATTTTTGTTAGGAAATGTTTCATAACATGAAAGATGAAAAGGCTAGTATGTACTTTAGATGTTTTATTATAATTAAGTTGATGATAGCACGAGATGCTCGCTTTCCGCGGGTGGTCTCGGGAGCCTCCTCGGCCTGATGGGCCTGTGGGGTCTCCCTTGACACACTCTCCCGCAGGAGTCTCGCATCTCGTGCTATCATCAACTGTTAGTTCCCAATTCTATAGTAAAAACGAGCCAATTAGCATCATATGCTTCATTGGCTCGTTTCATTTACGTAATTAGTTTCCTTCAACGTTGCTGTATAACTCTTCTAATGGCTTCATGATGATTTTGTTAAGTTCCCCAACCATCATGCTCATGCCTTGCTCCGCTTCCATAAGCTTTGCAATTTTTTCGTTTTGTTGAACAAGTTGAACTGTTTGTTGCGCCTGCTCCACTTCTTCTTGTGTAATTTCTTGACCTGACATTTGTTTTTGTTGAAGCGACAGTTGAATGTTGCGGAAGTTTTCAAACATTGTTTTTGTTGACTCGTCTGCAAAAACTTCTTCGTAATATTTCTTTAAGTTTGTGAATTCCTCACTCGTGCGGATTGCTTTTTCTAATTCGTTTGCTACGTTATATACGTTAGACAATACATTCAGTCCTTCCATTTTTGCCCTAAAAGGCATGATAGTGAACAGTATAACAAACCAAATCTTCTCATTCAAACGATAACCATTATGACAGCTACGTCAACTAGCTAACTATACCTATAGCATAAATACCATTAACCCTTGAACAAAGCCAATCATTCCACCTAGTAAAGCACCTAAATACGTAATCATTTTTAACTCTCTACTTGAGACAGATAATACAATTTGCTCTAACTTTGGAAGAGAAAATGATTCCACTTGTTCTTTCACAATTTGTTCTAATTGTAGCTTAGATAATAAATTTTCTAGTTGATTTAACAAGATTGTCGTCCCACTATCGACCACTGTAGGCAATACATTATGTAACAAGGGTTGTTTAATTGGCTGCGTTACTTCAGAAATAGACTTGTTTAACTGTTTATCCAGGTCTACCATTTTTTCTAACAACTGAATGCCCGAATTTACTAAAGCCTGTTTCGATAATTTTGCCTCTACTTCTGCTACCGTTAAAGCTTTCACTTTATTCCATTCGGTAAGAAGAACTTTTTGTAATACATCTTTTGTTCCATCATGTTTCAAAAATTTTATAACTTCTGGCTGTACTTTATCGGCGAGACTATAATTACCTAGAAACATTTGCACCATATTTCCAAGCATCCCCCGTGTTTGGATAAAGTCTTGTATCATTTTAGATAGTTGAGCTTTTCCTTGCTCGCTTTCAAAGTAGTCCGTCCCTTTTTGTAAAATGTATTCTGATACTTGAGGGATATGTTCTTCCATTTTATTTAGGAGTTCTTCAGGGATAATACTTTCAATCGGCAGATCTCCAAATTCCTTCAGAGCTGTTTCATATTTCTTTTGTAACCAATCATTCGCATTTTCTTGAAGCATTTGTTTTGGATTTTCTACTCCAAAGCTCTGAAATGTTTCCTTAACCGTTTTTTCTGATGACAAAAATGTCTCCGTTTGTTTCATCATCCATTGAAGAATTTCTTGCTGAAAACCTTTTTGAATGAGGCGGCGCTTCATACTTTCAGCCGTTAGTAAATGTTCCATGACTAGCTTCCCTAACTGAATTGCAAGTTCATCTCGTCTTTTTGGTATTAATCCAGGTGTAAATGGCAATCTTCTTTTTCCTATATAAATTGGATTATATGGGCGAAAAAGCATGCGAATGGCTAATGAGTTTGTTAATCCCCCAATAAATGCGCCGATAGAAATCATCATTAAAAACAATAAAAACGTGTTCATGTACCGATATACCTCTTTTCTTATAACATTTTACTTTGTTTATTTTCACCGATTTTCAAGAAGTACATAAAATAACTGTACAAAAGGGCTTAAGCCTATACGTTTAGACTTTTCTTACTTCTAAAAAACGAGGGACTTTCATGAAATTTTATAGAGCCACTATTATTCCAACGGAACCAAAAAGTAACAACCCGACGATACGATTAAGCAAAAAACTAGCGAAAAAGTTACAAATACCGTTAGATTCACCCATCATCGTCATTCAGTGTAGTCGCGTAAAAATAACGGCTTTTCTAGAAATTATAAAGGTTGATAACCCTTATGTAAAAGTGGACCGTTCCATCCTTCAATCATTATTTTTAGCCGATGAAGAGGACAGAGATTTATTAGTAAGCTTTCAACCGAATCTCAATACATTAGTAATTGGTCCCGTTATTGGCCTGCTAACAGAAATAAAGGAAGAGCCCCCAATACATTTAAAGTCTATTGAATATTTTAGCAGAGAACTAGCTATTTTTGCAGACGAAATTGGCGTGATTTTTTATGTTTTTACTTTAAAAGAGTATATTCATGGCGGCAATACTTTTCTCGATGGATATATTCTCTCAGACAACAAAACTTGGTTAAAGCGATCTGTCCCATTTCCGAATGTGATTCACAATAGATTGCACGTTAGAAAAAATGAACAGAACATAAGCTTTATTTCTTTTATAGAAGAACTACAAAAGCATAACATCCCTATTTTTAATGAGCATTTTTTAAACAAATGGGAAGTTCATTCTCACTTATTACAAGCCGATCATTTACACCCTTTTCTTCCCACTTCAATGGAGTATTCTTTTGAGAATGTCAAAAATCTAATAGAAAAAACGAACACACTATTTATTAAACCAATGAATGGAAGTCAAGGAAAGCAAATTTTTAAAATTACTCGCGCTGAGGATGGGGATAATTGGGAACTTTCCTATTCGTCCCTACAGCTTAATGTTACAGCTAAGTATGAACATATACATGATATTGTCTCCCGACTGCAGCCATATACAAAAAAAAGAAACTTTATTGTTCAAACAGGAATCGATTTAATCGAGTTAGAAGGTCGACCCGTGGATTTTCGTTTTTTATGTCATAGGAGAGAAAATGACACTTGGCAAGTTACTTCCGCTGTTGCTAGAGTTTCTAAAGCTGGACAGTTCGTTTCAAACCTAGCACAAGGCGGAGAAATGCTAACAGTCCAACAAGCGCTAGTTCAACTGTTTGATAAAAAAGAAGCAAAACATCTACAAAAAGCGATGCGTTCTATCGCACTTGATGTTTGTAATGAGATTAGTTCCATTTCTGATGGTATTTTTGCGGAGCTTGGCATAGATATTACAGTGGATAAAAGTGGCCAGCCGTGGCTAATTGAAGTAAATACAAAGCCTTCCAAAAATATGGATCCACGCTCTGAGAATGAATCTGTTCGACCATCTGCTAAAGCTATTATTTTATATTGCTTATATTTAATGAGCAAAGCGGATGAGACATAATCCATCACATTCGAAAAAGGAGTGAGTGAATGACCATTACACTAGGCATTCTTACATTTTCTAATCCGACGAAAAGCTCGTACATGACGAACATTGCCATTCACAGCATAAAATACGACGTTCAAGTCTATTCATTTTCCCCAGCAAAAATATTTTTAGGGAAAAACGAAGTGTTTGGTTACTTATTTTGTAGAGAGACTCGTTCTTGGAAAAAAAGTCAGTTCCCACTTCCTTCTTTTATTTATGATCGCCTATATTATCCATCGTCTTTACAAAGCAAATCTTATATTGAAAAAATAACCTGGTTGAAAAACAATCGGAATATTACGTTTCTAGGTTGTGGTTTACCGAATAAGTGGGATGTCATTCAACAGCTACATTCAGATGAGGAGCTTCAACCATATTTTTTACCGACAAGGAGTTACACCATTTCAACGTTTAAAAAGATGGTTTCTATGTATAAAGAAGTCATTTTAAAGCCTATAAACGGATCACAAGGTTTTGGGATTATAAAAGCGAAGCAATCTAGTCATGATGGATTGGATTGTATGGAAGTGACGAGAGATGGTGAACGACACTTTACATTTCATACACTTCAAAAATTTAATAAGTGGATACAGTCGAAAGAAACAAATTTCATTATACAACCGTTTCTGTCATTACTAACGGCTAAAAAGGAACCATTTGATTTAAGAATTCTTCTTCAGAAAGGATCAGACGGTGAGTGGCTAGAACGTTTCAAAGCGATCAGACATGGCCGTGTTGGTAAAATCACAGCAAATCTTGCTACTGGAGGAGAAATTGTAACATACAAAGAATGGATAAAAAAATTCTCCACCATTGAACAAATAGCCCTTGAAGAAACTATTTCCTACCTTGTTGAAACTCTAGTTAATACACTCGATAAAAAATTTCATCCTCTTTTTGAGATAGGTCTTGATTTAGCAATAGATTGTAACTTAAAACCGTGGATTTTAGATATTAACTCCAAACCTGGGCATAAAATGATAGAAATAACAGCAAGTGAACAAATAAAACAACAAACGTACGAAGCTCCAGCACGTTATAGTGTTTTCTTGAAAAATAAGTCTGTGAAAAATGTAAGTGTTGATTTCTGATACTTTTCTAGCAGTTGATTTCCGCGCAAGTCGGAGACTCCTCGAAAATGCATACGCATTTTCTTCGTGCGATGTATCGCTCCGGAGCATTCCTTGTCCTGCGGGAGTAGCGGGGGACTGGAGACCCCACAGGCGAAGCCGAGGAGGCTCCAGCCACGCCCGCGGAAAGCGGAGACTTGCGCGGAAATCAACAGCGGTCTTTAACAGAGCCATAAGTAAAGGGTGGACAGAAACGGAGTGAAAAGTTGATGCGAGCGCAAATACAATTAAAATATAAGGAAGATGTAAAAGGTAATGGAATTACTTTACCTACTGATTTCGAGAAATACTCCATCCATTCGGTCGCGTTCGGTACATTGGAATACCCAGTGACCGTAAATTACCATGCGAAATCGTGTATATATGTCAATCAAGAACTGTATGAAAAACTTATGATACCTTTTGAAGGAAATATTCATTACTTCATTCATAATGGTGCTATTCATCTTGGACCATTAATCGGGATTTTTACAGCTGGATTCACAAGTTCCATGTTAAGGCCGATTGGTGAGAGATCCTTATTCTTTTCTAAATTACTTTCCATGGAAAAGAAAGTTGGCGCATATGCTTTTATTTTTGGAGCGAATCATATTAACTGGGAAGATGGTACAATTGAAGGCTTTATGTTTACAGAAAAAGGTTGGTGCAAAAAACAGTTTCCATTTCCACATGTCGTGTATGATCGTCTTCCAAACCGTCGGACAGAACAGCATCGTCTCTTGAAGGAAACTAGAGAAAAGATGCAAAAACAATATATGATTCCGTGGTATAATCCTGGATTTTTTAACAAGTGGGAAATACATCAAAAATTAACGTTAGAAGAAAATTTATCTAGATTCTTACCAGAAACGTATAATAACATGTCCATTACTTTATTAGAAGAATTACTTTCTAAATATCCTTTTCTCTATTTAAAGCCATCAAGCGGGAGTTTAGGACTTGGTGTTTTCAAAATCATATACAACAAAGAAGAAGAACAATATTATTGTCGCTATAAAGATGATGAGCAGAAAAATAGATTACAACGTTTTACTTCATTAGAAAAAATGTTAGGTTATGTGTTAAAAAACAGAGATATAAAAAGTTATATTGTTCAACAAGGAATTCCATTAATAAAAGTAGATGAATCAACGGTGGATTTTCGTGTTCACACGAATAAAGATGACAATGGAAAATGGCATGTTAGTGCGATGGCAGCAAAACTAAGTGGAAAAGGCAGTGTAACGACCCATGCGAACAACGGTGGAGTTGTTCGAACATTGGAAGAGATTTTTACTAGAAGCGAAGAAGCAACTTCAATAAAAGAGAAATTGACTCAAAGTGCCTTGATGTTAAGTGAAGCCATTGATCGTCATTTACCAGGATTTATTGGGGAGATTGGATTTGATTTTGGAATCGATAATAAAGTAGGAAACGTTTGGCTTTTTGAAGCTAATTCCAAACCTGGCAGGGCAATCTTTTATCATCCAAAATTAAGAAAAGAAGATTTTCTCACTCGAAAACTTTCCATAGAATATGCCATTTATTTAACAGAAAAATCTTTAGAGAATCCCGAGGAAATTTTTCTATGAAAGTAACTATTTATTATGATTGGCAGAGTCAAACATGGGTTCAGGTTGAAAAGGACCTTCCCTCCCTTTCTTTTGGAGAAAGGGAGGATATTACTGTTGTTAGCAGGAGAAAGAAAACATTTCTCCCTTTTACAGTTTCTGTAGCAAATGGAAATATTGTCGGTCCTGTTGTTGGTATAATGGTGAACAAAAGTGAAGGTCAAAGTTTTTCTGGAAACATAAAACTGTTAGAGAGATTACAAAAAGAGTTGTTTCGTATTGGTGGGTTTTCAGTAGTTGTGACAGAAGAATTTTTTGAAAACAATTTCACTCAGCAAGGTTACTGTTATCATCCTCAATATGAAAAATGGGTAAAGTTGAAGGTTCCTCCTCTCCAAGTTCTTTACAACCGAATGTATAAAGAAGGTAACATAAGTAAGGTGATGGAATGGTGTAAGGAAAAGGATATTACCTTTTTTAATTTAAATTACTTTGACAAGTTTAGTACGTTTTTGTGTTTGAGAGAAAACCAACACCTTTTACCATACCTCCCTTCTACTTCTTTGCTAACAGAGCAAAACTTTTACGAACTTCTTTCAACATATAAATCCGTTTACATAAAAAAACGGTTAAGTGCAAAAGGAAAAGGGATTTTTTCATTATCCCTTTATGGGAGTACTATTATACTTAAAACGATATCGAAAACCATTATGTTTCCTACTATGGAAAAAGCATTTAATTTTCTTCAGAAAGAATTGAAATTGGATGAATATATCATTCAACAAACAATTGAAACACTTAAAATGGATGATAGAAAATTCGACTTAAGAATTCTTGCACATTTTATAAACGGAAAACATGAAATTTCAGGGGTTGGTGTAAGAATTGCTTGTGGCCAACAAGTTACAACTCACGTGCCAAATGGCGGGGAAATTGGCTACATTCAACAACTACCTATCGAAATAAATGTTGATAAACTCCGTAAATTAATTTCGAACGTTGGAGCCGATTTATCAACTTATGAGCGATCTTTAATTGGGGAGTTCTCAGCAGACATTGGTGTAAGATCGGATGGAAGCTTTTGCTTATTTGAAATAAATGCTAAGCCTATGGATTTTGATGAAGTCGATATAAAAAAGGCAGGAACAGAAAATTTAATTAAAGTTTTTTATGATAACGCCAAATTTTTCAAGAAGGAAAGTAGCTTAGTGAAGGCGAAACATATTACAAACTAACATTCCTATTTTAAGGAGGAAGCATCATGATCACTCACTTTCAATTTGAACCATTGTATCCAAATAAACAACTTCCTGGCTGGAAAATATCTTTTTTCTTCCAAGGTAAAACTGTTCGTGCTAAATACTTAAAAAATGGTGATATAGAATGGCAAGGCGATTATACCTTTTCACCTGAAGCCGAAGTTCAAATCCGATCGCAAATCCATGAACTAATGTTGTTTCATGTGTATGAATAAGTAATAATAATTTAATTTTGATCATCAATATAGAAATCCCAATATATTGATAATGCATCAGATACTTTACGAAAAAATTGAATCATGAACTATTTCCTTCCTGTGCATACTATTTGCAGGAGGGATTTTTCTTGAAAAATGATAAAAAACAACAACCAACGAACGATGTTACTTACGAAGGTAGAGATCAATATTATATGGACATCGACCGCATGATCAACGAGGGAATGGCAGGCGGAACAGTCTTTGAAAGAGAAGAATACACAAACATTGAAGAAGCACGCGAACTAATCAAAGAAGACAAACCAAACGAGAACTAATATTACAAAAGGATTAAAAGTGCCAGTAGTTGACCCCCTTATAATAGAGTTATAAAGTAGTTACAAATAGTTACGACTTTTACTGTTATAAGGGGGTAAAAACAATGGAGAAGAAACCATCGGTTAATTTGAGTGGAAAAGTTAAAATAGAGGCTGTAGAAAAAGTATTGAATGGAATGTCTGTAAGAGTTGTCGCAGATGAATTTAACGTAACTCGTCAAACAGTAAATAGGTGGGTTAATACGTATAAACACAGTGGTCCTAGTGCGTTTAAAGTAGCTACTAATAAGCATGTAAACTCTTTTGATTCAGTGAATTTAGATGATAAAAAACGTATTCAACAATTAGAGAAATTATTAAAAGAAAAGGAAATGGAGAACGAAATTCTAAAAAAGTTCCAAACCTTTCTCAAAGAGAAAAAGTAAGTAAGAAATATGAGTGTATCAACGCTTTGAGAAAGGAATATCCAGTGTTTATATTATGTCGTGTATTAGAGGTATCTGTAAGTGGTTATTATGCATATCTTAAACGGCCTAAGAAGAAGGTTTCACATGGAGATAAAGAGCTATTTAAAAAGATTAGCAATGTCTTTAAGAAGCACAAGGGAACCTTCGGTGCAAAAAGGATTGCTGGGTACATGAAAAATAAGATGAGTATCATAGTAAATCATAAAAAAGTAGCTCGTCTTATGAAGGAAGCAAATATGAAAGCCACTGTTAGACAAAAAAACACTACGAAAACAGAGAAACAAAAAGCTGCTGGATATGTGTACAATAACCTTCTAGAACGGGATTTTAATGCAGAGTTCCCAAACCAAAAATGGGTTACGGACATGACTGAAATTAAAGTGTTTAATACGAAATTTTATATTTCAGCGTTAATGGATCTTTTTAATAGAGAAGTTATTGCCTTTGAGATTAGTTTCAGCCCTGACACTGAGCTTATTAAGCGTACGATCGAAGCCGGTCAAAAGCAGCGTCAGCTAAAGGATTTAGAAGGGGTTACAATTCATAGTGATCAAGGAAGCGTGTACCGTTCTTTTGAACATAATAAATTGTCGAGAACACTTAAGTTTACCCCAAGTATGTCTAGGAAAGGAAACTGTTGGGATAATGCCGTGATTGAAAGTTTCTTTTCTCAATTAAAAGTTGAATTTCCATGTTTCTATCCAAACACTAAAAAGGCTATATTTGAGAAAGATTTAAAGAAATATATCATGTATTATAATGAAGAACGAATCCAAAAAGGCCTGGGTTATGACTCACCAAAAGAGTACTATAAAGAGTTTATAAAGGTAGCGTAATATATACAAAAATGATCCCAGTCATTTGGTGTGGAATTGTGAAATTCCTCACCAAATGACTGGGCCACCAAGCGTAAGCGCGGTAGTTATAAGAGAACGTAACTAATTATTTTTTCGACTCTATTTTTTGGGGGCTTGACCACAGGCACTTGTAACATTCCTGTTACAAATGCCTGGCATTTGTTTTTTCTTATATGTTTAGAACCTGTTATAATAGTGGAAATGCTATTTTGTGTGAGGGATTATGATGATAGAAGGTTTAAGGAAAATATTTAAAGATCAAGTAGTAATAGCAGAATCCCCTAGTAACTTTTTAAAGTTTGAGTGGTTTGAAAGCTCATCAAGTGAATATATCGGTATTGTTCGGGATGCACTTAAAGATAGAGATGTCATTTGGTTAAATACATTTTTAACTCGCATTGAACATGATGAAACACAAATGTCTGAAATAGAGAATTGGTGGTATCAATTCCTTTTTAATAATGAAGTGGACTTGAATGTCGACATGTTAGCGCAAGAGTTATTTTATCAAGAAAATGATTCTTTTCGTTTTGTACAGTTTCATTATACGAAGGCTTTTTCTCAAGCTGCGGAGTGGAAAGAAGCCATACAATCATTCTTTGAAGAATCAACGATCGAGATTATATGGCAAGATGACGTTTCGGGCGTTATTATCGAAAAGCAATCGACAGTACAAGAGCCAAATACATATACAGATATAATTGAAATGACAGCAGCGGACTTCTATGCGGATGTAAAATTGTTTATCGGCTCTTATCATCCATTTACGAATAAACTTCCTCAGCTTTTTCAATGGGAGACTAAATGCTTTTCCATTGCTCAAAAATTCGAATCGAAGACAAAACATATACGGTTGGAAAAAGCGATACCATATGTAATGATTCACGAACTAAGCAAAGCAACCGTAAATGAAATGAAGCAGTCTTTTTTAACTTCTTTTCCAGAAGAAAAAGAACTTCTTATTAGTGTCAAAACGTTTATCGAAAATAACTTAAATGTTTCATTAACTGCAAAAAAATTATATATGCATCGAAACAGTTTACAATATAGAATCGATAAATTCGTAGAACGAACAGGCATCGATATTAGAAACTTTCAAGGGGCATTTGTAGCCTACTTAGCAATACTTTTAGTTGAATATGAAAAAGAAGTTGGGTAACTTGCACAAACAAGTTACTCTTTTTTTGTGCATGTTGTACATTGTCCTATTAAAGCGCTTTCGGTAGACTAAGAAGTAAGAAAAGAAAACGATTACAAAAGGAGGCCTTTTAAAATGGCTGAACTAAAATTACAAAATATTTATAAAGTTTATGAAGGTGATGTAACCGCTGTTGAAGATTTCAACTTACACATTAAAGATAAAGAGTTTATTGTATTCGTTGGTCCATCAGGTTGTGGGAAATCTACAACTTTACGTATGATTGCTGGACTTGAGGAAATTTCTAAAGGTGACTTTGAAATTGATGGAAAGCGTATGAATGACGTTGCTCCTAAAGACCGCGATATCGCGATGGTATTCCAAAACTATGCACTATACCCTCACATGAGCGTATATGATAACATGGCATTTGGATTAAAATTACGTAAAACTCCAAAAGAAGAAATCGATCGTCGTGTAAAAGAAGCGGCAGCAATCTTAGGATTAGAACAATACTTAGAACGTAAACCAAAAGCATTATCTGGTGGTCAACGTCAGCGTGTTGCTTTAGGTCGTGCGATCGTTCGTGATGCAAAAGTATTCTTAATGGATGAGCCTTTATCTAACCTTGATGCTAAATTACGTGTACAAATGCGTGCCGAAATTTCTAAATTACATCAACGTTTAAAAACTACTACAATTTACGTAACACATGACCAAACAGAAGCTATGACAATGGCTACACGTCTTGTTGTTATGAAAGATGGTATTATTCAACAAGTTGGTTCACCTAAAGAAGTATACGAAAATCCTGAAAACATCTTTGTAGGCGGATTCATCGGTTCTCCAGCAATGAACTTCTTCAATGGTAAATTAGAAGATGGTTCTTTCCTTCTAGGAGAGCAAAAAATTTCCATCCCTGAAGGAAAAATGAAAATGTTACGTGACAACGGTTATGTTGGTAAAGAAATCGTACTTGGAATTCGTCCTGAAGATTTCCACGATGAGCCAGTATTCATCGAGTCTTCTGCTGGAACGAAAATTACTGCGAAAATCGAAGTAGCAGAATTACTAGGTGCAGAGTCCATGCTTTACTCACAAATCGCTGGTCAAGAGTTTGTTGCTCGTGTAGACTCTCGTACAGACGTGAAACCTGAAATGAACATCGACTTAGCGATTGATATGAATAAAGCTCACTTCTTCGACTTAGAAACAGAATTGCGTATTCGTAATAAATAGTGATTAGTGGCTAGTTACTAGTGGTTAGCTCATATCATATCAAAACCCCAAAGAATCTAAATTCTTCGGGGTTTTTTATATTTTCATTATTTACTTTCTTTCCTAACCACTATTCACTATTATTCCTTAACCGTATATATCGTCTCTTTTTTACAAACCGGACAATTAAATAGATGTAAGCAATCACTGTTCTCGTAAGAATTCATATCCCCATCTACAAGTTTTAGAACGTCAATATCCATGTACGCACTATAGTCATCTAAAAAGTCTGTTACCTTTCCTACTTCCTCTACAACACTACCGCATTGTGTACAAGTTTGTTGTGTTGCATCAAATCCGTTGCAAAGTGGACACATCCCCATGACTATCCCTCCGATGTTATGTACTATCATTATTTTCCCTTTCACCTTCATTCTTATCCTTTTTGAAATTCCCACTATTTACCTTAGTTTTTTTGAATAAGAAAAAAGAGATTTTCCTATAATACAAGTAACAACTTAAGCAGCACCAAACAGCAACCAACTTCTATCAATGGACCTCGCCGAGCAGGCAGCACTCAACAGTGCTTAACTGGTGCAAATCCAGTTGGTCCAGCCAAAAACCATAATTTTTGTGAGGAGATGAATCTAACATGCCAAACCAATCATCTAGAAATTCGTCAAATCAATTAGTAGCACCAGGAGCTCAAGCAGCTATCGACCAAATGAAGTACGAAATCGCTTCTGAATTTGGTGTAAACCTTGGTGCAGACACTACTGCACGTGCTAACGGTTCAGTAGGTGGAGAAATCACAAAGCGTTTAGTTCAAATGGCTGAACAACAATTAGGCGGCGGAAGCTACTAATTAGTATTACCAACTTAATATGAATGGCTTACGGTCCTGGACATTTGTCCAGGGCTGTTTTCATGCATGTGTTTAAATGGTAGACGAATCCAAAATCCCCTCATAATCCAAACCAAAAATTAAGGCTCCTTACACCCAAAGTTGTAAGAAAGCCTTTATGATTTATTAATAATCCCCAATTTCTACCGTGATTTTTCTAATTCTTCTGCCTTCTACATTCTTAACAGTAACGATTAAATTCTCAAATTCCACTATTTCTCCAATAGCCGGAATATGTTCTAACTCTTCATAGATCCAGCCACCAATTGTATGACTAGAGGAGGTAACTTTATTAAAATCCATTCCTAGCTCCTTGAAAAAATCTTCTAGAGGATAATCTGCGTTGAATTCATATTTACTCTCCGTAATTTTGGTGAAATTTTTTATTTTCTCATCATGCTCGTCCCATATTTCACCGACGATTTCTTCTAAAATATCCTCTAACGTAATTAGGCCTGATGTACCACCAAATTCATCGATTACAATTGCCATATGCACTTTATTTTTCTGCAACTCAGGTAACAATGTTGCTATCTTCATTGATTCTACAACGAATAAAGGTTCGCGTAAAATAGACTTAATGGTCACATCTCCAAACCGAACGAGATGACTTAAAAATTCCCTTTCTGACAAAATACCGATAATATTATCAATATTTTCTTCATAAACAGGAATTCGAGAATACCGTTCTTCTAGAAATACGTCTCTAACTTTTTCTATGGACTGTGTTACTTCTACGGCCACAATATCTATTCTTGGTTTCAATACTTCTCCAACCATAATGTCATCAAATTCCAACGACCTTGTGACTAATTCCCTTTCATTAAAGTCAATGACTCCTTCTTCCTGGCTAATATTCACCATCGTAATTAGTTCTTCCTCTGTAACAGACGGTGAATCGTTTCCTTTGAAGGCTCTTGTTACAAATTGTTTTAACTTTACAAAAAGGAATGTAATTGGTGCAAGTATTTTCATTAGCAAAAATAATATTCCTGCTATGAAAAGGGAGTACGTTTCTGCATTTTCTTTAGCCAGCGACTTTGGAAGTATCTCTCCGAAAACTAATACTAATATTGTCACAACAATGGTACTAATAAAAATTCCTTTGCCATCGCCAAAAAGGTCAGTAGCAACCTTCGTTGAAATAGAAGCCGCTGCTATATTGACAATGTTATTCCCGACCAAAATGGTGGAAAGTGCTTTATCAAAATTCTCCACAATAAAAACAGCCTTTTTACTCCCTCTACGTCCTTCAGACTCATAATTACGCAATCGAATTTTGTTTACACTTGAAAAAGCAGTTTCTGCTGATGAAAAAAAAGCAGACAATATGAACAAAATAATTAATGTTAATATTAGGCCAAAATCCAAAGAATTTCCCCTCCGCTAAAGGAGTATTTACTTCAGTTTATGTTACCCAATAATTACTAAAGCTATGAATAAAAGATGGGGCTAAGACAAAAAGTCTATAGCCCCACCCTTTACAAATTATCCAGCCAATGTACCTTTTCCTTGTTGAAGTTCGTACATTTGGTAATATCGTCCCGATTCTTGCATCAATTCATCATGGCTTCCTTTTTCTACAATCGTCCCGCGATCTAATACTAATATTTGGTCCGCATTTTTAATAGTAGATAGTCTGTGTGCAATAATAAAGGTAGTTCTTCCTTTTTTCAACACTTCTAATGCAGCTTGAATAACAGCTTCTGTTTCTGTATCGATACTTGCCGTTGCCTCATCTAAAATTAGAATCGCAGGGTCAAATGCGAGTGCTCTTGCAAAAGAGATTAACTGTCTTTGTCCTGAAGATAACGTACTACCTTTTTCAATAACTGGTTCATCTAATCCTTTTGGTAAGCTCGAAATAAAGTCCCAAGCACCAACGTCTCGTAGTGCTTTTTCCACTTTTTCTCTTGAAATGGTTGGATCATCAAGACTTACGTTAGAAGCAATTGTCCCTGTAAAAAGAAAAGGATCTTGCAGAACAATTCCCATGTGCTGGCGAATTGCTTGCTTCGGAAGGGTGTTAATATTTACACCATCAATTTTTATGCTACCTTCTTGTATATCGTAAAAACGGAACAGTAAGTTCATAATCGAACTTTTACCACTTCCTGTATGACCAACAAGTGCGACTGTTTCACCTTTGTCTGCTTTAAAGTCAATATTTTTCAACACGTATTCGCCTTCTTTATAACCGAACGATACGTTTTCAAATACGACATTTCCATCATAGCGAGGATATTTTTCGTCCGAAACCTCGATTCCTACTTCATCCATTAACTCAAATACTCGAGCAGATGAGACCCTAGCTTGCTCTAAGTTCGCTAATTGGTTTACCATACCAGTAATCGGTCCGAAAAGTCTTCCTAAATAATCAACGAAAGCGTAAAGTACTCCTAGTGATAAAACAGTCCCAACACCAAGGGAAGCTCCACCAAAATACCAAATCAATACTACGAATGAAATGTTTCGTAGTACCCCAACTAAATTATGAGATGTTAATGAATTTAAGCTTAATAGCTTATTTTGATACGCAAAGTGCTCTTCGTTTAGTTTTTCGAACTCTTCCGTTGAACGTTTTTGGCGTCGGAATGCTTGAATAATCGGCATCCCTTGAATAGATTCGTTAATATATCCATTAATATCACTTAACAATGAACGAATTTTATGGTTATATAATGATGCGAATTTTCGATAGAAAATAAACCAAACAACTAAGATAGGTATTAACGCTAAGCAAATGAATGCTAACTGTGCATCCAGTAAAAATAGTGCAATATAAATACCTGTAATGTAAATAACACTAGCAAAAAAAGTAGCCAATACGGTTACGTACAACTCTTTAATTGTTTCTGTATCATTTGTAATACGTGATACTACTTTCCCAGCTGGTAGATGGTCAAAGTATTGAATCGGTAATTTTTGAATTTGAGAAAATACATCTTCTCGCATTTTTTGAATAATACGGTTTGCAGAAGTTTGTAAATAATAACTTTGCCCATATTGGAAAAATGCTGCTACAACAAGTAATGCAAAGTAAAATCCAACTAAATAAATTAAATATTTTACTTCAGGTTCATAAAAAGCTAATAACTCTTGACTAGAAAGAGGTGTCGCTTGGTACTCCGCACGCTCTTCCCCTCTTGTAACAACTAAATTCCCTTCTTGTATCGTTCTTTCCCCTTCAAAGGAAATGGAAGATGGTACATAGTAAAACTCTCTAGATACTTGCACAATTCGAACTCTATCTTCCGTTGCTAGTACTGCATCGGTTGCTCTATCTTCACGGATATATAATTGCCCATCATACAAGACACTGTCTTTCACTTCGTTTTCAATAGGAATCCACTCTTTTTCAATCCCCATAATATGTTGGTCAATCATTCTTTTTGCAATAAATGGACCTGTTAACTCTGCTGCTACTGCTATGGAAAGCATGATTAACGCAATAATAATGACTTTCTTTTGCGTTAAAGCATAGTTTAACAGTCTTTTACCTGTCTTTTTTTCTGTCATGATAACACCCCGCTCTCGACAGACAGTTGTTGGCGATCAAACTGCTCCTTGTACCAACCGCCATGTGCCATTAGCTGCTCATGTAAACCAGATTCCACTATTTTTCCGTCGTCTAGTACGACAATCCAGTCTGCATGTTGTACAGCTGATAATCTATGTGTTGTAATAATCGTCGTTTTTTCACTACGTTCTTTTCGAATATTACCAATAATCGTTGCTTCTGTTTTCGCATCGACTGCTGATAATGAATCGTCTAAAATTAAAATTTCTGGATTGGCGATGAGTGCACGCGCAATAGATATACGTTGTTTTTGCCCACCGGATAACGAAACACCTTTCTCTCCAACTAATGTTTCCAGACCTTCTGGTAACATTTCTAAATCTTTCGTAAAGGCTGATAGTTCAATTGCCTTATTTAAATCTGCTTCACTACCATTTTCTTTTCCGAACAAAATATTTTCGCGAACTGTTCTTGAAAATAAAATATGATCTTGTGGCACATATCCAATCCAACCTTGCATGTTTTCAAGGGTAATTTTATTTAAAGGTGTACCTGAGATTTTTATTTCCCCTTTACCTAATGGATATTCTCTTAAAAGTTGCTTCACTAAAGTCGTTTTCCCGCTTCCCGTTTTGCCGACAATACCTAATGTTTCTCCCTTTCTCATATGGAAAGAAACGTTTTTCAAATTATCTACTTGCGAAGAAGGGTAACGGAATGTCACATGTTGAAACTCTATCTCATTTGGAGAATCTACCTTAGTTGGGTTTGCATCATTTTTTACATCTGGCTCATAATCTAATGTCGTATTTACACGATCAAGTGATGCATTTCCGCGTTGCATGATGTTAATTAGTTCCCCAATTGCAAACATTGGCCAGATTAACATTCCGAGATACACGTTGAATGAAACTAATTCTCCAAGCGTGATCGTTTTATGGAAAACTAAGTATGCACCATATCCGAGTCCTATTAAATAACTAGCACCTACTAGCAATTTGATTGTCGGTTCAAAAAGTGAGTCAATTATCGCTACTTTTACATTTTTCTTGTACACGTCATCTGTCATGTTATGAAAGCGAGCTTGATCTGCTCTTTCTTGTACGTATGCACGGACAACACGTACTCCAGCAATAGATTCTAATACCTTATCATTCATGTCTCCAAAAGCATCTTGAGCTTCCGTGAAGCGCTGATGAATTTTCTTACCATAAATATTCATCGCTAGCGCCATAATTGGAAGTGGAAGAATCGCCGCTAGGGTCAATTTCCAACTAATTAAGAATCCCATTGTACATAGAATAATAATCATAAATATGCTTGAATCAATTAGTGTTAAAACACCAAAACCAGCTGTAACAGAAATTGCTCTCAAATCATTTGTCGAACGAGCCATTAAGTCACCCGTTCTATTTTTTTCATAAAAAGTGGGGGTCATTTTTAATAAGTGGCCAATTAACTTTGACCTTAAGGACCTTTCGACTAAAAATGAGCCTCCAAATAATTTGGACATCCATACATACGTAAGACCGTAAATGATAAACGCAAGCACAAACAAGAAGCCAACGTAAGTCATTAGTTTTTCTTTTGTTAATGTCCCTACATGTATTTCATCAATCGCAATACCGATCATTCTTGGTGGGATTACTTCGAGTAAACCAGCAAAAATTAGTAACATGATTGCGAATGTATAACGTTTCCAATGTTCTTTAAAAAACCAACTTAATTTACTAAATACCGAAAACATATTATCGTACTCCTTTCGGTTTGTTAAACCGATTGTTCAATTTTGTATAACTACCCAGAGTCTGTCGCTCCTTCATACATCAACCTAATTACAAATAAACTGTTCATACTGCATGCCTCCTAATATTTGTTTTATATACAAATGGGTTTATCCCATAGGTAACAAATGGAAATGAATTCACATAAAAAAAGACACACCGAACGTAAGTCGGCATGCCAAGGTTTTGCAAATGCAAATAAAAAAGCACACATCACGTTCTATTAACGTGACCTGTGCTTACGATAACTAAATTAGTTGAAAGTAGTGTAATAGGTAAGTTTAGAGAAACTATACGATTATATAGTTTAACGAACTATTCCTATTGCAGTCAGGTCACGAGAATTATTAAATTGTACTGTTATTCTGTTGAACATCTTATCCATTTTAATCATCTCTCGAACCCTCCTTTTTCATAATAAAATTAGTATTTAATTCCACTTTTTTACCTTACCACCGTTCGTAATATATTGTCAATTACTAATTTTGAAAAAATTTACCTTTTATTTATTGAGTTCTTTTAATTACCGCTGTTGATTTCCGTGCAAGGCTACGCTTTCCGCGGGCGGTAAAAAGGAAGGTTATTTTCACTGTCGTGAAAAAACCTACTCCTCGGCGGCAAGCGCCTGTGGGGTCTCCCTTGACACACTTTTCCCGCAGGAGTCTCGCACCTCGTGCTATCATCAACTGGTTTGTTTTTAATACCTTTTTGCTCATACTAAACTTTCTTTGATAAATAATGATTACTGTTTTTCCTAATGATTAATACTCTCACCAAAAAGAAAAAACGTCTTATTTCATAGTGAAATAAGACGTTTTGGGTTTAGTTATTTTCTTCTAATGCTCGGTAGAAGTTTGTTGTTAGGTTAACAACGTGACCGCTTCCGCCTTTTTCTTCTACACCTTCAATAATTATTGCTGTTACTAAGTTTGGTTTGTTTTGGTCATAGGAAACAAAGAGGCCATTTTCTTTACCTTTTGTACCTTGCCCATCTGTTTTCAATTCTGCTGTTCCCGTTTTTCCTGCTAATGCAAAGTTAGGTATATTAGCACTTCTAGCTGTACCTTCTGTTACCACTTTTCGTAAATATTGTTGTAAGATTTGTGCATTCTCTTTACTTACAACATCATCTACCCATACTGCTGATTGTTCTTCTTCTAAAAGCAGTGGCTTCATCATTACTCCGTCGTTAACAACAGAAGCATACAAACTAGCTAAATGTGTCATCGTAACAAGCACTTGCCCTTGACCATAAGAGGAATCGGCAAGTATAACTTCACTGTCCATTGTGCCTGAATTGGAAATTTGTGATGCTGTTAAAGAATAGGAAAACGGAAGAGCCTCACCAAAACCTAATTTATTTAGACCTTCTACCATATTGTTACTACCAATATCTAAACCTAACATCGCAAAATAGATATTATCTGAAACGACCATTGCTGTTTCTAAATCAACGGAAGGTATGGAATCATTTACCCTAGTCACACGATAACTTCCCCACGAAGCGTCTTTTTGCCATCCACCCGAAGGAATGGCTACAGCTTTTTCTGTATCAACTGAATTTGTGTTTAATCCAATTATGGTTGTTAATAACTTCATGGTGGAACCAGGTGAATAGGATGCATGAAATCTATTTAAAATTGGTTGTTTCGGGTTGTCCACTAACGATTGATGATAAGCATTCGATAAACTCATTACATACTCATTAGGATCAAATGAAGGAACGCTTACTAAACCTCGTACTTTTCCTGTTTCAGGTTCCACGACAGAAGCTGTTCCAACTTCATCGTTCATTTGTTCGTAAAGTTTTTGTTGAACTGATCCGTTAATCGTTATTGTTATTGTTTCACCATTTTGAGCTGCTGTTTTAGCGATGTCTCTTGTGCTATTGTCAGGCTTACGAATGTATATTCTCTTTCCATCCTTTGGACGTAAACGTTCTTCAAGAAGTTGTTCTAATCCACGCTGACCAATCCAGCTTGAGGTGGAATAGCCTTTGTCTTTATTCGCCTCAAGTTGTTCGGACGTTATAGGGCGAACATAGCCTATTAAATGAGCTGCTGATTCTCCAAATGGGTACACTCGTTCAATAGTTTTTAGGACACTTACTCCTGGGATAGCCTGTGCTTCAGTTACTATGTCAACATCCTCTAATAAGAATTTTCTTATTGGTACGTGTTGGTCTGGTTTTACCCAGCTTTGAGAATATTGTCTTATAATAAATTCTTCGCTTACATTTAATATCTTGGATAGTGCTGGCAAAGACTGTTCATCAAATCTTTCTAAAACAACTCCTACATCATAAACATCTGTATTTGTTGCCAGAGGATATCCTTCTTCATCTAAAATTTTACCTCTTGCACCTGAAAGTGTAGCATATTGAACTTTATCCTCTCTTTCTAATCCAGGCAAAATAAAGTTAGTATCCCACCTTACGTACCAGTTTTCTTTTTCAACAGCTTCCTCTTCGGCACCTTCCATTCGGACTTCTTTCACTAATGGTACATCAAGGCTATACTCCACTCTACCAGCTAATGTGTCAAAAGAAAGATTCAGAGGAATGCGAATTTCGCTTATCTCTTCCTCTTCTTCTGCTGCCTCCCACACTATTTCATAATCTGCAATTGTAAGCTCCAGGTTGTATACATCTAGTACATTATATAGATGTTCGTATCGATCACCGTATTCTTCAAAAGGATACTCCTCTTTCGTTTCAACGGTTAAATATTCTTCATACAATTGTTGAAATTCGTATGATTTCCACCCTGTTATGTACTCGCTTAATCTTTCATAAGGATTCGCCTTTTTTTCTTCTTCCTTGTTACACGCTATTAATAATAGGCTCATAGTAACTAGTATTGCTGCCAAATAAATTATTCGCTTCAAAATATCTCCCCCTTATGTGTCCTACTATATTCGTATATTGTTACTATTATAGTAGCAAATTTTGGCTATTTTTGTAAGAGTAAAGAAACCCCTAGATATGATTTAACTATTTTCATTATTTTGTTGCTTCCATGTTTTTACTCTGTTACACTCGAAAAAAGATTTTAAGGATGTGAATTGGAAATGAAATATCCTGTGTTGAAAAAAGGAGCAACGATAGGTGTAACAGCACCTTCATCTGGTGTACCCGAATCTTTGCATACTGTCCTCAAAGATGCATGTGAAAAAATGGAACAGGAAGGCTTCCAAGTAAAGTGCGGAAAAACGAATTGGACCCAAACGAAAGCAAAATCTGCAAGTGCAAAAGTGCGTGCTCTCGAACTTAATGAAATGCTTCAATCTGACACTATTGATATGATAATACCTCCTTGGGGTGGAGAACTATTAATTGAAATTCTAGCTTACATAGACTTTCAAAAGATGAAACCAAAATGGATTCTCGGTTACTCTGATACTAGTGTTCTATTACTTGCGATAACATTGAAGACAGGAATTGCAACTGCTCATGGTACAAACTTAGTCGACTTAAGAGGTGAATATTGGGATAAAACTACTGCTAAATGGTTCCATGCATTAACAACAAATGTAGGTGAGTCTGTGGAACAATCTTCGTCAGAAAAATATCAAAAAGAATGGCAACATGAAAATCCTTCACCATGTGTATTTCATTTGACGGAAAATACAGAATGGAAAACGTTAAAAGACTCATCCATTTCCGTTCAAGGTAGGTTATTAGGGGGATGTGTTGATGTTATTAGGCATTTAATTGGTACTCCATTTGGAGATGTTAATTCTTTCTCAAAAGAACATATTAATGGGGATTCAATTATTTGGTATCTAGAAAACTGTGAATTAAGCACAACTGATTTACGTAGATCTCTTGTGCAGATGAAGCTTGCCGGCTGGTTTCAAAATGCTTCAGCTATCATGTTTGGTCGTAGTCCAGCAAATGATCCGGTTGATAACTATACAGTAGAAGATGTATATGCTGAACTAGAAGAGGAGCTAAACATTCCCATTCTCTATGATATAGATTGTGGACACGTACCTCCACAGGTGACCTTTATTAATGGGGCTTATGCGGAAGTTACTGTTAATAGCGGCAAAGGGGTAGTAAAGCAAACTTTTAAATAAGAGTAATAATAAACTTTTTAGATTCAACAGGGCTTTCATTTTATCTGACATTGAAAACAGGACGCTAAAAGGACTAATTTTAACATAAGTAGTACATTAAATAACATATAGGTTATTGAACTAATGGGGAGTTTTCTTTAACCATACAAACATAAATGAGTGAGGAGAATATATGTTTTATTTTAAACTTAATGATACTTCTGAGTTGCGTTTGCTAGAACCAAGGCATGCTGAAAACCTATTCTTGTTAACCGATAAATCAAGAGATTACCTTAGGGAATGGTTGCCTTGGGTGGATTTCACAAAAAACGTAAGAGATTCAAAAGAATTTATTGAAGGTACCATTAAGCAATTAGGTAATAATAATGGATTTCAAGCTGGAATTTGGTATAAAGGTGAATTAGCAGGAGTAATAGGTTTACACGGGATAAACTGGGCAAATAAATCAACCTCACTTGGATATTGGTTGGGCGAAGAATTTCAGGGTGTAGGATTAATGACCAGTGCTTGTAAATCGGTTATTGAATACTGTTTTAATGAATTGAACTTAAATAGAATTGAAATCCGTGCAGCAACTGAAAATCTAAAAAGCCAGGCTATTCCCGAAAGACTTGGCTTCAAAAGAGAAGGTTGTATAAGGAGTTCTGAATTTCTATATGATAGGTATGTCGACCATTTTGTTTTTGGGTTAATTAAAGAAGATTATAATGAACCTAATTAACAAACAGTAAAGCGCTAGTTTAACAAGAAATTAGAATAATGAATAGGAAGTGCACAGATTTTAAATTGGAATCTGTGCTTTTTTATATGCTATTTAGTTGAATTAATTTCATAATAGCCAGAAAAGGTGGAGACCTCTACATAATCTATCTACTTAGGAAGAACATCCTCCCCCACTGCAACTAGCGTCCCCTCCGCTACTCGAATCAGCATCGTTATTATTTGCATTACTACTTGCTGATCCACAAAATACGGCATACGAGCAGCCACTAGTAGAATTGGAAACTCGCGAATACAGATATTCTTTCGCGTGAAGCCAATAGTTTTCAAATTGATATACAGAGTAAAACACCATAATTTGTGAAGAAGAAGTTAAGTTTCCAAAAGTGTTACTTTTTACAAAATTTGCGTTACTTTTATCTTTCTCTGAGTCTAGTGCTTGCTTCCTTAAAGAGTCTATCAAGTGATCGATCAACTCTTCATATTTCTCGTTTACATTAAAATATTTATCTTTTAACATTTGGTTAGAAGTCGTCTTAAACTCATGTACCAATTGCGGAGAAAGCGGCCCGTGAAAAAAGTCTCCCCAAGCTTTCCAACTAAAAGCCGTAACCTCGAAAAGGTTAGAAAATACCCAATCGAAAAATGCTCTTTCTTGAGGAGCAGCTTCTTTTGATTGTACATTAGGATAATGATGTAGCATCACTCCTAAGTAAGCTTTAGAGAACTTTTCATATTTATGTGTGAACATAATCATCTCATGCCATACAGCATCAATATCTTTACTGAACATAGGAGTCATTTTTAAAATGTTAGTAAGCAAAAAATAACGCTTTAATTCAAATAGTCTCCATTCAAACTCTTCTTCCGTCACTTTACGATTTTCATCTAAAAACCGCATCCTCACATCTTCTACATATGTTTTGTCCAGTGCTGTTTCTAAGTGTTTAATCAATTTTTCAGCTGGAGCACTAGTTAGTACTCCTAGGTTGGAAGGAATATTTTCTTTTGATAATTTCGGATATCTTTTCTTTTTCGAGAAAAATTTTATAATAACAAATACAAATACAACAGCTATCAGACCAATAAATATTAGTTCCAAAATAGCCACCTCGTTTCAGAGAATAAAAAATCACTTTGTTTTTATATACGATTGGTAAGCATAATAGTTTCAAGAAAAAATAAACCACATCTAATTCTCGATGTGGTTTATCTTTTCTATGGTAATCTGTTCCCTCTTGCAGTCACATAAAGTGAGTACCATTCTTCTCTTGTCATTAGTACCGATTGACGAACGGCTTCTGCACAGTTTTTAATACGAATAGGGTTGCTCGTTCCGATGACTGGCTGAACTTTTGCAGGGTGGCGCATTAACCATCCAAGTACAATCGCTTCTTTTGATGTTTCTTTTTCATCAGCCATTTTTTCTACTAATAAAGCAGTGTTTTTTTCTGCATCAGACATATTATCCATCTTGTTTCCTGAGAAAATGCCCTTAGCTAAAGGTGACCATGCTTGAATTTGTACATTGTGTAACATACAGTGCTCTATTAAACCATCTGCAAAATGAGTGGATTCCCCAGCCTTTTGGTTTACATGTACTCCTTGATCTACCCAATCCAACTTATTTAAGCTCATCTCTAATTGATTCACAACTAAAGGTTGATCGATGTATGCTTCAAGTAATTGCATTTGCGATTTATTCATGTTTGATACACCGAAATGGTTCACTTTCCCAGAATTACGTAACTGATGGAATGCTTCTGCAACTTCTTCTGGTTCCAATAATGGATCAGGTCTATGTAATAAAAATATATCTAGGTAATCAGTGTTCAATCTATTTAATATACCGTCTACTGAATCAACGATATACCCTTTGGAAAAATCATATCTACCAGGACCTTTGTCATCGTCAAAACGAATGCCACATTTGCTTTGTATTTCGATTTGCTCTCTTAAGTTAGGACGAATTTTTAACACTTCACCAAAAACTCTCTCCGCTTTTCCACGAGTATAAATATCTGCATGGTCAAACATCGTAATTCCTGTAGAAAGAGCCATCTCTACCGCTTCTTCTGCTATTTTTATATGTTCTTTCGTAATGGAAGAGTTATCCCATCCCCCACCTAGTCCCATACATCCAAGAATTAATCTACTAGAACTAATTTCTAGATTCTCTAAAGCCATCTTTCTCATGAGCACATACCTCTTTCTTTAATATGTAAAAAATCTGTACTAATCATACCATACATCATTTATTATCTTTCTCAAAAAAGTAAGCAATTCCCCCTTTTTTCAAAAAATGTTATGGTATAATTTTGATAAACGGGGCTTTTTACTTTTATCCCAACACGACCCGTGCATTCATTCTATAAAATTATAGGAAAAAGGGATACTCAAAATGATAAGTGATTTATTTGTCAATATAACTATTTTAATTACGTTTATCTATTTCTGGCATATTCTCTTTAAGAATAATAGGCTCTCTATTGAATCTCCAATAAAATTCAAGTTGATAGATGGTGTAATTGCAGGTTTTCTAGGCATAATTCTTATGCGATATGGAATTAGTGTTAACGAGATTACGATTCTAGACTTAAGGCATATCCCTATTATATTAGTAGCTTTTTATGGGGGAATAATTCCGCCTTTAGTAGGGTCTATCATCATTATTATTGGTAGATATTTAATAGATGTTAATTTTTCTTCTCACGTGGCATTATTTATGATGTTACTTATTGGCGTTGGTTCAGGGTTAATTGGACAGTTTGTGAAATGGAAAATGTGGAAAGTTTGGTTATTATTAATTTTATATAGCCAAGCTATCTTTTCCATCGCCCTTTACATTGTGTCCCCTAACTATTTAGCAGTTTTGGATGCAGCAATCTTACACATATTATCTGCTATAATTGGTGGGCTTTTTGCTTTTTCGTTTGCCAGAAGCATTCGGTTAAGTACAGAGTTATATTTCAAATATAAAGAACATGCAAAAAAAGATGCTTTAACACAGTTATACAATGTTAGAGCATTTCATAAGTTTTATACTCAATATATACAAAGAGCAAAAGAAGAAAATATTCCGTTTGTTTTAACATTATTAGATCTAGACCATTTTAAAAAAATTAATGATACATATGGCCATATGGCTGGAGACGAAGTATTAAAACATTTATCTTCTATATTAAAAGAGGAAGTAAACGATGGTATCGTATCTCGCAACGGTGGGGAAGAGTTTTCGATTTTACAAATTGGGCATGATCGAAAAGATGTCTTCATTAAAATGGAAGAAATCAGAAATAAGATTGAATCTACTCCATTCCGTCTGCAAAACGGGAAACAGATCCACATTACACTGTCTTTCGGAATTGCTCAATACAATACAAGGTATAAAGATGACTTTAGACTTTATCAATTAGCTGACGATGCTTTATATCTTGCAAAAAATAATGGAAGAAATCAAATAAAAGTAGCAAAATAACTCTAGGTTATTTTGCTACTTTTTTCTTTAATTCCATAACTGCTTTATTAGGAGAGAGTGCTTTAGATATAGCGGAAATAACGGCTACCCCGTCTGCCCCAGCTTGAACAACTTCTTCAGCGTTTTCTGTTGAGATTCCACCGATACCTACGATTGGTAGCTCTACTCCTGCTTTTCTAATAGAAGAAATAACGCTCGGCCCTTTAACCTCTTCAATATCTTCTTTCGTTGAAGTGAAAAACATAGGACCAACTCCTATATAATCTGCACCTTTTTTTTGAGCTTCTTGTGCCTCTTCCACATTATGAGTGGACACACCTAAGATTTTATTTCCAATCAACTTTCGGACTTCTTCAATATTCCCATCTTCTTGTCCAATGTGAACTCCATCAGCGTTAAGTCGCATAGCTAAATCAATATCATCATTTACAACAAAAGGCACTTGGTTCGCTCGACAAATATCCATTAATTGCTTGGCTAACTGGAACTTCTCTTCGCCAACTTTTGAGCCTTCCCCTTTTTCTCTAAATTGAAAAAAAGTAATTCCTCCATCTATAGCTTCCTTCAAAACCTCTGTTGGGGATTTTAAGCAATTGGTACTTCCCATGACAAAATAAACTTGCATATGTTGTTTTGTTACGTTCATAATAACACCTTCGTTTTTTTGTAAGCCCAATGGTTTGTAGGGCCATGGCCACCGCCAATGCCTAGTTCATTCTTTATCGCCGCATGAATAAATTCTTTTGCCGTTTTCATTGCTTGCTCGGCAGACTTTCCTTTTGCAAGTTCCGCTGTAATGGCTGCTGCAAATGTACACCCTGTTCCATGTGTATGATTTGTATGAATCCGAGTACTTCTTAACTCAAGAAACTCATTCCCATCATAAAATAAATCTACTAACTCATCTTCTTCACCATGGCCACCTTTTACAACAACATAATCTGATCCGAGCTTGTGTAAAAGTTTTGCCGCTTTTTTCCTTTGTTCAATAGTATCAAGTGTCATTTCTGTTATCACTTCTGCTTCAGGAATATTTGGCGTAATAAAAGTAGCTAAAGGTATTAATGAGTCACGCAAAGAGTTTATCGCTTCTTGTTGTAAAAGACGAGCACCGCCTTTTGCAATCATTACAGGATCCACTACTACATTACCCCAGTTAAACTCATTAATCTTGCCAGCAACAGCTTCAATTAGTTCGCTGCTAAATAACATACCAGTTTTTAACGCATTCGGTTTTAAATCTTCATTTAGTGAATTCATTTGCTCTAATACCGCTTCAATTGGAAGAGGATAAACACCTTGAACACCTAAAGTATTCTGGGCAGTAACAGCAGTTATTGCAGACATCCCGAACACTTCTAGCTCTTGAAAAGTCTTTAAGTCTGCTTGAATACCTGCTCCACCACCACTATCAGAGCCAGCTATTGTTAATGCTTTATAAACCATCATGTACCTCCTCCTCTTATCCACCAAAATAACGATGATAAAGCGTTTTTGCTTTGGCTATTTCTTTTGTACCATGAACGAGAGCGCGGCCGTCTTGAAATAGTACAATTCGATGACCTTCTAGTTCACATGATAATAAAAATGGATTTTGCTCGACCTTTACATTTTGTGAAGCAAGTACCTTTTCTACTTCTTCCAAATTACGTTGTACGGCTCTAGCAGGGCGAATTTGAACAGTATCCCTACCACAAAGCACGGCCGTTTTCGTTTGATTTTCAAAATCTAAATAAGGATAAGTAGGTGTTTCTCCACATGTATGACAATCAATGCTTTTCATTGCGGAAACATTTAATGCAACATACTGATTTTTCCATAGATCAAACGATACTAGCTTATTTCTTAGCGCATCCTTATCACCAGTTAGTAATTTCATTGCTTCACTAACTTGATGAGCTACTACCATTTGTACAGCTGGAGAAATAATTCCAACTGTATCGCATGTTGCTCCTCCTAGTGGCATTGCTTTTAATAAGCATTGTAAACAAGGAGTTTCACCAGGAATAATTGTATAAGAGAGGCCATAGCTTCCAACACAAGCACCATATATCCAAGGAATATTATACTTATGCGCAATATCATTTATAATAAAGCGGATATCAAAGTTATCGGTGGCATCAATAATTAAATCCACTCCATCCGCAAGCTGTTCCATTACATCCGGTGTAGCATCTAGCACATGAGCTTCTATTATTACTTCACTATTTATTGCTGCTAGTCTAGATTTTGCTGCCATCGCTTTCGGTAGTTTTGCCTCTGCATCTTCTTCACTATATAATTGCTGTCTTTGCAGATTACTCCACTCGACATAGTCTCTGTCCACGATCGATAGCTTTCCAATTCCAGCACGAACTAGCGCCTCGGCATTTCCCGTACCGAGTGCACCAGCTCCTATTACTAATACATGCTTTTCCCTCATATTTCTTTGTCCTTGCTCTCCTATTGGTGTGAACAAGATTTGACGGGAATAACGTTCCATTTTAGCTCACACTCATTCCTTCTGTTGGGCTACTCGCTGTTGCATAACGTTTTTTCTCCATGCGTCCAGCTTCATAACCTAATCTTCCTGCTTCAATTCCTAGCTTCATAGCATGTGCCATTTTCACTGGATCGTTTGCTGCTGAAACTGCTGTATTTAGTAACACACCATCTGCTCCTAATTCCATTGCATAAGCAGCATCTGCAGGTGAGCCAATTCCAGCATCAACAATAACTGGTACATTTGCCTGTTCAATGATGAATCTTAAGTTTAACGGATTCACAATTCCTTGCCCTGAACCGATTGGAGATGCACCTGGCATAATGGCATGTGAACCTAACTCTTCTAATTTTCGTGCTAACACAACGTCATCTGAAGTGTAAGGTAAAACGATGAATCCTTCTTTTATTAATTCTTCTGTTGCTTTTAATGTTTCAACTGGATCCGGTAACAATGTTTTCCAGCACCCAATAACTTCGACTTTAATCATGTCGCATAATCCTGATGCTTTTGCTAGTTTAGCAATTCGCACTGCTTCTTCTGCCGTTTTAGCTCCAGCCGTATTTGGTAAAAGTGTATATCTATCTAAGTCTAGTTTTTCTAAAAAGTTCGGTTGGCTTGCTTCAAAAATATTCATTCGACGAACAGCAAATGTTAAAATATCTGCTTCTGATACTGCCACCGCTTCTTTTTGAATATCAAAGTTTGGGTACTTCCCAGTTCCTAATAATAAACGTGACTTAAATTCGTATGGTCCAATTTTTAACATAATCATCCGCCTCCAACAAAATGTACTAATTCTATTTGATCTCCATCGTTTACATGTTCCATTTCATGTGAATCTTTTTGTAAAATCTCTTTGTTTTTTTCCACTATAACTACTTTTTGATCTAGCTTAAAATGAGCAAGCAGCTGTTTTACAGTTGTTACTTCACTTGGAAGCTCCATTATTTCTCCATTAATAGAAAGTTTCTTCATTTGCTCCCCTCCTTTATGTAGTAACTGTTAATCTATTTAATTTAAAAGCTTCCATATACTTGGGTAGTTCATGTCCCTTAACGATATTCGCTATCGTTTCCCCAGTTATTGGTGCTAGTAAAATACCATTTCGGTAATGACCTGTTGCGATGATCATATTTGAAAATTGTGGATGCAATCCTAAGAATGGTAGTTCATCACCTGTTTGCGGCCTAATACCAGCCCAACTTTTTTCAAAAGTTGCCTTAGCAATGTCTGGAATAAGCGAAGTTGCTTTTTCCATTAGTGAAAGCATTCCTCCAACAGATACTTTTTCTGAAAATGTATTAGGAATCATCGTTGCACCAATTATTAGCCTGTTTCCACTTTTCGGTACAACGTAGCAACCAGTAGCAAAAATCGTACTCGATATGATTGGTTTATCTGCTAAGACAGATATACATTCTCCCTTTACAGGATGAGCATTTATTGTCAATCCTGACTGTTCTAAAAGTCTCTTACTCCATGCACCTGTAGTAACAATGACATGTTCTGAGTTAAACTCACCATCATTCGTAACGACACCTGTTATCTTGGAACCTTCTCTATGAAATTCGTAAGCTTCTACATATTCCTTTACATCTGCTCCTAGGGCTATTGCGCTTTTGCAAAAAGCAGCTGTTAAATGGATAGGGTTTACATGTCCATCATTCGGAATAGTCATCGCACCAAGTACATTGTCACTTAAAGATTTTTCCTTATCTAAAACTTCTTCTTTTGTTAGCCAGCTTGTTTCTTCACCAAGATTACGTTGGGCCTCGATTATTTGTTTGAGGTGTACTACTTCTTTATCAGTTCTGGCAACTTTCAGCATTCCTTTTTGAACAAGTTCAATATCAATGCCACTAAATTCTTTTAGTTCTTCTTGAAGAGCTGGGAATTTACTTCTACTCGATCGAGCTAATTCAAATAATGGGCCAGCCTCCGTTAATTCCACTTGAGCTCCGAGCATACCAGCTGCAGCGTTGGATGCTTTGGAACCAATTTGGTCTTTTTCTAAAAGAAGTACTTTATAGCCTAACTTGCTTAAATTAAATGCAGCAGCACAACCGTTTACTCCGCCACCAATAATAATGATGTCATACTTTTTATTCATGATGTACCTCCTATCTTACTAGCGTACTAGTTTGATATGTTTTCGCTGCTTCTACAACATCTTCAGCACTTACTATTCCACTCATAATCGCCACACCACTACCGCCTAAGTCGTGAATATCTTTCACATTTTCTGGTTTAATTCCACCGATAGAAATAACTGGTATGGACACATTGTTTATTATCTTTTTTAGTTGAGCTAATCCTTTTGGAATTTTCCCTTGTTTAGACGTTGTTTCATATATGTGGCCAAACAGAAGGTAATCTGCTCCGTTTTGCTCAGCATATATAGCTTCTTCTAATGAATGAATAGAACATCCTAACAGTAGATTGGGAAACGCTTTTCTAGCTAGTTTAATATCTACACTGTGATAAGCTAGCTGAGCACCTTTGAGGTTCATGGAATGGGCAACATCTAATCGGTCATTGATGATTATTTTTTGTGATGGCACGCCTTGTGCGAGTAAATTTTCCACAGTGGATATAAGTTCGGATGCTGTTCTATGCTTTTCTCTTATGTGCATGTAATCGACGTGTGGATGGATACTAGTAAAGATATTTACAAGTTCGTCTACTTGCTTTTTTCCATCAGAAATGACATGTAGTTGCATACTTTACTCCTTTAAATTCAAATGCTACCTCTTCAAGAGTACTAAATGTTGATGTTGGCGGAAGGTGCTCGCTTTCCGCGGGTGGTCTCGGGAGCCTCCTCGACGTTACACGCCTGTGGGGTCTCCCTTGACGCACTATTCCCGCAGGACAAGGAAGGCTGCGGGAGCGTTACATCGCACGAAGAAAATGTGGAAGCATTTTCGAGGAGTCTCACACCTTCCGCCAACATCAACTAAACATATAACAAAAACTTAATTACGTCTTTAACTTCATTAATTCTGGTACAGGTTCCTCTGAAAAGAATGCTAGAATAAGTATTACCATCGTTGTTAAAACACAAAAAACCACTCTCTACTTTTTTAGCGTAGTGAGTGGTTTATTTTACATATTTCTTCTTATCGAAATGATTAGATGAAAAGGTCCGGCCACTTCCCTACGCTAGTGCTAACTAGATCAGGTTCAAAGGGTCTGGAAATCGTTCTTTCCATCTCAGTCAATAGACTCCCCTAGTGATAATGTTTATGAGATTGTGACCTTAGTATACCATAAATCTATTACTTTTCAAAACAATCCATCTGTTAATACCGAACATCGGTTACTGAAAAATAAGGATAAGCAACTGCCAAATAATAAGAAGTAAAAATTAATATAAAAAATGTCGACACATATAAAAGATCATTTTTTGATAAAGTTACGTTGTAGTAAAAAGTACGTTTTTTTTGTTTTGAAAATCTTTTTGCTTCCATGGCAACCGCAATTCTGTGTGCCCTACGAATGCTTTGTGATAGTAAAGGGATACTATAAAATTGCAACTTGGAGAACATTGCCTTTACTCCTTTTTTACTCTCTACACCTCTAACGACCAACGCTTTACGTAATGTTAAAAACTCTTCTATCATAATGGGAATTAACCTTACTGCCGCTAAGAAACTGTAAGCATATTTAGGTGGTAGCTTACACTGCTGCATTAATGAATAAAACAATAATACTGGTTTTGTCGTAAGGGCAAAAAGCAACCCTAAAACGCCAAATACTGTTGCGCGTAACCCTAAATGTATCCCTCTATAAAAACTTTCTTCCGTGACATGTATTAAACCAAATTTTAGCCACGTTGTATCTCCCTTACCGAACATCGCCATTGGAGCCATAGCCGAAAGAAATATTAATAGGAAAGGAATGAGTAGTAAAAGTTTTACTTTCGTTAAATGTCCTGTAGCAAAAAAGTATAGAACTAACATGAAGATTGTCATGTTTAGTAGTATGTTAATGTTGTGTATGAACACCACCACGAAAAAAAATAGCAACATACCTAGTAATTTGAAACTTGGATTTACTCGATGCAACCAAGTTTCTTTAACTTCCAACGACCATTGCATGTTGTTCTCTCCTTTCTTGCTTTTTGACATATTCCTCTTTACGAAGTTGCGTTGACAGCACACCATTCTCCACAACCCAAACAGTGTCCGCAAAATGATCCACAATGTGTTCGTCATGCGTGACCATAACGATACTAACACCTTGCTCTTTTAGTTCTTGCAACCATTTAAGCATAGAAAACGTATTTTTGCTGTCTTGCCCAAAGGTCGGTTCGTCTAACAAAAGTACTTGTGGATGATGGACGACAGATGAAGCAACACTTAACCTTCTCTTTTGTCCCGTTGATAAAGAATATGGATGATTATTTTCTACATGTTTTAAATGAAATTCTCTAAGAAATTGCTCAACTATCGCTTTTGTTTCATCCTCTGCTATTTTATTTATCTTTAACGTGTAAGCAATCTCTTCAGACACAGAGTTTGTAACAAACTGAAACTCCGGGTTTTGAAAAACAAAAGCTAACCCACCTTGCGGATTGGGGTTATTTGAATGAATCATACAATCCCCTTGTGTTTTCAATAAACCCATGATAGATTCCAACAACGTGCTTTTTCCAGCGCCATTCTCTCCAACAATGGTGATCCATTCACCTTTATGAATGTTTGCTTGTTCCACTTTAATCTTTTCTTCTTTTCCTCTAAATCCTAGTAGCTGATCCATCGAAACTAGAACATCCTTTTGGAATGGCTTAACAGTTGGTTTTGAATTATTTTCAGCAAATTCTTTCCACACACCTGGGTACCATATACCAAATTCTTTTAATTTTTCTTTATAATCATGAAAAATCACATCTGTTTTTCCATCCGCTAGTATCGAGCCATCTTCTTGAAATACGACCACTCTATTTGCAAAATCCAACAAATAATCTAGCTTGTGTTCTACTATAATAACCGTTTTGTCCTGACCAATCTTTTTCATCGTTTCCCATAATTCTTTTGTTCCTTGTGGGTCGAGCATGGCGGTTGGCTCATCTAAAAACAATACATCCGGTTCCATTGCTAAAACGGATGCTATCGCTAATCTTTGCTTCATACCACCAGATAGTTCATTAATTTTCGTATGTGGTGACTGTAAGTGTAAGCCAACCGTCTGAATTAGTTCTGTTATTTTTTCATCCATATTCTCCCGTGGAACAGCTAAATTTTCTAACACGAATGCTAGTTCCTCATCGACATATGGCATACAAAATTGTGTATCTGGGTCTTGGAACACATAGCCCCAAGATTCAGGTAATTGTAATTCTTCTGCAATCATAGGTACGTCGATTGCTTCAGGTATTAAACCAGACAATACTTGTAAAAGCGTTGACTTTCCACATCCTGATGGTCCTAGGAGTAGTATTTTTTCACCTTCATCACATGTAAAGGAAAGGTCATTAAAAAGTCTTTCTCCACCTGGATATTTCAATCGTATGTTTTTTGCTTTAATCATGATAACTCCTTTATTTGAGTCAATTTATTTACTTGGCTATGTTATGAAAGACCGCTGTTTATTTCCGTGCAAGGCTTCGCTTTCCGCGGGCGGTAAAAAGGAAGGTTATTTTCACTATCGTGAAAAAACCTACTCCCTCGGCGCAAGTGCCTGTGGGGTCTCCCGTCTCCCGCTGGACAAGGAAGGCTACAGAGAATACATCCTTCGTAAGAAAATGCGTATGCATTTTCGAGGAGTCTCCCCCTGCAAGAAAATCAACAGCTATAACGTAATTAAATATCAACACAAAACTTTATTATAGTTATTTACTTAAAGAATCGTAATCTTCTTTGCTTGCAGGGCGAAGTAAGTTTGTAACTCCTGTCTTTTCTAGAGCTTTTACAATGACATAAGCTAGGACGCCAGCGAACAAGACAGAGCCAATTAGGCGGAATGTAACCTTTAGCATTAAATTCCATGCTTCTAGATCGAATAGATAACCTCTGTAAATATCCATCACAAAAGAGCCAAATGCAGAGCCAATTCCAGCAAGAGAAACGACTAGTAAGTCGAAACGTTTGTAACGGAATGCCATAAACACTAGCTCAGCAAATAAACCTTGAAGTACTCCGTAAACTAACACTTCTACACCAAATTGAGAGCCAACAATAAATTCACCAGATGCAGCAGCAACTTCCGCTAAAAACGCTACTCCAGCTTTTCTTATAATCAAATAGGCAACTGTTGCAGCGATAAACCACATTCCATACGTAAGTTCCTGTACTTGCATACCTGTTAATCCGACAAAGTCATAGACAGTTCCCCATAGTTTATAAATAATCCCGAACACAATTGCGATTAAGATAGTTACTAAAATATCGGTTAGTTTTAAGCCTTTATTTTTCATCTTCTTTGTCCTCTCTCTTACGCGTTTACTTTGTTAGGTCGAACTGGCCACTGCTCTAATGTGTAAGCCATTTCCCAAAAGCTATACTCATATTGACTGCTCAACATAAAGTGTTCTTTCATTCTTTCACGCTCTTCAACAGATGCTTTTTCTGCTAATTCATCTAATCTTGCAATCTGCTCTTCTACTAATTGGCGGAACCAGTCGCCACCATAAGCTGCAATCCACTCTTGGTAAATTGGTTCCTCAGGAGTTGAGCCCCTTAATCTTTCACCAATCTCGTAATATAACCAATAGCATGGTAATAGTGCAGCAATTACCTCGCCAATACCACCAGATAATACAGCCCGATACATATGAGATGTATAAGCGTATGCCGTTGGTGCTGGTTTAAATTTTTTTCTCTCATCCTCCGTAATACCTAGACGTTTTGAGAAGTTTTCGTGTAGGGATAATTCTGCCTCATATGTTCCTTGAGCGTGTGCTGCTAATCTGGAAGTTGTATATAAATCAAATGCTTTTGCACCTGCATATGCTTGCACTCTCGCGAAATGACTTAAGTAGTACGCATCTTGCATCACATAATATTTGAATGACTCTAGCGATAAACGACCATCAGCAAGTCCTGTTACAAACGGATGGTTAAAGCTTGCTTCCCAAATATGGTCTGCTTCTTGCCTAATTTGTTCTGAAAATTTCATTTCTCATTCCTCCTAAAAATAAATGTTGCCTACTAACATGGAAGTTCAACTTGAGAAGTAGTTGCGCGCACGACTACTTTCTAGTTTCCCTAGCCTATTTTCGGCAAATAAAAAACCACCTACGTTACGCATTTGCGCAAAGAAGGTGGTTGAATACACAGAAATTCGTGTTTGCTCGCACTTTTATGTAGTACAAACATTCATCCGTCCACTTCCCTACGCTCGTATTAACGAGATCAGGTTCTAAGAGTCTTAGAGTTACACTCTAATCTCAGCCTTAAGAAGGCACCCCTAGTGGTTGATCGTTAAGGACAAAAAATTTGCCCTTTAAAACTATATGTTGTTTTCTGATAATTATCATAACAGTTTTCACAAATTTGTCAAAACTTTTTTAATTTAATCGATTTCATAATTACTGTTCGTTTAGTGAAAAACGAATGTTCCGTTTTTTATAATTAGGCTATGTTAAAGGTTGCTGTTGATTTCCGTGCAAGGCTTCGCTTTCCGCGGGCGGTAAAAAGGAAGGTTATTTTCACTGCCGTGAAAAAACCTACTCCTCGGCGCAAGCGCCTGTGGGGTCTCCCGCTTCCCGCTTCTCCCGCAGGAGTCTCAGCCTTGCACGGAAATCAACAGGTAAGTATATAAATATCAACACTAAGCTTTAACACAGCCTATAATTAAATAACGTTCGATATAAAACGTAAATTATATGAAAGAATAGGTTTACTATTCGTTTTTCGTTTAGTAATTGTACTTTATGAAACTCACTCAATTGAATTAATATAATACACTTGAAACTTACTCTACTGTTACTGCTGTTCCATATGCAATGATTTCAGATGCATTTGGCATCACGTTCGATGTTTCTAGACGAACTGCAATAATAGCATTTGCTCCTTTAGCTTGGGCATCTTCTACCATTCTGCCAATTGCCTTTTGACGAGCTTCCGTCATCATGTCGGTATATCCTTTAATTTCTCCACCTACAAGTGTTTTTAGTCCAGCCATAATGTCTCTACCAACATGCTTTGATTGGACAGTACTTCCTTTTACAAAACCTTTTAATTCTTTCACTTCTTTTCCAGGTACAAAATCAGTAGTCACGATAATCATTTTCGTCATCCTCCTTCTTTTCTTTAACTCTTTCTATGATTAATAATATCATTAACGTTATGAAAGCTATTACAATAAAAGCATAAAAGTAAATGGCTACTACGATGTTTACAAAGAATAGCCCTACCCCTACTAACTGACCTACTGTGACGATCCATAATAGTAGCGATTTTATTTTTTCCATGTATGTCTCCTTTTATAATATCTGATAAGGGTTCTAACAGTTGATGTACGCTACAGGTGCTCGCTTTCCGCGGGTGGACTCGTGAGCCTCCTCAGCGCTCTAGCGCTTCCAGGGTCTCACTTGTCACACTTTTCCCGCAGGAGTCTCACACCTGTAGCGTACATCAACTCACTATCTTTATAATCATTATTCCTTGTCTAATAGTTTTATGCGGAAGGAACTTTTTGTAGTTGTAGCAATTCTTCTGTTTCTTCTTCTTTTGCGTATTTTGGTAACGTAAAGCTGTAGTAAATCGCAACGAATAACATACAGCCACCTACAATTAAATGTAGTCCTTCGATAGATAAAATTTTCGGAAATGCTACTGCAATAAAGCCTAATGTAATAGTTTGCGATAACATCATAAGAGGACTAATCCATCCTTGGACCCGCCCCATCATTTTTGGGTCAACTATTCTTGGTAACCAGCCACCTATTCCTATATTAATGAATGGTAGAATTAATCCTACTATAACACTTAAAGAACAATAAACTATGAAATTTGTTGAATAAGCTGTTAGTGAAATAAATAGTGCTGTTATGAATAAACCAACGATAATCATTTGATATAATTTCATTTTTTTTACAAAAATAGATGCAATAATACTACCTAGAAGGATAGATAGTCCAAAAGCTATTCCAAGATACATCATCAATTGCTCATAATTATCTGGAGATATTTTATATTTTAAAATATAAGCCGGCATAACCGTTAAACCACCATTTACAATACCGAAAACAAAAAATCCAACGATAATATTTAATAAAAGTTTGTGTTGTAAAATATACGTCAATCCTGCTTTAAAATCCTTTAATACAAACTTTATATTTATGTCTTTCATGGAGTGTTTACCATTAGGCAATCTAACTTCTTCTGAAATTTTACATGCGTTAATGAGTAATCCACTAATAGTGAAAGTGACTGCCCCAACGATAATTGCTCCTTCTAATCCTATCGTCCAATAAATCCATATTCCGAGTGCATTTCCAAATAACATAAAGATACTACTAGTCATTTGGTTTAAACCTGCTGCAACTGTATATTCATCTTTTGATAAAATACCTTGAATAATCGCTCCTTGTGCAGGATGAAAAAACTTCGAAACCGCACTACGTAAAAAAAGGATTGCGAAGACTAATGGAATGGAATCAAGGTATATAGCCCCAAATAATGCTAACGTTAATACCGCACATATATAGTCTGAGTAAGCTGCAATTTTTTGACGATCTAGTCTATCTGCTAATACTCCTACTAGAAAAAACACCGCTAGGGTGGGCAAAGAATACATCATTTCTGTTAGAGCGGCGTAGGCAGGTTGCTCGCTGAACCGGTCTAATAAATAGAGCATGAATGCTGCAATTCCAATAATACTTCCTAAAGTAGATGTAAACGAAGCAAAAAAGAGTTTTGAGTAATTTTCTTTTTTGAAGATCTGAATGATATTTTGCATTGTTTTCTCTCCTAACGTTACCCCTTATTTATGTATATCATATATAGTAATTGGGGTAGAAAGTAACGGTCGGAGGAATTTTTGCATATCGGTCTAGAGGATGAGGTGGAATGGTTCAGGAGGTTTTAGTAAAGGGCTGTATTAGTTCGCTGCTGATTTCCGTGCAAGGCTTCGCTTTCCGCGGGCGTGTCTAGTTTCAGCGGCTAGCTCCGTAAGTCTAGCCATGGTCATCTCGAGGGGAAAAGCACCCTCAAGCTGCCCCTGTCTTATGCTTGTCGGAGCTGAACGAGCCGCTTCAAACTTTTCGAGGAGTCTCATCCTTGCACGGAAATCAACAGGTATTAGTATTAAATTATCAACACTAACCTTTAAAATAGAATACTAAAAATAAAGAAACGCAGAGAACATTATTCATCTCTGCGTTTCTTTTTTTGTCCTGGCGCTTTCTCTTTGCCACGTTTCTTCTCTTCTTTTTTAGGCTTTTTCTCTTCCTTTTTCGGTTTTGACTGTGAAGAAGGTTCCACACTTTTCGGTTTTGGCTGCTTATATGCTGGTAAACCGAAAGAGGATTTTGGTAAATCTATTAATGCTTCACTCATAGCTTGTTGGAATAGTTTTGCAGCAGGATTCCCCGCGCCTTGAACAGCTGGAATGTACTGATCAGGTGATAGACGATCATAACCGATCCAAAAAGCCCCTACTAATTCGGGCGTATAGCCAATAAACCACTGGTTCGATGTACCGTTGACTTGGGCACCAACAACTTGCGTAGACCCAGTTTTACCAGCTACTTCTCTTCCTGCAATTTGAGCGTTTCTACCTGTTCCGTTATCGACTACGCCTTTTAACATATACGTCATTTTTTGCACTACTTCTTCTGATGCTACTCGTTCTTTTTCTCCATCAAAGGTAGCTACTTCGTCACCGTTACGGTCAACAATTTTCTTAATTGTATGTGATTCAATGATTTCCCCTTTGTTTGGATAAATCGTATACGCTTCTGCCATTTGTTGAAGAGTTACCCCTTTATCTAAACCACCTAGGGCAAGTGCTGCTAGATTATGGTCATTTTCTGTAATCGGCAAATATAGTTTTTTGGCCATATTTATCGCAGTACTTAGACCCATTTCATGTAAAACAGATACTGCTGGAACATTATATGAATTCAACACTGCATCATACATGGAAACTTCCCCTTTGAAAGTTCTAGAAAAGTTTTGAGGTTTATAGTTTCCAAATTCAACAGGTGAATCATTTAACATATCGAACATGTCATATCCATTTTCTAAAGCTGGAGTATAAACTAATAATGGTTTAATAGTTGAACCTGGCTGCCTAGTTAGTCTAGACACTCGGTTATAGTCTTGAAATTTATTTTCTCTACCACCAATTAAAGCTAATATTCCCCCTGTTTCCGGATGAATGATTATTCCGCTACTTTGAGGTATTTCATCAGCTGAACCTTTTGGGAAATTAGATGGTTCAGCATAAATATTTTCGAGTGCTGATTGTGTTGGCTGATCTAATGCTGTGTAAATATGATAACCACCAGATAAGACTTCGCTTTCTGATATACCGTACATAGTAACAGCTTCTTGAATTACATGGGTCATATAGGATGGATATTGTACATTAAACAAAGAACTGCTTTTCGGATTAAGTTCGATAGGTTCTTCTCGTGTCTCTTCTAGTTGTTGTCTTGAAATAAATTGCTGTTCATACATTAACTGCAAAACTACGTTTCTACGGTTTTTGGCTCTTTCTTCATTTTTAATCGGATTAAGCACAGATGGGGCTGGCAGTAATCCAGCAAGTGTTGCCACTTCGTTTAACGTAAGATCTTTTGGCTCTTTCCCGTAATAAATTTCAGCTGCTCTCTTTATTCCCCAGGCACCTTCACCAAAATACACTTGATTCAAATATATTCCTAATATTTCATTTTTCGAATACTGTTGTTCTACTTTTTTAGCTAAGAAATATTCATCAAGTTTTCTTTTAAATGTTTGGTCATGCGTTAGGAAAACATTTTTCACCATTTGTTGCGTTAGAGTACTACCACCTTGAACAACTCTTCTTGCTTTTAGGTTGGTAAACATCGCTCTTCCTGTACCAACAATATCAAAACCGTCGTGCTCATAAAACCTTTGGTCTTCTACCGCGACGACTGCAAGTTTCATAATGTCTGGTATTTCTTCTGTAGCTATTCCTTCCACTTTATTAGGGCGGAATACACTTACTTGTTCACCTTCACGATCATAAATAACTGTTGCCGTTGGGAGTGGCTCTGTTAACGCACTAACATCTCTTGTTTTTATATAAAATTGCATAAAAATAAATACGTTTAAGATTAACAAGCTAGTAACTAACAAAGTCACTTTTCCATGATTCTTTTTCATTTTTCTCTTCTTGTATTCAGATCTATTTGTCATATTGCCTCCTGAAGATACAATCCTACACCTATATAATTCGTTGGGAGTTGGAGTTTTATGGGGAGTTTTTCCTTTCTCCGTGTAAAACGCTAGTTTATTTTACTACAAGATTAATACCCTATCTGCATGAATATTTAACCTATTTAGTGTAAAAATGGGATGTTTTGTGCTTTTCAATAAGGGTATTTATTTGTAAATACTATTTATTTTATTAAGTGAATCATTTTCATAATTACTGTTCGTTTAATGAAAAACGAATGTCCCCTTTATTATAATAAAAAACGTTCGATATAAAAACGTAAATTATAATAAAGAATAGGTTTAATATTCGTTTTTCATTTAGTAATTGTACATTATGAAACTCACTCAAGTGAAAGGAGAAATTATTATGCAAAAAATATTAATTCCTTATGACGGATCAAAAGGAAGTTACAAAGCTCTTCAAATGGGACTAGATTTGAAGCGAAGATTAGGTTCTGATTTAACTATTTTACACGTGCTTGAAAAAACAGAACCTGTTACACCTATTCGTACGGAAAAAACTTCATCTTTACCAGCAGCTGGGTATGGGATTGAAGGGTTAAACATGTATACACCAACTGCACAGGAGAGAGTACCGGAAGAAAATCACGTTCCTTACTCATATGAAAGCGAAACAGAAGAATTATTGAACGAAGTGGAAGCGATGCTTGCCAACGCAGGAGTAGAAGCACCTATAGAAGTAATAGAAGGAGATCCAGCTAAAACCATTTGCCAGTATGAAGAAACGAGTGATATTGACTTAATAATTATTGGCAGTAGCGGCCATGGTGGACTTAAAAAGCTCATTTTAGGTAGTGTAAGTGATAAAGTGACAAATTCCGCCAAATGTCCGGTATTAGTAGCAAAATAATTAATTCTTACTTTTTTGGAGGGAAATGAATTTCGATTATGAAGTTCATTTCCTTCTTTTTTTATGGCTAATTTGAACTTTATCGAGCTTATGAAGTTCATTCTCTTCTCTTTCTTTTGCCGATTTGAACTTCATCGAGCTTATGAAGTTCATTCTTTTCTTTTTTCTCACCCATTTGAACTTCATCGACCTTATGAAGTTCATATTCCTCTTTTACTGACAGCAAAATGAATTTCATTAAAAAAGCGTGTCAGTGACACCTGAGTATTGTCGAATTCGAATATGACAATAGACAATCACCTATTTTAATCAATATGCATACTTTAGTAAGAACCATTATCTGATGGACTTTGTTGCTTGAAAGGAGCAATTGTTATGTATTATTATCGTCAATTAATTGGATTCCCACCAATCTTCCCTCCGCCTGTGGGGCCTGGTGGTATGCCTCCTGGATCTGGTGGTATGCCTCCTGGATCTGGTGGTACGTTTGGACCTGGTGGTATGCCTCCTGGATCAGGAGGAAGCATGGGAGGACCGCAACAACCACCTGGTCCACCTCCAGCAACACCTCCTCCACCAAGTGCATCTTTTTCTGCTGGAGGACCGCAAACATTTGCTGTAGACCCTGGTGCATTAAATAGATGTTTATTTCGCTTTACATTCATCCGTTTAACAAACGGGGAATCGTTCTGGTTCTATCCAACTTTTATCGGTAGAACGTCAGTTGCTGGTTACCGTTGGTTTGCTTTCCGCTGGGTGTATTTTGGAATTGATACAAGAAGAATTTCTTCTTTCCAATGTGTTTAACTCTTATAGAGGTTAATCCCGCATCTTACTAAAAAGGCTTATTTTATTTTTGTTGAATGTTCCGATGTGGTATATAATTTAGTCAGCTGCCATCTTCACTAGTTGAGGATGGTTTTTTTGTTTTCGTGACTCATTGAATAATAGTATTATGTACATTTCGTTCTATGTTTTCTGGACAAATGTCCATTAAATGTTTATTAAGAACATCACGTTCTTTCTTTTCGTGAAAGTTGTCCGTAAATTTTGTATTATGGACATCTCGTTCTCTCTACCTTCAAAATATAGTCGTTTTAGAAAAAGAACAGCATCTCATCTCAACAACTAAAAAGCAAATGGTATATATTAACCATTTGCTTTTTAGACTGAGCCTATTGAATTTTCTTCGCTTCGATTTTCACTTCAAGATCATTTTCTTTCATCTTGTTCACCATGTTATGAAATGCGCTCCATTTCGATAACTTATCGATTGCTTCTTCTTCGCTGGTTACACCAGTTACTCGAAATGAATGGTCATTTACATACACTTCAAACGCAGGTTGTAAATTCTTTTTTTCTTTCCTGCTTCTTTCACGTTCTAAGTGACGGTTAATACGGCGGACACTTTTAGCATCTTTCTTTAAACCTGTCCCATCTTGAGCATACTTTGCCTTTTCCATTAGGTTTTGGTTCTTTTTTCTTAATGTTCCATCACTCATCCAAATCGCTCCCTTTTAGCTACGTTGTTCTTTTCTATGTGTATTACTTTGTGTACGTTGACGTGCAGCGACAAGACGCTGTGTATGACCTATAGCTCGGTTGTCGGCGTTTTCTTTAAATAAGGCAAGTCGTTTCTCTATTTTTTTCTTAAGACGTTTCTTCACAATCCATTCCTCCCTCATCTCTTACTTTTCTTTTCCCACTACTCTATCCTATTAAACATCTCCTCATAAATATGACATTCATCTCATACAATCGAATAAAGAATACTGCTATAGGAGCTAACTAATTATGTTTAGAGATTTCAAACAATTTGCTGTAAAAGGGAACGTTATCGATTTGGCAGTTGGAGTTGTCATTGGTAGTGCTTTCGGGAATATTGTATCTTCTTTAGTTAATGATATAATGATGCCTTTATTTGGGGTATTGTTAGGTGGAATCAATTTAACGAACCAAAGAATAATAATTGGTCAGGCTGTTGTGAAGTATGGGTTGTTCTTACAAACAATTGTAGACTTTTTAATTATAGCTTTTTCTATATTTTTATGTATTCGATTTCTCCAAAAATTACGATCAAAGGAAAAGAAAGATTCTTCTAATAAACCTTCTGAGGAAGTGATCGTCTTGACGGAAATTCGCGACTTATTAAAAGAGGAAAAACAAAGAAAACCAAAACTGAAAGTACATATTAAATAACAGAAGTGCCAACAGAAGTGCCAGGCACCACCCGAATTTTGTCGAAAGAAGAAAAAGGTTGCGATTTATGTTATCGCAACCTTTTTAGTGTGATTCTGTGTGCTTTATATAGTGCTTTTTATAAGTTATTGGTATTAGGATTTTCTGTTACTGTCATGTCTTCGCCTTCTGATTTTGCAACGATATATGCACATGATGCATCACCAGTTATGTTAACTGCTGTACGTGCCATATCAAGTAATCGATCTACCCCGAGAATTAATGCAATTCCTTCAACAGGTAAACCTACTGAGCCTAATACCATTGCTAATAAGATTAGACCTACGCCTGGTACTCCTGCAGTCCCTATACTCGCTACTACAGCTACCCCGACAACTGTAATTAGTTCAAACAAAGTTAGACTTTCAGCAAATACTTGAGCAATGAACACAGTTGCTACACCTTGCATGATAGCTGTACCATCCATGTTGATTGTTGCACCTAGTGGTTGAACAAAGCTACTAATATGTTTTGGCACACCTAAACGCTCTTGTGCAATGTCCATCGATATCGGTAATGTAGCATTACTGCTTGAAGTACTGAATGCCACACTCATAGCTGGTAAGAATTTTTTAAAGAAGTGAAGCGGATTCGTTTTTCCAAGTATGGCAACAGCTCCACCATAAGTTACAAATAAGTGAATGATCAGTGCTGCAGCAACAACAAGGAAATAAGCAAACATCGCTTTAAAAGCATCAAAGCCCATCTTACCGATAGCAGATGCGATTAAACCAAATGCTCCATATGGTGCTGTTTTAATAATTAAATGAACAAGATACATAACAACTTCGTTCGCTTGTTCGAATAGTTTTCTTATAACAGCTACCTTATCCCCTAAAACGTTCAAAGCAAGACCTAATAACACTGAAAAAGCAATGATTTGAAGTAAATTTCCTTCTGCCATAGCAGTTATCGGGTTTTTCGGGATGATGTTTAATAAAGTGTCCACAACTGCTGGCGCTTCTCTTGTTCCTTCGTACTCTAATGCAGATGTATCAAATGTTCCAAATTCCCCTGGTTTTACAAGAGAAGCTAATGTTAACCCTATCGTAATCGCAATACTTGTTGTAATTAAGAAAAATAAAATGGTTTTAAATCCAATTCTACCTAATTTCTTCGTATCCCCTAAATTGATTACACCTAAAGTAATGGATATTAAAACAATTGGGACAACTAACATTGTGATAAGATTTAAAAAGATTTGTCCTAGTGGTGTAAATAAGAGTGGATCAAGTCGACTAAACAGACCTGGTGCATATAGGTTTAATACTAATCCAACTAGAATACCTAACCCAAGACCGATTAGTATTTGTGTCGTTAATGATAGTTTTTTCATAGGTAAACTCCTTTTGTATAAGTATGTATGTTACAGTTTTCTAAGTATTATGTGCGACAAAAGGCGACTTTTTTATTTTAATTTCTATAAAATATAATGTAAAGTGCTTTACGATAGATTAAATATTCGCATTTCTGTTATATTACAACTTTTGTCATTGGTAACTTATTCGTATTGTATCTATTTTAAAAGTTTGGTATAGTAATGTAAGTTTTTCTTCTTTTCTATACCCATTTTTCAATAAAAAAACATAAAGTATAAATAATTTTTTTGCAATAACTGGAGGGGGTTTCATGAAATTACTCTGGAAAGTAATCATCGCAATTTTCGTATTGGTAACTGTAAAGGTTGGTTTTGAGTCCTACCAAATTATAAAAATAGCTGCCGGCGGAGACCATATACGAATTGATCCAGCTCTTTACCTTAACTTATCTTACTTAATTTTTGGGTTAATTGGATTAATGCTACTTTCGGATGTATTCAAAAAGTTTACAGACAAACATAAAAATCAATTAAAATTTTAACAAACAGGCCCTCTTAATTAGCCTGTTTTCTTTATTTTTAAAATTCTTTATAAAATGTTTATATTTTTTCAATAGAAAATAATTCTCTTTTTCCTTTCAGTTTGTTTAAATAGAAATATAGGACAAGTGTACAAACATAAAACTTTTAAAAAAAGAAGGGGGAGAAACTAGTGGAAGTGAACGCAGTAATCGGCATAAGATTCAAGGATGAAAAAGAAATTATAGCTACAAATATGTTAAAAGAATTACAAAAAGCTTATCCAGAAAATGAAGTTTATAAGCAAGAAGAGCAGGCTATTGGAATAATTAGTATTTTCTCCACTTTAGTTGATTATATTGGAGAGTATATTTCAACAAAAGATAAAGATATTTTACATAATGCGAAAGAGTGGGGCAGTTCAATTGGGCAAATGGCAGTGAGCAATGGTGCTTCACTTGATTCAACACTTTCCAATATGACATTATATAAAAAATGTAGTTGGAATTTTTTACAGCAGGAAGGCGAGCGTCTACATTTAAAATTAGAAGAATTGGCATATCAGTTTGAACAAATAGATGAAGTATTTAATATTATTGTATTTGGTTTTAGTCAAGCTTTCACGAAAGCAACGGACGATAAAATATTAGAAACAAAAGCTAGATTCCTTCGCCTTTCTGTACCAATTGTTCCATTATTAAATGGTATAGCTGTATTACCTTTAATTGGAGAACTTGACGACGAAAGAGCAAGCATTCTAATTGAAGAGACATTAGATAAGTGCAAAAATCTTCAAATAAATAAATTGATCATCGATTTTTCTGGTGTATATATTGTAGATCAAACAGTCATTCATACAATAGATTTATTAATACGCGCGTTAAAGCTTATTGGGATCACACCTGCGATTACAGGTCTTCGTGCTGAATTGAGCTTACAATTCGTACAATCCCACCTTACATTATCAGACATTGAACTAAAAGGGTCTCTGGAACAAATATTAGAAAAGGCTCTTGTAGGCGCAAAATAAATAAAATGATTAAAACCGAAACTTACTGTTTCGGTTTTTTTTGTATAAGTACTTCTATAATCGTACATACTAATAAAGTTTATCTAAATTTTATTAAAGGGGAAAAAATATGTACTTATTATTAGTAGTTGTTGTTTGGTTAGTCTTTGGGTACTTTTTTATTGATCGAAAAAATTGGTTTCCTTATTACCCAACTGTATTATTCTTTATTGTTTCTAATTTATTTTATAATTTTTTATATTACAATCATACACTTTGGAGCTTTCGGGCCATTACTACAGACTTGCTGAATCATACGTTTATAGATATTGGATTTTCGTTTATCATCATGCCGATATTGATTGTCATTTTCCTACAACGTTTTCCTAAGAAAGAGACAAAGAACAAAGTCATATATATTGTAGTGTGGGGAGCTTTTTTCTCCATTATTGAATATTTATTTTACAAAAAAGGAATGTTTATATATGACAACGGATGGAATCATATATATATGACGCTGTTTAATTTTGCATTTCTAATTATATTAAAAATCCATTCCAAAAAGCCTGTGCTAGCGATTGTTTTGTCTCTGCCTATAATATTTATTTTAATTTTTCTATTTCCGGTACCACATGAAGTTATCAAATAAAGTGAGTGATATGTATGCCTATCGACTTTTTATCAACACCAATTTTCTTACTATTATTGTTTGCAACTTATGGAACACTTTGGGTGTTTTTGCTTAGAGTTCAAAGAGATTAAATGTAATTTAAAATAGCAGTGTTAACGTATACTACTCCGTTAGCACTGCTATTTTGATTTTAGAATAATCCCATCTTTTGTAATATGATAACTCCAATTCCAAGCACCCACACATAAATAGCAAATGTTTTTAATGAGTGTTTTTTTAAGTAGTTGATCATCCATTTTACTGCAATGTATCCAAAAAAGCACGATGCTAAAATTCCTATAATAAGAGCTGTTAAGGAAATGTCCTCCCTTCCCACCTGGGCAACTTCTGCAGTTTGTAAAACTACAGCCCCTGCTATTGCTGGTGTAGAAAGTAAAAAGGAGAAATACGCTGCTGTTTCACGGTCTAGTTTTCTAAATAAACCTGCTGCTATAGTAAGGCCTGAGCGAGATATGGCCGGAAAAATAGCCGCTGCTTGAAAGGAACCGATAAAAAGTGCATCCTTCCAAGTAATATCGTCCATCTTTTTTGCGCCTTGCTTGATGGAATCAGCAAACCAAAGGAAAGCTCCCGTAATTAAAAACTCCCAACCAATCGTTACACCTGTTGTAGAAATTTCTTCAAAGTAATCCTTAAAAGATAGTCCGATAACGACTGCCGGAATTGTACCGACAATGAGGAGAAGGGAAAGCTTGTGAAATGGGTTTTTAATTATTTTCACGAATTCTTCTCTGTAGAAATAAAGGACCGCAATTAATGTACCAAAGTGCAACATGGTATCAAGTAGCAATCCAGCTTCTTGAAGACCAAATAGATTTCTACCTAGATACAAATGGCCTGTACTACTTATCGGTAAAAACTCTGTTAATCCCTGAATAATCCCAAGAATAAATGCTTCTATTTTTGACATAATATCCCCCTCTTACTTACGTTTCCGGCTGAATAGAAAATAAGTTAATACTCCAACACACATGAGAAAAATTAAAGGCATGATCAATGGTTGTGCAGCTTGTTTGATTTCACGCCAATTTTCACCCAATTCAAAACCTAAATATAAAAATAGGATAGTCCACGGAATAACCGCTGCAATGGTGTAAAGGAGAAATGGTAAAAACGGCATTTTGGCTACTCCAGCTGGAATAGATATTGCGTGTCGTACAACTGGTACGAACCTTGCAGCGAATACAACAATCGGGCCGTATTCAACAAACCACTTTTCCGAAAGGTCTAAATGTTTTGGTTGGATTAATATGTACTTTCCGTATTTTTCTAAGAAAGGTCTGCCACCGATACTTCCTGCCCAATATAAGAAAAGTTGAGCAAACGTCCCACCAACTGCACCTGCTATAAGGGCACTCAAGAAGCTTATTTCTCCAATTGAAATTAAATAGCCTCCATAACCTAAGACTATTTCACTCGGGATTACTTCGACCATGAGCCCAAACATAATGCCCCATACACCTAGGTCTGCGAAAAACTCAAAGATTCCGAAAAAAAATTCTTCCATTTTGTCATCCTCTTTTTGTAGTAAATTTTTGTATACTTGTACTATATGTGTATGTGGTCAAGAACTTAATAAGCACTAAATGTTTTTATTCGAAAAAAGATTGGTGGATGACATCAATTATTTTTGGAACAGTTGTTGTGGCTATTGTGTCTGTTATTCCTTTATGGTTCGAAGAATTTAATGCTGGGACAATAGTTATTCTTATTGTTATCGGTTTAACCGTATGGCTTGTGTTAGCCATTTATTTGAGAACGTACTATTCTGTCGAGGACGATGTAGTAAGGATCGTCTCAGGGCCATTTCGTTGGAAAGTAAAAATCTCTGAAATTACTTCTATCCAGTCTACGAAGAGTATTTTGTCTAGTCCTGCTTTATCGATGGATAGGTTAGAAATTAAATATGGACGCTGGGGTTCTGTCGTAATATCACCAGAAGATAAGCAACGATTTGCAAATGAATTAATAAAGCGAAATAGCGCTATTAAAGTAACTCTATAGGAACAAGAGAAGCAACCGGATTGCACTTAAAAAAGAAATCAAACATTTTCCTCTTTTCAAACATTTATGAAACGTTTATCATTAGAGAGGATATTACGAAATTATTACAAGTGCCTGGCACCTGTAATAATTTTGAAATATAGAAAAGATGACGAAGGTGGGCTAGCATGAAACGTATTTTATTCCTTGTCATTTTCCTTCTATTATTCACAGCCTGTAGCAGTCCCACGGAGTACTATTCCAATCGATTTTCTTTCATAGAAGTGGTTGAGAACAAAGAAGATGCAATGATCATGAATATTCCCGAAATTGAGTTTATTTTAGATGAATACGAGTTAATTGTTGGTTTAGATGAGGCGAATGAGCAATATTCTCGCTATAACCTTGAACAAGCTCCAGCATTTATTGTATTGGAATTTACAGGCGTCCTGACGAAAGATATGGTTTTTAGGACATATGATGAAGATGAAGCGAGAATGTATATTGAAGACTTAATAGAAGAAGCACAAGAAAAAGCGGAAGAATTTGAGCAAAGATAATCGTTAAAGAGCCTCTTTATTGAAGGTTCTTTTTTTATTATTGGATGTACCAAAGTTTATTGTTGCTATTAAAAACTTACTTGTTGATTTCCGTGCAAGGCTGAGACTCCTCGAAAATGCTAACGCATTTCCTTCGTGCGATGCATCGCTCTCGTAGCCTTCCTTGTCCTGCGGGAGAAGCGGGGAGCGGGAGACCCCACAGGCGCTTGCGCCGAGGAGGCTCCCGGTGCAACGAAATGTTTGAAGCGGCTCGTTCAGCTCCGACAAGCATAAGGCAGGGGAGAATTGAGGGTGCTTTTTTACCCTCAAGGCGACAATGACTTATGACTCGAGGAGCTAGCCGCTGAAACTAGACAAGCCCGCGGAAAGCGAAGCCTTGCACGGAAATCAACAGTGTCCATTAAAACACATTATTCCAAAAACATATTTTCACCTTTTTCACTGTAAAAAAGGAAATTACTCATAATAATCGAATATTTATAATTATAAGATTTTTTGTAAGCGTTTTTATAGTGAAAAGGAGTGAACATTATGAAGGATTTATGTCTTCAATCTACTTGCTTTGGATATGAGTTAATACTAGTAACACTTATTTGTTTTGGAATATTGTTTATTGGCTATAGATTTTTAAGTCATGATGAATAATCCCGACTTTTTGTATGATTTTTGGGGAGTAGGGAAACCTATGTAAAAACTCCTTAGGAGGTTTATGCATGGGTCGTAGTCTCTTTTTAACTATAATTGCAGTTATATTTATTGTTGTAATGTCTAGCTGTGGTGGACAGCAACTAGGAACGGATAATAATTTGGAAGAAGAAACAACCGTTTTACCTACAGATGGTGATTTTACTTTTGTTCGTTATGTCGAGGATAAAGAGCAAACGACTTACAGAGTCTTGTATAGTATTGTGCCAGATAGTAAGATTGTTCAAACTAAGTTAGTACAACAAATGGATTCGACTGATATAGTGGAGTCGAATAATTTTTATGTGGAAAAAAAAGATGGTATCTATGGTTATTTAGTTGTTCAAGAAAGTTTCCCTCTTGATTGGTCTGCTAGCGACATTGAAAAATATCCTACAACGAAAATCATGTCTCTCCCCCCTACTAAAGGTGATACTTGGACGCAAGTTCTAGAGCAAGTCGGTATCACAGTTTCTTACGAAATAACTTCCGTTAATGAAACCATTAAAACACCTGTGAAAGAATTTCATAACGTGATTGTTACATCATTTGAAGAAAAGGATGCAGATGGTGAAGTAACAAAAACCGGAAAATCTTATTTTGCCCCTAAATTCGGCTGGATTAAACACGAAACAGAAGACGAATATCTTCAAGAAGTACATGAACTAACAGAAGTAAATGAAGAATAAAAAGGACACATACAACAATTTTGTTTATTTCACCCAGGTGCCAGGCACTTGTAAAAATATGGTTTACCACTCATATTTATAAAAACTTTTTTTCAGGTATTTTCGTCCTATAGTTAAAGTAATTACTTACAGTACTATCTTAACTTTCCTATAAATATTATGAAATTGTAATAAAAAAGAGCCGATTTTCATGTATAATAGGAAAATATATAATGAAGATTGGGTATATAGATACTGTAATTAAAAAGACTATTGGGGGAAGAGACAATTGAAGTTAAGTAAAATTATCTTCGTCGTTAGCTTGTTAGCAAGCTTTCTGATGTTAGTGGCATCTGTCATAGCGTTAGTCATCCATGATATCCCTTATTTTTGGTTTATGTTTAGCTTAATGATCGTTAGTATCCTGCAAAATATCTCTGTTTATAAGTTTATATCCGAAAAAAAAGACCAAAGCGCCGCAGCAAGTTAAGATTACGGTGCTTTAGTCTTTTTTTATTTATTTCATTCATTTACTGTAAAAATTTAGCTGATTCGCTCAAAGCTCAAATACCGAGTCCCTTGAAATGCTAACTTTCCCTTATCTCTCTCTGCTAACAGCCCATATTCTTTTCCACTTACTTGAAACTCCATTCTATCTCCGCTTTCTACCTCAAATGTAACGTAATTTCGTGTAGTTGACGTGGAGTGGGCATGATTATTATTATGATTATGCATCGTTCTACTTACATCAATTCTTTTAGACACCACAATGGCCCCTACTGACAACCTTGGTTGTTTATTATTGTTACTCCATTCTTTAATGTTTTTAAAAACTGTAAATAAGATTATTCCTAAAATAATCATAAAGAAAATAGGAAATAAAGTGAACATAATACCAAAAAAATCAAAACCACTAGATGCTCCAAACGGATCCGGACCGAAATCGTGCATACCTCATTCCCCCATGTTCGAATTTTTACGGGAGTGTTACAAGTGCCTGGCACCTGATACCACTTTTTAATATTACTGTAACCTTTTGTAAATATATACGCTATAGTTTTATTTTTGGTTTCGTTTTCTGATGATGAATCGAAAATAAATTTTGATAATAAAAGAAGATAAATTGATATTATTATGCTGATTAGCAGAACAAAAGCGCATGGCGCCCGCTTATCGACGTAAAAACTGGACGGCTCCGAAGCAAGATATAGGAAACACGATTTGTGACGTAGGAACAAATCGATGTTTACTTATCGACCGGAGGAGCAGGAAGTTTTATAGTCGATGGCGCCTGGAGCTAGACGTAACCTACTCTAAATTGAAAGTTATCTACAAAGTATGAATTTTATAATTTCCTAAAGAACAAAATAACGACAGCCTTAACTGTCGTCTGAATTAATAAGCAAAATTCATAGAAAACCTGTTTAGTTCGATGCATTCCCTTTACCTACTACAGTTTTCTTATCAAGAGCAATAAATACGATTAAGTTTCCGGTTAGTTCTGTCTCCGTATGTTTAAACGTTATGGAATATACTTTATTGTTTTCGTATTCTGGATTTAAATATTCATTTATCTTGTCATTAACTTCTATGAGCTCAACTCTAGCATCTTTCGGACTTACTGGTATTCTAGCTGTTTCTTCGTCCGTTAAGCTATTGTAGGCAACCATTTCTAACGAAAGAGGATGTGAGTTCAAGAAATCGCACGCAGTTAAGCTCAATAAGAGGAAGATTATAACCGGCACTTTTTTCATGTAGGCACTCCCTTATATCTTCTTATACAAAACTTTTCGAGGCGAAATTAATTCTCATATATCTTCATCGACTCGATGATTGTTGGGATTTTATCTTCAACATCTTCAATCTCCCATAGATATACTAAAAACCTGTTTTTCCCATCATCCCATACCACTATTGTCTTATCCAAATCAAAATGCCCGTAATAGTACACTAACCCGTTACTTGTCACGGCTTCCGTAAAATCACTTTTTAAATCAGGGGCATCCTTATCCATAGGCTGATTAAAGGATACAAAAAGTTCTATAGATTTATTATCTGGGCCTCTGTATTCAACATGGACTGTATCAATGTTTCCACCAAGTGAATACTCCGAATTTACCTCCACTACTTCAAACGGAATAGAGGTAAAATGATAATACGGTCTGCCTACACTATCAAACGCTGAAAGTGATTCCTTCCATTCGTCCGTTAAAACATAGTCATCTTTTTGTTCGACTAAACCCTTTTTCTTAAAAACCTCAAAAGACTGGGCTATTTTAATAATTTCTTTTTGCTCGATTGTGTCTGTATTAATTTTGCCACCTGGAGAAAATACCGTTATTTCTATTTCGTAAACAGCACCACCGTCTTCCCACCAAATACCTTTTACATTTTCGCTGTCCCAATAAAAGCCTTTTAAATCTTTTCTAATATCAACTTTTTGCTCATCTGTAATCTGCCGTTCATATTCACTACCTTTTTGCGTTAATCTCATCCAAACACTTTTATCCTTCATTTGTCCAAAATACGTAACTTCTATTACAGTAATATCTCCGTCTAAGTATTCTACTACCCCCTTTTCATTTATATGATGTGGACCAAACTGATCTCTGTTTAATTCTACTTTCTCTACTTCAAAAGGAGCTTGTGTCGGAAGCTTTATCTCTCTTTCCATGTCATCCCAGTCTTGCTTCTCAAGTATTTCTTTTCCAGCTAGGAACCTTTCAACATCTTTAGCATATAATGAGCCTCTTTGTAAAAGCATGCCACTTGATAAAAAAGTAAAAAGTAGTACAATGGCAGCGATTGTGGCAAATGTAACAGGAACATAGAAGAAGATTGTGTTTCTTTTCTTCCCACTGCGTAATCTTTGTTCTATTTTCATGGCAGTCTTTTCATCCATATATAAGTCAGGTCTTTGTTTTAAAGGGGTTAGCCATTCTAGATTATTTTGTTCTTTCAAAGGTCAACACTCCTTCCTCATCTTTGCCAATTTTCTTCCGCATTTGCTCAATGGCACGATGATAGGTCACTCTAACTTTTGATTCACTCCAACCTAAAATCTCTGAAACTTCTTTAGGGGAAAATTCTTTTAAAGCTCTTAAAATGATGACTTGACGATAATCGTCCTTTAATGTTGTAAGTGCTTCTTGAAGTACTTGCCACTCTGCTTTGTTGCCAACTGAATTTTCAGGTGATTCTGCTACAAATGTTTGCTCTTTTCCCCATTTCATCGGTAGTAAGCGTTGGAATTTCTTTTTTCGAAAGCTATCAATTGTCGTATTTCGTGCGATGGACATAATCCACGTTCTTAAATTGGACCTCCCTTGATAGCGTTCGATACTTTTCATTGCCTTCAAAAACGTATCCTGTGTTAAATCTAAAGCTTCTTCCTTGTGGTTTGTTAAATACAAACAATATTGATACACGTCTTGATAATACGGACGGTACACTTCCCTCAAAAACACATCTGCTAACTTTTTCTCACTCAAACTAATCCCCCCAATACAACATCCATTCCCACTTAATAACTAATAGTCGATTCAATAAGCATACTGTTACACTTAAAGTAAAAAAAATCCAGGTGCCAGGCACCACCCGATATTTGTCGAATAACAACCATGGAAGCCCTTGGGATGTGAATCACCCGAGGGCTTCCATGGTTGAAAAATCGTTTTAATTAAAAATATAGTTTCTTATCCTATATTTCCCTCACCACTGTAAAAAAATATAAATTCTATATATATTTTCCATTATATTAGTTTACTAGGAAAAATTACTAGTAGAAATTAGTGGACTTTTTGTTGAAGTTTTACGAAGTGTTATAGTGCTTCTTTTATCTCTATCATTTATTATTCGTTGGAGATTTTTACAATACTCCCTGTAATGAAAACTTCTTTCGTTGTCATCTTTTCCTTGAAATAAGTTAAGCAGTGGCTCTATGTTGATGTATGGTTGGGGAATACTATTTGAAGTTTGTTGTGGATTGAAGTATTGATAACTACTCCATTTATACTCTTTTGGATCTTTTACTATATTAGCTTTAACGGGGTTATAGTGAATATAATGACTTACGTCCATCAACCCTTTTCTATCTGTGATAGCTTCACTGAAAAAACGGTTTTCAAATACATGGCCTGTTAAGTTGTATTTGCTGTTAAAGTAAGTTGCATACCTCTTGTTCAGTAAACCCATTAATGCAGATAGATTTAATTCTTTTGTTCGAACTAGTAAATGATAATGATTAGTCATTAAGCAATATGAAGTAATTTCGAATGGTGCCTTGTCATAAATATAATCAAGTATATAGAAAAATGCATGAAAATCAGCTCTATTTCTAAATATCGCTTCCTTCCTATTCCCTCTACACCCTACATGATAAAAATGATCTGGTTTCCATTCTCTCTTTCGTCTTGCCATTGTAAAACAATCACCTCTTTATTGATTTCTCACTACTAAATTATCAAAAAACTATTTGCAAATCAAACACTACAAAACCAATTGATTCGACAAATTTCGGGTGGTGCCTGGCACCTATGTCGAAGCCGAACTTTTTTGGTTTTTTGAATATTTTTATTCGTTTTTTTAGTCAAAGGGGTTTTCAAATGGATGTTTTTGTTTTATAATCACTACTATTAATCATGGAATTACGAACCTTAATTTAATACTCTCGTATAATAGTGGGGATATGGCCTACAAGTTTCTACCAAACCACCGTAAATGGTTTGACTACGAGTACTGAATGATACTTTGCTTTTAGTTTACTAGTCTCACTAGTTAACGATAAGCACGGTCGACTTTATATTTCCTTTCAACAGTAAATATAAGCCGAATGTCTTTGGTCACTTGTAGATTATTTACAACGACTAAAGGCGTTCGGCTTTTTTGTTTTTTCAAACCACCTTACCCTAACAAAAGGAGGCATCATCATGTTACAACTTCAACATGCCATTTTAGAAAAAGGAACAGTCCTATCAGACGGTGTACTTAAAGTGAACACTTTTCTTAACCACCAAATAGACACAGATCTCATGATTGAGATTGGAAGAGAGTTTGCTGATAGATTCAAAGATGACCAAATCACAAAGGTTTTGACATTAGAATCTTCCGGAATTGCACCAAGTTTTATGGCGGCAAACATGCTTCAAGTTCCTCTTATTTTTGCAAGAAAAAAGAAATCTCTCACTCTTCAAGACAATGTTTTTACAAGTAGTGTTTATTCATTTACAAAACAAGAAACAAACGAGATTACTGTCTCAAAAGAATTTTTAGAAAAAAACGACCGAGTTCTTATCATAGACGATTTCCTAGCTAATGGTCAGGCTGCATTGGGCTTAGCAAATGTTGTAGAGCAGGCTGGTGCAACCGTGACTGGAATCGGCATCGTAATAGAAAAATCTTTTCAACCTGGTAGACAGCAACTTCTTGATACCGGTTACCGTGTTGAGTCCCTTGCAAGAATTCAATCTTTACAAAACGGCAAAGTAACCTTCTTACAACAAACTGAAATAACCCACTTGAGCTAGGAGGAAGAAAAAATGTCAACGAAATCAGTAGTATATCCATGGTATAAAAAAGAAGATACAGACGCTTTTTTTGCACTCTTTCAAAATAACTTAGCAAACTTCGTCATCATTGCCGTAACGATGCTAGGCTTAGGATTCCCTGCTAGTATTGTTTTCGGTAAAGTAATTCCAGGTGCTGCGGTTGCCGTTATTGTTGGGAACCTATATTATGCATACATGGCAAATCGATTGGCACAAAAAGAAGGACGAACGGATGTTACGGCCCTTTCATACGGGATCAGTACACCAGTTATGTTTGTGTTTTTATTCGGAGTACTACTACCAGCAAAAACGTTAACTGGAGACCCTGAACTTGCATGGAAAATTGCGGTGGCGGCTGCTTTTTTAAGTGGATTTATAGAAGTTGCTGTAAGCTTTACCGGGAACTGGATACGCAATCATTTACCGCGTGCAGCGATGCTTGGGGCTTTAGCTGGTGTTGCATTAACTTTTATCGCTGGAGAAATGCTTTTTAACACATTTTCCATTCCAGTTGTTGGATTAGTATCATTAATCATTATCATTGTTGGGGTTATCGGAAAGATGGCAATGCCTTTCAAAATTCCAACTACACTTTTTGCCGTATTAATTGGAACGATTTTAGCATTTGTCTTGGGGTATCAATCTCCTGAAAAAATATCCGATGGATTAGCAAACATTGGATTTTATCCAATATTACCAACTTTAGCAGCTTTTGAAGGTATGACGTTTTTATTTGGGGCGTTAATTGGATTGCTGGCTGTTATTTTACCAATCACTTTATATAACGCAATTGAAACGATGAATAATGTGGATGCTATGGCTGCTGCCGGGGATTCTTACGATGTTCGTGAATGTCAAGCAGTTGACGGCGCAGGGACAATGATAGGCGCTATGTTTGGTGGACTTTTCCCAACAACTGTTTATATTGCAACAGTTGGTTCTAAACAGATGGGAGCAGGTCGAGGATATAGTATATTAAATGCTGTTGTTTTCGCGATTGCCGCGATGACTGGTGGAATTGCTGCACTTTCTTCCATTATTCCTTTAGCTGCTGTTGCCCCAATCTTAGTTTTTGTTGGATTATCGATGGTAACAACTGCTTTTCAATCTAATGATAAAAAATATTTTCCAGCAGTTGCAATTGCGATGTTACCTTATTTCGCAAACTATGTGATGACACGCTTTAACAACCCTGCAGGTGAAGTAGTCGCAGGCATTTCAGAAGGAATCGTGCCACTAGGCCAAGGTGCTATGTTCACTGCCATCATACTTGGAGCAATTACCGCCTTCGTTATTGATCAACAATATAAAAAGGCAGCCATCTTCTCCTTGGTTGGTGCACTAATGTCGTTTGTTGGATTCATGCATGCACCACAATTAAACTTTAACGCATCACCTGAATATACAATGGGCTATATTCTAGTTGCGGGATTCTTACTTTACTGTGCATACAAAGGAAAAGTTGCAAACGAAAAAAATACAGATTCATATACAACAAAAGATAAAGCCGCTTAATTATTACAGGAGTGTTTCAGGTACCTGGCACCAGAAACACTCCTGTAGTCTTTTTTTATTTATTTTAAAATACAGATAATTCCCTATTGAATATTCGGTGAATTGCACTTAGAATATAAGGAAACTCTTTAGCTAGGTGGTTTGGTAAATGAAGTCAGTAATTCAACAATATGCTTACATAAAACAGTCTAGAGAAGTGTTATTTTCTTATTTAGAATCCGTCTCGCCTCAAGATTTAGTACAAGAGCACATCTCTTTTTCAGGAAAGTCATTGATAGAATTGCATTTACATGTGGCAAAATGCTATGAAACTTGGATTTCTCGTTTTTTAAATGAAGAAAAAGATGTATTAAATGGCAGCACTCCAGAAACAGTATCAGAGCTAAGAAGTGTTTTTCATAATGTAAATCAACTTGTAGAAGAATTCTTCCAAAAAGCTGAAGGAGAGTTATTTGAAGAACAGGTTTATAGCTTTTCTAACGGAAGAGAAGCTACATTCTCTCCTCTTTGGTTATTTACACACGTAACAACCCATGAATACCACCATAAAGGACAAATAGTTTCACTAGGTAAACAATTAGGTTACAAGCCCCCGTTAACCGATTTAGTAAATATTATATGGAATGATTAATTAGAGAGTGGACTTCATTTTAGAAGTCCACTTTTTTTATTACAAGAATGTTAAAGGTGCCAGGCACCTTTAACATTCTTGTAATATTTCTTTGTTGTGACAAGCGCCCACAAGTTTTATAGGTTATGGCATATGATACAGAGTACAGTACCCGGAAATAGAATGTTAGAGTTTGCAGTTTGATTAAAATTATACAGAAAGAGGAGGAACTACAATTGTATAGACAACATTGGAGAGGACCTTCCGTATACTCACCTCGATCTCACGATGGTGGTTACGGTAAAGGACACGGTGGAGGTTTTGGTGGAATAGGATTCCCTCTATTAGGCGGTTTAGTTGGAGGATTAGTTGGTAGTGCGCTATTTAATCAAACTGGGTTCGGTGGTGGTTACCCAGCAGGAGGTTTTGGTGGCCCAGGTTTTGGTGGTGGTTATCCTGGCGCTGGTTTCGGTGGTCCTGGCTTTGGTGGTGGTTACCCTGGCTTTGGTTTCGGTGGTCCTAGCTACGGTGGTGGTTACCCTGGAGCTGGTTTTGGTGGTCCTGGCTACGGTGGTGGTTACTCTGGAGCTGGTTTCGGTGGTCCTGGCTACGGTGGTGGTTACCCTGGTGTTGGTTTCAGTGGTCCTGGCTATAGTCCTAGTTACACAGAATCAAATTTTGGTGGAACAGGTTATGAAAGTTACCCTACCTCACAATACGGTACTGGTTACGGTGGACAACAATAATACCAACTCTACCTTAATAGAAAAACAATAGTATGACGAACGAAGAGGTGAAGATGGTGGACTTTAAAAATTCATCCCAAATTTCCAAATCCGACAAACATAATGCTAATCCTTCATCTTCCCTTGAAGAAAAACTCTTCCAAGGAGTCGCAACTGGCGTATGGATACAGCTATTTGGCCAAATCATCGAAGCTGTTAGCTTTTCCAAGTTGGTCCATTCAAAAGGAGAAAAGGCCACAGAACTTGAAAAAGGTATCTTACTTGGGATTTGGATTTCAGCCATCGGCAACTTTTTAGAAGCAATTGGTGTATCCCAACAACTTACAGTAACTTCTCCAGAAAAAAAACTCCAAGCTCAACGACTATCTGCCTCTGGTAACTGGGCGCAAGCACTAGGCGCTGGGGTTGAAGCAACAAATGAGACAGCCGAAATACGTAAAGAAGAAGAAGGGTTAATTTCTCCCTCTACAACTTTTGTTCCATAACACACTTCTAACATGAGCGCGGTGGACAACATGTTTTCTCATACAGAAACTCTGAATATTTCAGGTGCATGGCTACAATCCATTGGCACGCTTATCGTTGCGGTTGCTGAAACAGAATACGTTAATAACCAAACTCCTATTTATGATTTAATCATTATTGGCAACAGCTTCCAAGGTATCGGCAATAGTCTTCAAGGGTTCGCTGGAATTTTACAACAACCTGAGAGTGATCCCATAAGTATATTAGGTAGCTTTACGCAAGCTTCAGGTAACGCAACAGGAGTCTATAGCGCCGCATTAAACATCCAATCACTTACAACCAAAAGCCAAGATTACAATATACTCGGTAGCTCACTTCAATCACTAGGTGCTGGACTAGAGGCTAGCTCAGAAAGCACACAAAGTGACCCGTTTAGTCTTGAAATTACGATTGGATATAGTTTGCAATCTCTAGGTGCTGGACTTGAAGCAATCGGTGGACTTTATGTAAAAAAGTCTAAGTCAACTACCGGCAATCTCATGACACTAATTGGTAGTTACCTACAGTTTTACGGTGCTACAATTGCCGCTATCGCCATTACAAAACAAGCATTAACCCCATCATAAAAAAAGGCCAAAATCCAAGTCTAAAACTACACTTGAATTTCGTACAGCCATTCTTAACCTTTATACTTTTTGTAATTTTTCCTCTTTCAACGCAAACTCCACAGCAGCTACTGCATGTATATACGTTGTATCAAACAACGGCACACTTGTGTCTTTTTGCTGAATCAATAAAGGAATCTCTGTACAGCCTAAAATGATTCCGCCTGCACCTTCTTGCTGAAGCTTTTCGATAATTGTTAAATATTTCTCTTTCGAACTCTCTTTCACTTTCCCTTTGCACAGCTCTTCATAAATAACATCATGGACAACTTGACGGTCATCCTCGTTCGGAACGACAACTTCAATACCTTGCTTTTTCAAAAGCTCTTTATAAAATGGCTGTTCCATCGTAAATTTCGTCCCAAGAAGCCCTACTTTCGTAATCTTCTGTTCTTCAATTTTTTCAGCTACTGTATCCACAATGTGCAATAACGGGATATCCAAGTTCTCTCTCATTTCATCTGCGCAAATATGCATCGTATTTGTACAAATAACGATAATATCAACCCCACCATTTTGCAGCGTTTTTCCTGCTTCGATCATTCTCTTTGTTGCGATGTCCCATTTTCCACTATGTTGCAATTCCACCATTTCTTCAAAATTAAAAGAATACATAACTATTTTAGCAGAATGTAAACCACCTTTTTGCCTCTTCACCATTTCATTAATGTAACGATAATATTCAGAAGTCGATTCCCAACTTAATCCCCCAATTAACCCTATTGTTTTCATACTATATCCCCCATGTTGTTCATTTCCCCCATCGTAACATGGTATACTGGTCCTTAATAGTACCAATTTTCTAATATTTACGTAGTACCAGATTTACTCAAAAGCAGGTGACAACAGTGTTATGGTTTGAAATCCATCGTTCTAGCGAAAAAACATTAACTGAACAAGTTTATGAAAAAATTAGCCAAAAAATCTTAGATAACAGTTTAAAAGAAAACGAGAAGATTCCTTCTTCTAGAGAGCTAGCAAGTTCCTTAGGCATTTCTCGAAATGTAATTTTAGAGGCTTATCACCAACTAGAAGCGGAAGGATATATACAAATTCGCCCACGATCGGGTACCTTTGTCTCAACCGGAACTTCCATTTCACAAATAAAAAGTGAAGCGCATTCCGATCCGAATTATCATATAACTTTTCCAAAGGGCGACAAAACAATTGATTTTAAAGCTGGGAATCCCGCAATGGATCAATTCCCTCGTCCTATTTGGGGGAAAATTGCCAAAGAAGTTTGTCTCGATTCACCGAACAGTCTATTTGGTTACCTTCCGAAAAAAGGAATATGTGACTTACAACATGCATTGGCAACTTATTTAAAAAAGATGAGGGGTGTAACTTGCCATCCAAGACAAATTGTCATTACATCTGGGGCGACTCAAGCACTCTCATTCATTACAAAATTACTAAAAGATCACGGTGATTTTGTAGCAGTAGAAGATCCAGTTACAGATGAAATGAGGAATATTTTCACAACAGGCGGTGCATGCGTTATGCCAATTCCAACAGACGAATTTGGTATCATACCGAGTAAGCTTCCTGTAAAAGAACAGCCACATTTCTTATTTGTGATCCCGTCTCATCAATTCCCTTTAGGTGGTACTTTGCCAATTCAAAGAAGAATTGAGCTAATTACGTATGCACGTAAACATAACTGCTATATTGTAGAAGATGATTATGATAGCGAATTTACTTATGAAGGGGTACCAGTGAGGTCTATGCAGGGGCTTGCTCCCGAAAAAGTAATTTATGTTGGAACTTTCAGCAAAATATTATCTCCAGCTCTTCGGATTGGCTATGCTGTTTTGCCAGAAGAATTAGTAGAACCTTTTCAACACATAAAGTGGTACTCGGACCGACATAATTCCTCCTTAGAGCAACTAGTTTTAGCAAGATTTATAACAGAAGGACATTTGCAAAAACATATTAGAAAAATGAAACGTATTTACCAGAAAAGGCGTGAAACGCTAGTGCAGGAACTTAATAAACATTTCCCCCACGTTACCATCATTGGACAAAAAGCTGGAATGCATTTAGTAGTAGACTTCAAGCATGTCGAATTTACGAGCAAGCTCATGCAAAAAGTATATGATAATGGAGTTACCGTTTACCCAGTTGAACAATATGCACTTGAAAAAGGGAGACATAGATCCAAAATTGTGATGGGGTATGGGAGCTTGAGTGAAGAGGAAATTAAGAAAGGTGTTGCTTGGTTGAAGGAGGTTTTAAACTAATAGAATTACAATTTATTACTAAAAAAGGATGGGATAAAATTTCACTGAAGTTCATATTGTCTAAAGAAAAATTCGAAAATGAACTTGATAAGGTCTCTCAAGTTCATTTTCACCAATTAAAAGTTTAATAATGAACTTGATAAGGCCTCTCAAGTTCATTTCCAGCAAATAAAAGTTCAATAATGAACTTGATAAAGCCTCTCAAGTTCATTTCTAGCAAATAAAAGTTTAATAATGAACTTGATAAGGTCTCTCAAGCTCATTTCCAGCAAATAAAAGTTTAATAATGAACTTGATAAGGTCTCTCAAGTTTATTTTCACTAAAGGAAAATTCAATAATGAACTTGATATATAAGATGTTGTGGCAAAACCATTGAACATAAATTGAAAAGTCTCCTAGAACAGTCGTATACTCTTTATAGCCTCTCCTATGTCCCAGCGTCTTTTATCAAAATAATTAATTCTCTACGTCTGTTACCTGTAAATCCGTTACCGTTCCTTGATGAAAATAAAGTTTCCATTTCCCGTCTATCAACTTCCATATCGAGCTTCTCAACGTATTTCGATTTTTCGTTTTATTATGAACAAGATAAGTTGTTAGTACAACACCTGGTGCTAATGGACAAAATTCAAAATCATGTAAAGACATCTCATCTAATGATAATCCATTGGTAAGACAATCTTTTTTATAGATTTTCTTGCCTGAACTACCTATCTCAAAGAAATCATCAGAAAGTATTTTATCTAATTCTTCTGTTGAACTACGAACCTCAATATTTAAATGGCTTTCTTCTAATCTTTTTATTTGTTCTTTACTGTACATACTCATTAATTTCACTCCTAAAATATACTTTCATCTTGTTACCTCTTAATAATTCAAATCACTTCTTTTAGAGTAAATAATTTCATAGAAACAAGTTGATTAAACTTGATAAAAAATTAAAGAGATAAATCCAATCATAATTGCTCCCCATCCTGTATTATTCGCTGTATTTTCATCACCATTGTGTATTTTATTAGCTAAAGACACACAATTAACAAAAAATATAATCGCTACAATTGGTGTTAAGGCATAAATAAAAACTCATTTTTCCACGTCCAAACTATTTAGAGTTTTTAATATAAAATTAATTATTCGTTGTTCCGCACGATCTGGTCTAACCCAAATATCAGGCTGAATACCTATTCCTTCTTTATTTATTAAATCCGGGCTATAGTTAAAGAATGTCGGAACTAACATTTCTACTTTTGTATTAGGAAGTTGCCACGATAAAGAATCTCCACTAATCATCGTACCCATTGTGTTCATGCCAATTACGGTTGTATTATTTGCTTGTTTTAATGCAGCAACAAGATGTTCGGAAGCTGAAGCTGTATTATTATCGACCAAAATAAAGATATGTGTGTGATTGTCATCGATTTTTCCAAATACTTTTTCTTCGATTTCCCAGTGTGGCTCGGATAATTCTCCAATATCTTGCAATCTGAAAATGTTAGAAAAATCCTCTTCAAATAATTGGTGAGAAACTCCACTATTCTTATACTTATCAAGTGTATCTTGCAAAAAAATCATACTAGTCTTCGAAAATAGATGAAGATGCTGTGCGTGAATCCCAATCGACTTTCCAAAAAAATCCTCCATCCAATATTTCATCACATACATGCTTCCGCCAGTATTTCCACGTAAATCTAAAACAAAATAGGGCTTACCTTTAAGTTTTGTAGCTGTATCGATAATGTCGTTATAATCATAAGAATCATTTTCATAAACCATCATACTTCTTATTTGCAACCAAGGAACTCCTTCTTTTTCCGTAAGTGCAAAGCGTGCACCTGATAAGTGATGGGACAACACTTTTGACTCTTGCCTCAAATTAACAGACACTTCTTTCATTCCTTGATTATCTATTAAATTTAATTTCCAATCTCTTTCTGCATTACTTAAAGGGCTAGAGAAAATGGCAGGATTAAAAACGATTTCTCCACTATCGTTAAGGGTTGGATATAAGTATTTTTCTAATTGTTGATCGTCATTAATAGCTACTAAACTAACACTTTCATCAGATGTTAAAATAAATTCCATCTCTTCATTTTGATAAAAGCTATATTGATCTGTGAGATACAGTGCATGATGAAAATCTCCCATTTTAGCTTCATTAATGGTGAAGTGGCCATCTACGATGAAATCGTAATGGCTTCTCAATAGTGCAGTAAATTGGTATTGATCTAACTTTGTATTATCATTAAGATTTCGGATATGTTGAATCAGATCTGTCTTTGCCTTATGAAAGGATTCGTCCCCACCCATATATTCAAAAAGTGGATACATATACTTGACTGTTATATGGAATGTTTCCACATCCTCTATCATTTGTTCTTTTGTAAAAGTGTTGGACGGAGGTCGGCCATTACTTACTCTTAATGACTGAAGAATTTCATCTGATAACTCCTCTTCTTTACTATTTGAATAGTCATATAAAATGTGTGAAATGTCCTGAAAATCATGTTCTATGTAGTGGCGATTGTTTTCTTTCAACTTTGGTAAAACTTCGATAGCCTCCGAATCGATAGTTACACTATTTACGCAGCCAATAAGCATTATAAATGACAATAATACTATTCCTATGTTCTTCAATTTTCCGCGTCCTTCGTTGAATATTCTATTTGCCAGCAATCTCTATATTCACCTTCATGATATTCTTGCTTTGGGAGGAGTTTAATTTTTTGAAAGCCACATTTCTCATAACATTTAATTGCTCGCTCATTCCATGTTTGAGGGTCCATAACGACTTTAGATGCTTTTTTGTTGGTTGATAAATAATCTACCATCGATGAAACGAGTAATGTGCCTATACCTTTATTCCAGTAATCCACTTCACCGATAAATTGATCCATACCATAGATGATTTCCTCGTCATCCTCATAGCCGTAAAGCATACGATACTTCGGGTCTACTTCGTAAAATTGAATGTAACCAATCGGGCTATCATTATATCCGACGAGACAGCCATTCACACCATCTGTTTCATCGTAAAAGCTCTCATTTACCATATCTAAGTCATGAGGATTATCTCTTCCTTCGTAGTACTCTAGTACTCTCGGGTCTGATAACCATTTCACTAAAAGTTCTTTGTCCCTATCTTCTAACAATCGAACTGTAAGTTTTCCGCTCGTATATAACATTCTTTATCCCTCCGTAAGTTCACACAAAAATATCTACTCTTATATTTCTGTATAAAAAAGCCAATTTCCTTCTAATTTCGAAATACATTCAAATGTAAAGATTTCATTAAATCCATAACCACCTTTCCATTAGATCGTTATGGAATGTTACAATGATGTTAAAAGTGCCAGGCACTTTTAACATTATTGTAATAAAAGGAGCTTGAAGCTGATGTTAAGACGTTGGATAGAGATATTTCTTATTTCGACGCGGTTAGGTTTTACTTCGTTTGGTGGACCTGTTGCGCATTTAGGGTATTTTCATACAGAGTATGTTCGACGGAAGAAATGGATGGATGAGAAGAGTTATGCAGATTTAGTTGCTCTATGTCAGTTTTTACCTGGACCAGCAAGTAGTCAGGTTGGAATTGGTATCGGAGTTATGCGTGGAGGAATCATCGGAGGAATCATAGCTTTTATTGGCTTTACCTTTCCTTCTGTTGTTGCACTAATTTTATTTGCATTATTTTTACAAGCAATGAATGTTACAGACCTTGGTTGGATTCAAGGCTTAAAGATAGTTGCTGTAGCTATTGTCGCACATGCCATTTTAGGGATGGCGAAAAATTTAACCCCAGATGTAAAGCGAAAAACAATTGCCTTACTTGCACTAATTGGGACGCTTTTATGGCAAACTACCTTATCACAAGTAGCTGTAATTCTTATTGCGGCTTTTGTTGGATACCTTCTTTTTAAAGAAAATCAACAAGAAGCAAAGGAAAATAGCTCCTTTCCTATATCAAAACGTTTTGCTCTTATTTGTTTAACTATATTTTTTGGTTTACTCGTACTTTTACCTATATTAAGAGAAGTTACATCTTCAGGGTGGATAGCTATGTTTGATAGCTTTTATCGTGCGGGATCTTTAGTATTCGGTGGAGGACACGTGGTTTTACCACTATTAGAGCGTGAATTTGTTCCTACTGGTTGGATTAGTGAAGAAGCCTTTCTTGCGGGATACGGTGCGGCTCAAGCTGTACCTGGTCCATTGTTTACATTTGCTGCCTATCTTGGTGCAGTAATGAACGGTTGGCAAGGCGGAATACTTGCTACAGTCGCGATTTTCTTACCAGCATTTTTACTTATCTTTGGTACACTTCCATTTTGGGCCATTATTAGAAACAACCCTAAAATTACAGGTGCAATTATGGGAGTTAACGCTGCCGTTGTTGGAATCTTAATTTCAGCGTTCTATTATCCGATTTGGACAAGTACTATTGTGTCTACTATAGACTTTGTTATCGCAGCTTTCTTATTTAGCATGCTAACGTTTTGGAAACTTCCACCTTGGATTGTTGTGTTAACTGGTGCGATTACTGGTTATATTTTAACGCTACTATAAAAAAAGTTTGAGTAGAAATCGGAATTTTAGTCCGACCTACTCAAACTTTTTTACTGTTTATATAGTTTTGCCTTCACAATTAACCTAAATTCATCTGAATAAAGTGGCTCACAAGTTATTAAAGTAAGCTCTGCTTCATCTGTTGGGTCAAGGACAGATAGGTCATCAGGGAGAACGACTAAAATGTCATACACTTCGAATTTGTATTCTCCACTAAGTGTTTCTAAATACACGATGTCACCTATCTCCACTTCTCCCATACGGTGGAAAAACTGCCCGTACGTATGACTTCGATGTCCAGCTATTGCTATATTACTATTTTCTTCAGGTAAAGATGTAGAAGTCATCCATCCAACTGCATTTTTCAATACATCATTTGTTACACCTGGTGCTATCATAACATCAACATTAATGGATGGTATCTTTAACTGTCCAACTAGACCACTTTCCATAATTTTTTCTCGAAAAGGATTAGTTGGGGGTGTTAAAGAAGACCTCTCTTCTTTTGTTAAAAATTTTTCTTCAGAATTATCTGAAGCATACGCACGATTTAATGAGTTCCACTCTGAACGTAACGTGGATTGTGATTCGTTAACGGACCAGTTGTGATAAAGTGGTAGACATAAAAATAATATGCCAATAGCTATTAAACTTACACTAAGAATTCTCCATTTATTCATGATGATAACCCTATACTTGAATGTTTGTAACTGGTTTAAAACGGAAGAACAACACAGAACCTGCCGCTACCAATAATGTTCCTACTGCAAGGTAAATCCAACTTGATAACCACGAACCTGTTTTCGGAAGGGCAACAACAGATAAATTCTCTTGATTTACATTTTGTAAACTCCCAGTACTGCCAGTATTCGTATTAACTGGTGAAATAGGTAGTTGCTCCATTGTTTCTTCCTCTTCAACTGCTTCTATTGATTCTACTGACTCTTCTACTTCTTCTGTTCCTTCAGTCACTTCACTATTTTCGCTAATTGCCACAAACTCTAAAATTGTATCAACAGAAAATTCGATATCCTGTTCATCCGTAATTAACCTTAAGATAAAATCGTTATTGTTTAAGTTAGCAACACCATTTATAAAAAACGCTTCCAAATCTAAAACGATTTCTTCATCGTAAGTTTCTAGAACAACGGAAAGGATATTGTTTTGATGGAATACAGGCTTTCCATTCATCTGCCTAACTTTATCCCAAACCATAAATTCTGGTAGTACTATTTGAACTTCTAACGTATTAAATCGCTCTTTTACTAATCCTGATAAATGCACCTTCATATTGGCCTTCCACTGTTCCTTGTCTTTTTGGACGATTGACCCTTTTAATTGCCCTTTAACGTACACTGGGTCTTTCACAATATTCTCACGAGGTAGTATTGTTATAAGAATATCATTTAACTCTAGTACATCGCTTTCCTCTCCAATATTTCCAGTTACCTTTGCATTGATCGTTTTCTGCAGGATACCTGGAGTCGCATTGACAAGGATTGATTTAGTAAATGTTAACTTTTCTAAAGCTTCCATTGTTCCTAAAGAAAAGATTACATTGTTCTGATTGTTCGTAACTATACTTTCGTCTAAAAGGGTAATAGAATTGTCTAATTTCAATTCTACTAAAACATCGGTAAGTGGTTCTTCACGTTTGTTTTCTATATTAATAGTAAGGTGAAGCATATATTCATTTTCTTTTTCAGCGGTTGGTTCTGCTACCACATCCACCGAACCACTAATATGTCCTTCCCCTACTAAATCATTTTCTTCAACTTTTACTTCTTCCTCTACCAACTCTACCTCTTCTGATACATCATTAACAATTTCTTCTTCAACATCCATGGTCTTTTCTTCTTTTTTCCCGTCAGCATGCTCTTCCGATTCATTTGTTACCAACACTACAACTTCTTCACCTTCTACTTGCTCAAACCCTTTTTCTTCTTGCTCTGATGCTAATACTAACGTTGGACTTACGATTAACAAAATAGATAGAAATAAAGTGCCAAAAATCTTCAAAATATTTCCTCCCTTTAGTAGATTCCTAGATTTACTACCCATAACAAAAGAAGGAAAAACATAAAATTTCAACAAAAGGTGCCAGGCACTCGTCGACTTTTGTCGAAAAGCACCTAGCATCTGTTATTCTTCGTATAACATTTTTCTTGTCATTCCACCATCTACTACTAGGTTGGTTCCTGTAACAAAGTTGTTTTCTGGTGAAGTTAAATAAAGGCATGCACGTGCAATGTCAGCAGGTTTGCCAACTCTGCCAGAAAAGTGTTGTTTATGGTCTTTTTCTCTTAGGTCATCGTACTCCCCAGTTTCAATCCATCCCGGTGAAATGGCATTTACCGTAATGCCATATTCACCTAACGTTGCGGCAAGCGCATGCGTAATTGCTACCATTCCACCTTTAGAAGCAGCATATGCTTCTGAATTAGGTTCAGACATCATCGCACGTGTAGAAGCAATATTAACAATCGATCCACCAGTTCCACCTTTACGCATCACTCTCGCTGCTTCTTTTGAACAAAGAAAAACACTTCTAAGATTTGTGCTTAAGACATCGTCCCATTCATTAAGCGACATTTCAAAAAACGGTTTGAATATAGATTTCCCAGCGTTATTAATGAGAATATCTACTTTAGAAAATTTGTCATGAACATGTGAAAATAATTGTTGGACACTTTCTTCTTTACTAACATCTGTTAGAACAAATTCTACATTTCCACCGTTTTGCAATATATTTTCTTTAACACTTTTACCTGCTTCAATATCTATGTCTGCAAGTACAACATTAGCTCCATTTTCGGCATACATAGTTGCTATTTCTTTCCCGATACCGTTAGCCCCACCAGTCACGATAACAACCTTTTCTGTAAACTTCATTTTCTACACCTCTTTCTAAGAAATGTCTTTCTCCAAGTAAACTAAAGTGTATATCTCTTCAAACCCTATCTTTTTATATAACCGAATGGCCTGTTCACTTTTTGCATTCACACATAACTGAATTTTGTTAATAGAATCAAAAGATAATAGCCAACTCACACCGTGCAATAGTAGTGCTTTCCCTATACCCTTACCTCTATACGCTGGACTAACTGCAAAAAACTCAATCGATGCATCTCCAAATTCAGGATTTGCCTCCACATAAATATATCCAGCAAATTCACCATCTCTTTTACAAACAAATAGTTTATTAAGTTCATTGACGTTATCGATCATTCGCTTGCCAGATAGGTAAGTGTTAGGAAAAATTTCGTTATGTAAATCAACAACAGCCATTCTTTCTTGGTCAGCCATTTCCTTCATTCCACCAATGTATTGTTCCGCTAATTGTTCTTTTGTAATCGTTAAAATAGAGTGAAGTCCTTTTTCTTCAGCAGATTGTTTAACGGCAAAATCTAGACAATTTCTATTAGATTCATTAACAAAGAAACTAAGAGTTTTTACTTCCCTAGGTACAATCTTTAGAATAGAGTCCCACATCAAATCACTAATCTTTCCTGATTTTGAATGCACTACAAATGGACCCCATGTTTCGGCTTGTTCATTTTCTAAGTCAACATCAAATCCTAATACACCTACTAATTGGTTATCTTCATACGCCATTACAAAGCTTTTATGAAAAGGAATATCGCTGAAGTCATTCAAAAGAGCATTTTCAATCTCCTCTACCTTTGTACCGATATAACCGATGTGATGCTCGTTCTGTTTATTTAAGGTTCCTATGAAGCTCGCAATCTTGCATGCTTCTTTAATTGTAGGGAATGTAATAGAAATCATGTCTACTTCCTCCTAAATATGTGGTAAAACAATCATAACATTCTTTTGAAACAAAAATAAAACGCATAGGCTCATTCTCTGAACCTATGCGTCACCCTAATTTATATAAATTGTAAGTTGTTTAAAAAGGAGCGGGTACCAATAAAAAATAATACATATATAAAATTAATAAAAAGATTACAAGTAAAATAAAAAACGCAACTTTCAACTAGTATTCCTCCCTTGTATTTCAACAGTATTACAGGTGCCTGGCACCCGTAATATTGTTTAAACATCCCTGTAATTTTTGTTAATATTATTTGCCTATTTCGTATAGGTAGACGTGGTTTTCGTCATGGATGATTTCGATGTTTTTTGGGACACGGAGATAGATAATTTCATCACTAATGTATGAATAGTCATGGTTCATTCCGTATGGATTTTTATCTGTAAATAAATAGAACGGAAATCCATGTTGCACAACACCAATCCTTAATTCTTGTTCATACATTCGAGTAATCTCTATTTTCCCCTCGTCTACCGTTACATTTACTGGGTCAAATTTGTCGGAAAAGTCCACTCCGTTATCAATTACACGTCGCTTAATTACTAACATTTCTACTTTATTTCCATCTTCCTCCAGACGCTCTACTACTACTTCTAACGGGTTGTATTCGTGAAAATGTTTTAGAATTAACTTATTTTCAGGAAGACTAAACTCACTTCGCTTTTGGATTAGTTTTTCATCAACTGATGAAATCCTGCCAGCATAAATCTCCTCGGATATCTTAAATTGTTCAGATGACTCAAACTCTCTTTCTGCTAAATCTACCTTCACCTCTTCAGAATGTATAAAAGGTGAAACAACAAGTGCAACTATTAAGATTCCAACATAACCATACAATATAGTGAACCTTTTTCTTGAAGAAGAATATTTATTCTTTGCTTTATCTCTTCCTCTAACTAAGAACATAGTAAAAATAACAACCAAAACTAACAATATTAATGGCCATACTACCAATATAGCTGTCATTGTCTAACCTCCATTCTTTTAGAAAGATAGACTGTTGCTGAAAACAACAAAAATACCGTAACTAATTGTTTAAGAAGAAAAAGAGAAAATATCTTTTCTTGAAAATAAAACTCAAAGATTGTTGGAATAAAAGACAGTTGCATCATGAACATCCCAATAAAAACAACTGGTAGCACAAACTTTAAGGTTGGTAACAACTGTGTTAACACACCTACAAAATATCCAATAGAACTTACAAACAGCATAATCAAAATTGTCACGACAATGCCAGTCAAATACATCTTTAGAGTTATATCTAGGTCATGGTAAAAGATTGATGGCTTATTCGAGTGATAAATGGAAGCAACCACATTCAACAAATGCCCTGATAAAATACTAGTAATAGCAGCAAAGATTGTAATGGAAACGAGAAACAATATATTAGATAAGCTATAAGTCAATCGATTTGTAACGAAAGTAAAATCGTCTTCTCGATACACTTTCGTTGCCATAGTGAAAGAGATAATGAATGCCCACACGAGTGTAAAGCCAATCACTACATCTACAGAATAGTGAGCTCTCATTATTCCAACTCCACCAGAATAAGAACCAGATGAACTTGTACTTATAAGTGAAAATAACACAGCCATTAATTGAACTAATACTAAAGGAGTATATACATTCACTGACTTTAATTTATATAGGTACTGCTTTTTCACAATCTCAGAAACAGACGGTTTACTTAAATACATCATCTATTCCCCCTACCGTTTTATCTGTCATATAGACGCTTAAGTCACTTGCTGAAACCTTCGAAACATCCAATCCTTTAAGCCTTGCCATATCCAGCATTTCACTCGAAAAATCATTTTTCACAACCGTATATACTTTACCAAACTCTAATTCTTTCGTATGAATTCTGTCTTTACCAGCAAGCCAATCATCTAAAACCGGTGCTGGCCCCGTAAATGCCACTGCATATTCCTTAAACTCTTCAATGGGCATATGCAATACTACTTTCCCTTCGTTAATTAACAAAACATCTTCAATAATGTCTTCAATCTCTTCCATATGGTGACTTGATAATAGAATTGTTCTTGGATTTGCCAAGTAATCTTTCAGTAAAGCACGGTAAAAATCTTTCCGAACCGCTGCATCCATTCCAGTTGTTGGCTCATCGAATATCGTTAAAGCACATCTAGATGCCAACCCTAAAATCATATTAAACGTACTACTCTTTCCTTTTGATAAGCTTTGGTGGCTTTGCTTCGGATGGAAGCTAAAATAATCAAACAAACGCTGAGCCAACTCATGATCCCACCTCTCATAAAAGGTGCCAGTCACTTGTAATATTTCGGAAACATTCAGTGTCGCTGGAAGGCTCATTTTGTCGTCTACAAAAATGCTATTTGCTGAAACCAGTAAGTTATTGAATGGTCTTTCACCAAACACTTTTATATCTCCAGTAGTCTCATACATATATCCAGCTATCAACTTTAATAATGTTGATTTCCCTGCACCGTTTCTTCCAATTAGTCCTGTAATTTTATTTTGTTCAATCTGAAAAGTCGTATTTTTTAATGCGTAGTGAGTTCCCCCGTAGTATCTTTTAGAAACATCTTTACACTCTACTACATTCATCTTCCTTCCTCCCCGCTCTTCATTTCTTTAATCATCATGATCAATTCATCTTTTGTTACATTTAAACGTTCTGCTTCTATTACAACCTCGGCAACTAACCTTTTTAACGTATATGCTTTTCGCTTCGCCAAAATAATGTCCTGCGCTCCATTTGTTACAAACATTCCTAACCCTCTTTTCTTATAGAGAATTTGTTCATCTGCTAAGATGTTTAGTCCTTTTGCAGCTGTTGCAGGATTAATGTTAAAGACTTCTGCTAACTGATATTGGGAATAAACTTTTTCATCGTTTTTAAAATTCCCGTTTAAAATCTCTGTCTCCAACCACTCGGCTATTTGGACATAAATTGGTTTATCGTCATTTAGTTTCAAAATCACACCACCTATCCGACATAGTGCATTACTCTTGTAATGTACTATATTACACTTTCCAAAATAAAACAACTGTAATCGTTCGACAAAAAAATAAACACAGCCTCTTTAAAAGAAAGACTGTGTTCACTATGTTTAAACGAACTTCCAAATGTATAATCCTAATCCAGCTGCTAGAAATACAACTAAAGCGATATAAATGTAAGTTAGTCTTGATAAATTACCTTTTGTCGCGTTATCGTAGTTTTGATCACTGTTAGAAGCAAGTGAAATAGTGACAAATAAGCCACCAGCTAATATTATGATTGCAACCGCTATTAATAAATACGTCATCTTATCTCCTTTCTAACCCTATTATTCCATGTCATTTGTTATCATTGTTAACTGATCTGCTGACAAAGCAACTTCTTCAAACGCCTTTCCTAATTCCAATAACACATTTTTGAAAGCAACTAATTCGCTCTGAACTTTATTATTCTGCTCTTTCGTTTCACCCATCGTTCGGTTAATGTCTTTAAAATGATTTTCCGTTTCATCCATTAATTCATTTCCACTTTCAACTGCTTTTATAATTTTATCGAGAGAAGCAGTTAATCGTGTTACTTGCGTATTTGTATTATTAATCAATTCAGAAACATTCGAAACAGACTTCTTCGTTTCTTCCGAAAGCTTACGAACTTCTTGAGCTACGATTGAAAATCCTCTTCCATGTTCACCAGCTCTTGCTGCTTCAATCGCAGCATTTAAAGACAACAAGTTTGTTTGATCTGCAATACTTGTTACGATATCTACAATATCCTGCATCTGCTGAGTTATATTTAATAAATTTTCTACGTCACTTGAGATATCATGGACGGACGTTTGAATGTTATCCATATTTCCGTTTTGTTTTTCTATTTGTGCTTGTCCCTTTTGGGAACGGTCTTCGGCTAACAACGATAGTTCCGTACCTTTATTAGCAAACGAAACAATCTCCTCTGATTGAACATTTAATTGATAGAAAGACGCATTTGTTTCTTCAGCAATCGCTGCTAAATTTTCCGCAGCCAAAGCAACACTCGTTCTAATCTCAGTCTTTTGTTTGGCAACTACTTCTTTTAATCGTTCTGTTTCAAGATCATAAGCTTCTAATACTAATTGTTGCTCTAGATTTAATATTTTCGTAACGGCTCTAAAAGCCCTCAAGATCTCTTCTTTTGTTTCTAAATTCTCTTCTATTAAATCAGTCAAAGCTAACAATAAATCTTGGAATGCACACATGTACCATTTCGTTTGCAACCCTATTTTCACATGCATATGGGCAATTTTTGTTCTTTTATAGAAAAATTCCTCATCTATTACACCATTAAACATTTCCGTAATATGACGTTTTAACGTTCCTCTTAATCTCTCAACGGAACTATGATCATTTATAATACTTTTCAGAGATTGTTCGTTTTCTAAGTTTTCATAAAACCTAATAACAATAGAATCTATTTTTTCTAAAACAAACGGCTCCAGACTTTTCATAATTTGCAAATCCGTTTTTGTTAACCCAATCATAGAAATTTGCTTACTAATGGAGCTGTTATCTTTTATATTCAACACAACATTTTCATTTTCGAATTGTAGTTTTTTTATTTGTTTTTCCTTCTGTTTAAAAAACATGTTACATACCCCCGTATGTTTATGAGACCAATTTACTATCTATCATACACGTTTCGATGTACGAAAAATAGTGAAAAAACATTTACACTATAAGAATAGTAAATACTTATTTTTTTCGCGCCACTAAAATTTCTCTTACAAGACAAACACCTAACACTAATAATTTTAATAAAGTATGTTGATGAGTCAATTTGATGAGAGGTGTGTGCAATTGTTTTATCATGTAAAAGATCTTCAATATAACGCAAAGCCCGAAAGACCCGATCCAATATTTGCAAAAAAGTTACAAGAAATTTTAGGTGGACAATTTGGTGAAATATCTGTTGCGATGCAATATATGTTTCAAGGCTGGAACTTAAGAGGTAACGGGAAATACAAAGATTTATTAATGGACACTGGTGCTGAAGAGTTAGCCCATATTGAAATGCTTTCTACGATGATTGCTAGATTATTAGATGGGGCACCTGTTGGAGATTTGGAAAAAGCCGCTGAAAATCCAGTAATCGGTGCCATTCTTGGTGGGATGAATCCTCAACATGCCATAGTATCAGGTTTAGGAGCAATGCCAGTAAATAGTGTTGGTGTTCCTTGGAACGCTGGTTACATTATTGCTAGCGGCAACTTACTTGCTGATTTCCGAGCAAACTTAACAGCTGAATCTCAAGGTCGCCTTCAAGCAGTTAGACTATATGAGCAAACGACAGATCGCGGTGTGAGAGACATGCTTTCATGGTTAATTGCTCGTGATTGCATGCATCAAAATCAATGGATTGCTGCCATTAAAGAATTGGAAGCAAAAGAAAATGTTGTTGTACCAAGTACATTCCCAAAAGAGTTGGAAAAACAAGGAGTTTCATATACACTATTCAATTTATCAAGTGGTAATGAGAGTGCAACTGGTAGATGGGCACACGGAACAAGTATGGATGGGCTAGGAACATTCAATTACGTAGAGAACCCAGATCCACTAGCCAAAAGGCCTACCTTACAACCAGCTCCACCTTACATGCACAATACACTACCACAAGTGTTACGTGAAGTACCACCTAACATGTATTAAAAGAAGGAAAAGCTGCCCAAATAAATGGAGCAGCTTTTCCTTCTTTAAAATAGTGTTATCATGAAGTCAATACTCGACTTAAGTACGATAAAACAACCATAATGATAATCCCAACCATCATCATAGCCCCACCTTTTAACCTTTCTAACCTTATTAAAAAAGTAATAAGCCCAAACCCAATAAAACCAAATGAAACAGCATACAAGAATAGACTCAAGGTGAATAAAATAACTTTCCAACCGCTCCCCTTATACGAAAAATCATACATACCAAAAACAAAGTCTTCTAGTAACTTCTCATATTCCTTATTTCCTAATTTTTCCGTATTGTATCTTATCTGATACGATCCACCTTTTAATGCATTAAAAGATGCTACATAATAGTGCTCATTTTCTATTGATACTACTTCATAATTTACTTTCACATCGTTATAAAATCCTCGGTACGGTGCACTCAACTCTGATTCTGTATAAGTGCGGTCACTATACATGACACTAAAAATAACATCTTGAAGTTCTGAAAAACCGAATATAATATCTTCTTGCTCACGTACCTCTACTTGTAGATTATCACCTATATCTCTTACATAGTAAAAAGTAGTATCTACCCCGCCCTGGTCATTTGGTGTTTTTTGAACATATTTAATAATATAATCATCATATTCTGATATAAAAACACTATATCCATAAATATCCTTTAACGATTCACTAGCATTAAAACTCCGTACACTTTCTTCTTTTGTCGAAAACAAACTTGGGACTAAAACAATAAATAATAGAAATGCTACTGCTACTGCCACATAATAGTTGAAGGGCGGACGTCGTTTCGGAGCTTGTTGTAATGAACGGAGTATTCTTTGTTTCTCAGTTGGAGAAACTTTTACATCATGTAAAATAGATCGATTCCACCTACTCTTTAGTCCTTTGAACTTTTCATCCATGCATCCCACTTCCCTTCAACATCTCTTTTAATTTCTGCCTTGCCCGATGTAACCTCGTTTTAACCGTATTCACTTTTACACCTAGTAACGAACTAATCTCTTCAATATGTAATTCTTCATAATAAAAAAGGATAATAACCTCACGAAACTGGATTGGTAACTTCATTACTTGTTCATATAAGAGGATATCTTCCTCATTCTCAATTAGAACATGCTCTGGCGTAGTCTGATTTATGTTTATGGAACTTACCTTTTCTTTAAAAATAAGGTTACGAAAACTCCACCTCTTTAATGTATCTTTACATTTGTTAATCGTTATCTTAACTAACCAAGTTTTGTAGCTGCTTTCCATTCGAAAGTTATTTATATTTTTATAGCAAGAAACAAAAACATCTTGAAGAATGTCTTCTGCTAATGCATGATCTTTGATATACATGTAAGCTAATCTCTTTAAATCAGTGCCATATTCATCGATTAGTGATTCCATTAGCTCATGATTTTCTAACTTGTTGTTCTCCATCCGCTTCCCCCTTTCTTTCATAAAATAGACGACGCTACACAAGTTCAAGTTCCCATTTTCTCAAATAAAAGGTTTTTTGTTGTGTTTATAGAATTATTAACGTACAGAGGTGAACAAGAGTATGAAATTATTAATGACTTCCAGCGGTTTTTATACAGATGAAATTAAAGAGGCGTTTTTCGAACTAATAGAAGACTCACCTCTTAACTTAAATGCAGTTATAATCACTACCGCTTCCGCTCAAAAAGAAAATAATCGCTTTGCCAAAAAGGCACATCAAGAATTCAAAGAAATGGGATTTCAGAAAGTACAATTTTTAGACGTGGAAACGGACGATGCCTCTTCTCTTCTAGACTACCATGTACTATACATTAATGGTGGGAATCCATTCCATTTACTAATGAATTTGAAAAAAAGTGGTGCCAGTAACATCTTGAAAAATTTAGCAAAGGAAAACGTAGTAATAGTAGGGGTTAGTGCTGGAGCAATGGTATTAGGCAGCAACATTCAAGTTGCACAATTTTTTACACCAGAAATGAACACAACTAAGTTAAAGAAGTTAGATGCATTAAAGCTAACAGACAAATTAGTCTTCCCTCACTATGACAGAGAAGATTTATTCCGAAACAAAAAGAGTTTAACGATTGAACAGCGATTATTGCAATTCGAACAAAAAATGGGTCAGCAAGTTATTCGGTTAAAAGATGATGAATTTGTTTTGATAAAGGATTAGTCAATCGAGGTTATACTTGCTCCGTTATTTTTAAGAAAATAGTCTATAACTTTGCAGTTAATAGGTTTTGGAATATATTTTTTTACACTTGTAAAGAAATTTATTTGCTTTTCTTAAGGGGTAAATTTTTTGCTTCTGATAAACACAAAACTACATCAGTTTGGCTTACTTTCTGTAGGCTAAGTTTATTTATTTCACCAATCCTTTTATAAAAAATAACCCTATCTCTAAGGTTATTTTTTATATTAAAAGCTTAACATTGCCCCACGTTCATCAAAAACAGAGGAAGGGTTCCAAGCGACTTCCCATAAATTATTTTCCGGGTCCGCGAAATAGGCCGTTCTTCCGCCCCAAAACGCATCACTTGGTTCACGAAGAATCTTTCCACCAGCTTGTCTAACTGCTTCTATCGTTGTACCCACATCTTCTACTGAATCTACATTTATAGCAAATGTGACACCACGAAACGATTCTATATCTTTACTAATCTCCACTCCAGCATCTTTTGCTAATTCTTCAATTGGAAAAATGGAGAGAATAACACCAGCTGTTTTAAATACTGCATAATTGTCGGAGCTTATTTCTCCTTCTTCCCAGCCAAATTTTTGATAAAATGCGCGTAAAGCTGGTAAGTCTACTGCCCCGATTGTTAATAAACTAACTCTTTGTGGGATCATACTTTACATCTCCTTTTATTTATCTATATAGTTGTTGCAAATGAATTTTCAATTAATTTGATAGTTACCCCTTCAATGTTAGACATTTTCAATGCAATTTCAAACCTTCTATTTAACGTTTCTTTCATTTCTGAATAAACTTTATCCTCAAGAGAGTTTTGCCATGCAAATTGCATGTAAAAAATATCTTTCTCTCCCAAGCTTAGAGGATTGAAAGCTAATCCAATCCCAGTAATTTGTGCATTAGCTGGTGCAGCTATGTTTAAGAAAAGTACTTCTAGTAGCTTCAATTCCCTCTCCGTAAAGTCATTTTCATTCACTTGTACCTTAACGTCCACTGTTGCTATATTCAAATCTATTCCACCTTTATTCACTACTCAGTAATGAATGAAAACTCTCTAATTTTCCCACACACCTTAAATCCTAAGTCTTGATAGATTTTGTTAGAAGTAGGATTCTGAACATCGGCATATAACATTGGTGTTAGTCCATCTCGTTCAATTCCCCGACACACTTCATGAACTAAAGCACTTGCATAACCTTTTTTACGCTGTTGAGGTGGTGTATACACACTGTTTATTCTGGCATGTCGTGGTGACCGATGTGAAACATTTGTCATGGAAACAGGGATTCCGTCTACAACCCATATATAAAGATTTCCAGTATCTATGATTTTTTTTGCCTTACCAAGTAGCGTTATAGGATCAACTTCCAATCCATGACCATCTAAATAAAATCCAGAAAGAAATTGTGCAATATATTCCACATCATTATCCGAAGGAAGCTTCATTTCTCCTTGTACCGTTTTAGGAGGTAAAACTTCCGTTCGTTCATATGCTTCCATTTCCATCGTTAATGAGTATGATTTATTATTCCTTCTTGCATACTCATCTGCAAAATAATTGGCTAGATTTGGTTCCGCCGTGATACCAGGAATTTTTACGTGAGCTAAAAAGGATAAGAGTTTGTTAACTAACTCATTTTTTTCTTCTTCTTTGGTTTTTTTATCCATCCATAGCCAAGGATTATTTCCTGGTGTTTGTGCGTAAATTAAGTTGCCATCTCTAGACATATATCTTATGGCATTGTCACCTTCTAATATTCGGTGAATGATATTGTACTGGACTTCGTTATGTATGAAAGAGGTTTTTTCTAAGTCATTAGTATCGAATATTTGAAACATACTATGAACTCCTTTATTGATTAACTATCCCTTACATTTCTACATTTGAATTACATTTCCTTTAAATTATTTGAAATTCCACATTACACATTGACTTCTGATGCCATAAAACATACGATATAAGTATCAATAAAATTTGATTAATTCTTTGAAGAAGGTGATTTTATGAAACAAGAAATCTTTATACAGGACATCTCGAAAGATAAAATCTTCGCTTCGTATGAAAGTAAGTTTAAAGCTCTTGCTGATAAAAAACGTCTACAAATTATGAACATTTTAACGGAAAAAGGTGCAATGTGTGTTTGTGATTTAGCGCCTATGATAGGTATGGCGCAGTCGAAGTTATCTTATCATTTAAAGATTTTGCTAGATGCAGGGATTATTACGAAGGAAACACGTGGAACGTGGAGTTATTACGATCTAAATCAAAAAGAAATTAATAATCTGTTGTCGGAAGAGTTGTGTTGTTTGTTTCGAAAGTGATGAATTGTGGCAAGGAATTATAGAGATTGTGTCCATTCACATTTCTTGGCGCGCACAGAGAAAACAATAAAAAGAGTAGTCAAAGGCCAAATTCAGCTGTGACTACTCTTTTTAAATATTATATGAGTACTTACTAGCAACAACCATCCGCACCAATTAACACTAAGCCTGTGCCATTTTCCGATTCTTCTAGATCTAAAACTAGTCCTTCCACTTTCACAATGTGTTCTTCCATCGCAACTACAACTCCGTTGATTGTTTCAACGTGATCGTTTTCTTCTGGTGCATCAAGTGAAAGAGCAAACTGTGGTCCACAGCACCCATCTACTTCAAACAAGCGAATTCCTTCCGCTCCATTTTCTTTCAATACAGTTTGAATCATTTCTTTCGCATTATCTGTTATCTGTAACATGTAAAATCCATTCCCCTCTTATTTCCCGTAAACTCTCCCTAAAGCTTCTTTCATTTCAGGTTTTACGTTAATTTTTGGACGAGCTTTTTTAGCAATTTTCTCTGCCTCTTCCATTGTAGTAGCTTCGCCTAAGGATAGCAATGTGCCGATTGCGACTGTACCTGTACGATTGCTGCCTCCTTGACAATGGAAGTAAATATTCTTTCCTTCGTTGTATGCTTTTACAACGTGATCAACAGAAGTCTTAATGGATTCATCTTGATCTGCTGCATCATCTACAATCGGGCTATGCAAGCGAGTGTACGTAACCTCTTCATTTGGCGCTTCCGCACGTAAATCGTACACAACGTCTACTTTTTCGTTATTCAACATATCTTGTACGTCATCTGCTCCACCTATAAAAATGCGACCTTTAATAAGTTCATGATAGTTTTTGTTATCCATTGATGTTCCTCCTAATGGGAATAGTCTTTTAATTTTTCATAGCCTATTTTTTCTTCTTTCATCCATGGTACTATGGCACACTTCTCAGCTAGTTCGTCGCTCACCTTTTGTAACCAAAAGAGTTCCGAAGCTGCTTTTCCACTCAATACTGGGTCTTTTGTTCCTGTTGCATACATACTCTGATTCATGACCCACCATGTAGGTTGAATGCTGGCTCGCTTTAAGTCTTCTTGCAATCGGGCTGCTTCTAACACTGGCGTTGCTTCAGCTAAACTTACAATTACAACAGCCGTCTCTTGTTCATTTCTTAGTTTTGGAAGTAGTTTTGTTACACTTTCTGGCACTTCTCCTGTAGACCTAGAAATTTCCTTGCTATAAGACTGAGCAGCATCAAGCAGCAGTAGCGTATGTCCTGTTGGAGCCGTATCTATGACAACTATTTCATTATCTGACTTTGCTACCACATCCGCAAATGCACGAAATACTGCAATTTCCTCTGTACATGGAGAATTTAAGTCTTCTTGTAAATAGGCTAGTCCTTCTTCATCCAAATCTGGAGCCGCTTTAGCCATAACCTCTGCCTTATATGCTTCCACTTGTTGCTTAGGATCGATACTACTAATAGTTAGCCTCTCGTTCATAGCGCTTTGTTGGAACTGATAATGGACGTGACTAGCTGGATCGGTTGTTGTTAAATGAACTTGGTGTCCTTTTTCTGCTAATCCTACTGCAATAGCAGATGCAATCGTCGTTTTTCCTACTCCACCTTTACCCATTGTAAAAATGATTCTCTTATTACTCTCTGAGAAATCTTGAATAACATCCTTCAATCCTGGTAGCTCTATATTGTTTTCTATTAAAGCCTTTTCCACTAAGGTATCTTCATTACGAAAAAGTTTCCTTAAGTTATTTACACCAGTTAAAGAAAACGAAACAAATGGTAATCTGTAAACGTTCTTTTGGAGAAATGACTTAGGTAACATACTTAAAGCTTCCCTTTGTCTATTATAGAAAGCAGTAGACACTTCGTCCTCTTCTATTCTTTCTGTTAAAAGGCCATTCACAATCAACAGTTGATTTTGCATGCCAATTTCTCTTAACTCTACCGATGCCCTACTCGCTTCCCTAATAGAAGATTGCTCTGGCCTTGTTACAAGCACTAATGTCGTTTTGCTCTCATCAGACAGCTCAGCTACTGTTTTTCCGTAAGCATCTTTTTTATCACCTAGTCCAGAAAGAGGACCTAAGCATGAAGCTCCATGCGTACTTTCTTCTAAAAAACCGCTCCAAGCAGTCGGTAATTGTAGTAATCGAAGAGTGTGTCCTGTAGGTGCAGTATCGAAAATAATATGGTCATAATTAGATACAATTCCCGAGTCTGTCAATAGACTAGTAAACTCATCAAAAGCAGCGATTTCAACCGTACATGCACCTGATAATTGCTCTTCCATTGTCGCAACTACAGCTTCTGGCAATTTCCCTCTATAAGGCCCTACTACTTTTTCACGATACAGCCTAGCAGATTCCTCTGGGTCTAAATTGCTCGCATATAAGTTACTTACAGTTGGGATAGATTGAGGTGTATTGGTTAACTCGACACCAAAAACATCTTGTAGGTTTGATGCTGGATCTGTACTAATTAAAAGCACCTTTTTTCCACTGTCTGCTAACGCGACCGCCGTTGCACTTGCAGTGGACGTTTTTCCAACTCCACCTTTACCTGTAAAAAATAAAAATGGCGTACTTACTATCTCCGTTGGTTGAAAAGATGGAAACATTGAAATTTCACTTCTTTCTTCCTTATTTTTTCATGTTTAATGATAATCGAATACGCGGTTTTTCTGTTAACTCTTCTGGTGTTACTTGCAACCAGTCAGCAAGTTCTTCATTTGTTGGGTATGTTCCTACTTTTACAGCTTTTCCATCTAGTAAGATGACTGGTAAAGCATCTGGACCTTTTTCATGAAGTAATGCGTTTACTTCACTGTTTTCCGTAAATTTATCCGGATCGTTTGTTAATTGATAACGTTTAATATCAAAGCCCTTTTTTTCTAGAGAATAAACAGCAGATGCAAGTCTAGTTAGTTCTGGGTCCACACTTGGGCCACAAACTCCAGTAGAACAGCACATTGCTGGGTCATAAATTTCAATTTTACTCATTACCTTTACCTCCTAATTTTCTTATAATAGGAAAGCCAAGAGAATGTTCCCTTGGCTACATTGATTGTATTATTCGCCCGTTTTAGAAAAACGTTCGATACGTTCTTTAATTTCATCACGCACTCGCTGGAAGAAAGCCCACTTCTCCTCTTCTGTTCCTTCCGCTTTCGCAGGGTCATCAAATCCCCAATGAACTCTTTTTACGTGAGGTGGTGTTACTGGACAGTGGTCTGCTGCATGGCCACAAAGTGTTACTACTAAGTCTGCATTGTCTAAAATTTTCGGATCAATTACATCTGAAGTGTGTCCAGTAATATCTACTCCAGCTTCTTCCATAGCTTTAATTGCATTTGGATTTAAGCCGTGTGCTTCTAATCCAGCACTGTAAACATCCCACTCGTTTCCTAAATATTTTTTCGCCCAACCTTCTGCCATTTGGCTTCTGCAAGAGTTTCCAGTACATAAAAAGTAAATTGATTTTTTGCTCATTTGAATTAGCTCCTTTGTTTGTGAAAGTTACCCTTACAAATTTATTACAATTACAGGGTACTAACCGTTGTTGTAAGCACGAGGTGTTCGCTTTCCGCGGGTGGTCTCGGGAGCCTCCTCGGCGCGCGGCGCCTGTGGGGTCTCCCTTGACACACTAATCCCGCAGGAGTCTCACACCTCGTGCTTACAACAACTTTGTATTGATATGAAAATTTTAAAGCTTTACACAAACTTTCCTTTCATACTACAACTTGAAGGAAAATTTATTAGTGAATGATAAGCAACCACATATATAAACCAACCAATGTAATGAACAATGTTGGGATGGTTAGGACGATACCTACTTTAAAGTAAGTTCCCCATGAGATTTTCACGCCTTTTAACGAGAGTACGTGTAGCCATAATAACGTAGCTAATGATCCAATTGGAGTAATTTTCGGCCCTAAGTCAGAACCAATTACGTTTGCATATATTAATGCTTCTCTTAGGACACCAGTCGTATTCGTATCTGTAATTGCCAGTGCATTAATCATCACGGTTGGCATGTTATTCATGAATGAAGAAAGAATCGCTGCGATAAAGCCCATACCAATCGTTGCGGCAAAAAAACCTTGATCAGCAGTCCATTGAATCACATCTGTTAACACGTTAGTTAATCCAACATTTCTTAATCCATAAACAACGACATACATACCAATCGAGAAAAATACAATCGCCCAAGGTGCACCTTTTACAACTGTTGTTGTATTAACAGCCGGGCTTCTTCTAGCCATTAGTAAGAAGAAAATGGCAATAATTCCCGCTACAAATGATACTGGTACACCTATAAACTCACTTGCGAAATACCCTACAAGTAATACCGCTAGGACATACCAAGATAACTTGAACATTTTAGGATCTCGAATAGCTTCCACAGGTTCTTTTAGCTGTGACATATCATAATCTTTCGGTATGCTTTTTCTAAAAAATAAGTATAAAACTAAAATACTTGCTACTAATGAAAACAAGTTCGGTACAAACATACGAGTTGCATATTCAACAAATCCGATGCCAAAAAAGTCAGCTGATACGATGTTTACTAAGTTACTCACAACAAATGGTAACGACGTAGAATCTGCAATAAATCCACTTGCCATGATGAATGGAAAAATCATTTTTTCGTTAAAGTTCAAATTTCGAACCATCGCGAGAACGATTGGCGTTAAGATTAATGCCGCTCCATCATTTGCAAAAAATGCCGCTACAACAGCTCCTAGTAAAGATACATAAACAAACATTCTTACACCGCTACCTTTTGCAAGGCGAGCCATATGAAGTGCAGACCATTCAAAAAATCCAATTTCATCTAGTATGAGTGAGATAATAATGATGGCGATAAATGTTAAGGTCGCATTCCATACAATCGATGTAACATCTATTACGTCATAAAAATCAACAACACCTACCGCTAACGCTAATATTGCTCCACCAATTGCTGACCATCCTATGGATAATCCTTTTGGCTGCCAAATAACAAACGTTAGCGTAAGTAAAAAGATCAATGATGCGAGAATTGTCGCTGTCATGTTGTTTCCCCCTATTATTCACAAGAGATTCTTAGTCCCTGCTTTTCTAATTCTGTTAATTTCTCATCTTGATTTGGGAGATGGTTCAGTAAATCTTTTACAAGCGGATAAAGTTCACTTGATTTATTTAAAGAATAAATAATCCATTGCCCTCGTCTTGATTCATTCACTACCCCAGCATCTTTCAATTTACGCACATGCTGGCTAATAGCTGGTTGACTCATTTTAAAAATCTCGACAAATTCACAAACACAGCAATCATGTGAGTCCATAATTTTTACCATTGTGAGCCTTGTTTTATCACCTAATAACTTTAATAAAGTCGCTGCTTTCTCAAGTTCCACTGAAGTAGTTTGCATAATAACACCTCCACACTTAGTTTTGTATTAAATCTGTTATGTTATGAATGAAATAAAAAAGATATAAACATATAATCAAGCACTTATATAATAAAACACTTATATACTAATTTCAACCGATACTTTGTTAAGTTTTTGTAAAGACAAAATGTGCCCTTATAAGTAAGGACACATTTTTCAACAGCAATATATAGATTAAAATGCACTTTTACAAAAGTTAACTAACAATTCTACCATCCAATATTTTAACTACTCTATCCGCACGCTCTGCAATGGACATATCGTGTGTTATCATCATAATTGTCACATTTTCTAAATCGTGAATTTCTTCCATTAACTTGATGATAGAATTCCCTGTGTCTGAATCTAAGTTTCCAGTTGGCTCATCTGCCAATAAAATTCTCGGGTTAGTAACTAACGCCCTTGCAATTGCTACTCTTTGCTGCTCTCCACCGGACATTCTTGATGGTAAGTGATGCTTTCTATGCGAAAGTCCTACTTTCTGCAAAGCTTCTTCTGCCCTATACTTTACATCTTTAGAGCTAAAGAATGATAAAAGTGGCATCATAACATTTTCTAAAGCTGTGGCAGTAGAAAGTAGTTGAAACTGTTGAAAAATAAACCCTATCTTTTCTTTCCTAAATGTTGAAAGCCTTGCATCGTTTAACTTATTTATTTCTTCTCCATCTATCCTTACTTCCCTATCATTAAAAGTTTCTAGGCCACCAACAATATGCATCAAAGTTGACTTTCCAGAGCCAGATGGTCCCACAATGGAAGCGTAACTGCCCGCTTCTATATGAAGGGATACATTGTTTAGGACGCATATACTTTCTTCTCCTACCTGATAGGATTTAGATATACCTTTTACTTCAATCATTTGTTTCCCTCCTAAGCTGAGTAGTGACCTTTTAAAACATTAGACTTCCCACCAAAAATACGAACTACTATTAATGCGAAAAACACTAATGCTAATGTAGGCAGAAGGAATGCACCGATGTAATACCAAGCAGGCAATGAAGTTTGCGTAAATAAATTTATTATTATTACTGCCGCTAAAGTACCTAATATTCCTCCCGTACACCCAATAACACCGACTTCTAAGCACAAAAACATTTGTATTTTACTTCTCGACCAACCGATTGATCGAAAAAGTGTCCATTCACTACTTCGTTCTACAATACTTAAAACTAAAATAAATCCAATGCTCAACACGGATAACATAATCCCTACATACAAGAAAGTTCGTTGATAGGACTCTAACTTCATATCAATGGTATCACCTAAAAAGCTTAAAAATAGAAAATCTGACATGCTTTGCTGAGTAGTTACAAATAATAAAATCATAAGTGTTGTTATGGCAATCATTATTACTAGTAATCCGAAGCGAAACGGTCTTCTTAGCATTTGATGTAAAATAAATGATTCAAGTCCACTTATTCCAATGCCTCTTCTTTTGGACTTTTGCCTTGTTTCACCATGCAGCCCTTCTCTCGGTGAAACAGTAAGTACTTTTACACTACCAGACACATATCCAATCGCTGTAAGTAAAAATAAAACTGCCCATATTAAGAGATATTCATGTGAATCTAGCATCCTATTAAATGCACTTACACAAACTAATAAGACAATGGAAATAAAAGTGAGAACCAATACTTCCAAAAATAAAGTTATTCCTATTTTTTTACGTGACCAGCCAATAGCTCGGAGCATAGCAAACTCCTTTGATCGTTTTAACAAACTATGAGTGTTTACTGTATAGCAGAAAATTAGACTCATAAAAAGTATATAGTAGAAAAGATATTTATTCGTTCCCTCAATTTGCTCCTCTATTGTCCAACTAACTCCTTGTTGTTGCCATGCTTCTTCTACTTTCCCAACCTGTCCTTCTTCCGTTCCTTCTAACTGAACATGTACTTTTCCTGGAGCAGATCCTAACATTATTTCTACTCTCAGTCCTGTTTTATCTATTATTTGTTTTGCAACATCCTCGATAATTCGTTGACTATCTGCAGTTCGATCACTCACTCCATCTACTACGACTCTTATGGAGGATAGTGGTGGTGTTTCTCCATAAAAGATTCTGGCTGCATTAATTGTAGTAAGCATATCTGGCGCACCAGGATAGTATGTACTTTTTATAGGTAAAGGAAGTAGTGGAGAATGTGGAATTTTGTTTCCATCACCGTCTTCCATAATCATACTATGGTAAGGTGTATATATGTCTACAGGGTCACCAATCTCCCATGCTTGTTCATATAACGGTATTATTTTCCCCGGATCATAATAACCAACTATATTAGGTGTTAAATGCAAATCCTCATTCTCATCAAACAGAGTTCTGTAGGTCGGAAAATCAATACTGAATGCTTTGAAAGATGGTGGTGGTACTTGCTCTACCAGTATTTCTGGAATCGTTCCTGCTTGTTCAGATAACACACGATATTTTAAAGGGCTATATTTATAAAATGTTGAGAACGGCGCAATACCGATTGGGTCTTCTATGTAACTATCATTCTCTACATAAAGATTGGTATTTTTATGTCGCCATTCAGGCGAAAAGGTTGGAATAGTGATATTTACAATTTCCTCATATGGAAGACTTCTTAGATAGGTTTCCGTACCTTCGGTTAAATCATCTTCTGTAACTTCAGAAGGAATATCTATTTTCAAAATTTTTAACGTTTCTTCTACTTCGTACTCTTGGTTAATTAGTGCAATAAATGGCAAAGTAGGTTGTGAAGAGTGGTTGATTTTTGCTTCAATTAAAGAGGAAAGTCCCCCTTCCATACTTTCTTCGAATGAATAGATTTGCTCTTCCGCTTCAGGATCAATTGCTACAATTAGTAATTCATTTGGATACCTTAAATGCCCCATGGGTGGAACTTGAACTCGAAAACCCTCTGGAATATTTTTTTCTTTATTGTAAGATTGAAAAATGAGGGAGTCTTCCATTTCCTCTTCGTAATAGTATGTTAGAAAGTTAGATGAACTTACAATATGATCACTTAATCCATCATTCACTTTCTTTTCCATATTAATAATATAAAAATAGCCTTTTTCTGCATTAGCAGCCTGTGTGGAGATCCCTGCTCCTTCATAAAAGCCAATTAATGATAATGGAGCTGCGACTTTAACACCTGAAATTTCTCGAATTATTTCAAGCTCTTCAAAAGAGATATCACCATAGGAAGATATACTTGACTGTGGTGGTATCCAACCGCCTTCTAACGCTAAGTCCTGGTCCATGCTATTAGGTAGAACTAAAATATCATATTGATAACGCCAATTTTCTTCTAAATCGCTTTTGGCTTGAATACTAATACGTTCCGTAATAGTTTGAGACCATAGATAGCCAATACCAACTGTTAATAAGGTTAGGATAACTAAACTCATCGTTATCCATCTTTCTCTAATAGAAATCAACAGGTACCTTAACAAATCTTCCCCTCCTTACAACTCCTTACTTTTCACCTTATTAATAACCTCTTCAACAAATTGGAAGGCGTCTTGTTCATTATTATTCTCATCTAAAAAGTATTGAATTGTATAAGTAACTCCTTCGAAAACAAAAGCCATATTTAATTTATCCATATTTTTTTGCTCTATTTTTTCATACTGAACCGTAACATCTCCAAGATTCTTTGAAAAGTTGCTCCCAAAATCCAACTCTCTTTGCGTTTCATATATTCTAGCAATTAATATTTTTCTATTAATCGGTTGTGTTGGTTCCACCATAAAATATTCTTCTATTAACTTGCCTTGCATTTTTATCCTTTCTTCTGTTACTTGGCTTGTCTCAGGCGTAGTATTGTATAGTTGTGGTATAGAGGAAATCAATAGGACTGCAAACAAAACAACTACTACACTAGTAGCGACATAAGGACGAAAAGAATATCTTTGTCTCTTTATTGTTGCTTCGATTTTCTTTCTCGTTGCCTCTTTTCTCTCCTCCCTTCTTTCCCATTCACCTAACTTAGAAAAGTGACCTTCTGGTGTATGTTTACTTAACGTTTTTTTGTCCATCGTGAAGTCCCCCTTTCCTTTGTTGAACTTCTACTTGTTCCTTCAATGCAACCAATGCTCTTTGTAGAGTAGATTTTACTTTGCTGATGGACCAACCAAGCGCCATTGCTGTTTCTTCTATTGATAGTCCTTGTATCTTCCTTAGTACGATTACCTCTTTGTAGTTCCATTTTAAATTCTTTATTTCAAAGTAAAGCTCTTGTATTTCTTCTTCTTTTAAAAGTAACTCCTCAGGAAAGTCACGACTGACTGCGGCTTCTTTTTTCCCTAATGGAAGAAAGCGAATCTTCCTCTTTCTCCGCCAATAATCATATGTTACATTTCGGGCTATCGAGACTAGCCATGTATAATAACTAGCATTTCCTTTATACGTTTTAATGGCCTTATCAACTCTAACAAAAGTGTCATGCGTTAAATCTTCTGCTGTTTCTTCATTTCCTACCATAAGTAATATGTATCTATAAATTTTCTCGCTATACTCTAAGTAAAGTTCCTCCCACGTCAATCGTGCACCTCCTATTCTTTTTTTGTAACTCAATAGTCGAACGAACAAAGAAAAAGTTGCATATTAATAATAAATTTTTTCAGAAAGGAAAATATAGAATTCTACACTTATTTCACCAATATAACATTTTTTCCCTTTTACAACTTTACTCTTAAGTAAATAATTACACCACTATAGATAAAATATATGTAATATCTTGTCGAAATGTAGTAGAATATCAGTATAGTTCTAAATACCTATTCAGAAGGTGAATCTCGTGTTGTTTTCCAAACAAAAGTTGTTAATTTTTTTTATTACTACTTATATATTAAGTTATTACGTTGTTCTGTTTTTTGGAAACGACGAAAATTCTTACATCGTTGTCGTTCGTAATCTATTTTCCCTTCTTGCTCCATTGTTAGCTTCCATATGGCTTTTTCGCGCAACAAGAATAAAACAACAAATCTCAAAACCTTTTTTAATTCTTTTATCAGCTGGATGTTTTAGTTATTTTCTAGCAGAAATCGCATGGAGTTATTATGAAGTATATTTAAGGACAGAAATACCATTCCCAGGTTCCCCTGATTTATTTTATATGTTGCAAATAATATTTTTCTTAATTGCTTTTATCATTTTATGGTTTTCGGAAGGAAGAATTTTTAGAGGAATACGATTTGTATTTGAAATACTGATTATCATGACAGTAGCAACTACACTAAGCTATCACTTTCTGATTCACAAGTTAGTTCTAGATTCAGATATAGACGGTGTATTTTTATTTGTTTATCTGGGATATCCAATTGGAGGTCTTTTATTGCTAGCTTCCGTCATCATCACTCTTTATTTAAGTGAGAATTTTACAAAGTTGCGAAAAGGGCTTTTTATTATCCTGTTAGGACTAGTCTTTCAAATCGTTGCTGACTCTAGCTACTTGTATTTATTAGTGACAGGTAACTATGATACTGGTAGTTTAATTGATCCACTTTTCACCGCTTCATTATTACTTGTAGGGATATCCAGTTTTTATTTCGAAGAGAAAAGTAGCAAACACACACGTAAGAAAAAAGGAAGCAAGTTGAAACGAGAGTTTATGGAAATTGCGTTACCATACGCAAGCATCGCCTTACTGTTAATAGTATTGATTAAGACTGGAAATACAAATACGGAAGCCATAAATGTTGGTACGTTTATTGCCATTATTATTGTGTTTATTAGACAAGTAGTCGTTTTAGTAGAAAACAAAAGACTAATACAACAATACAATTATTTAGCTCATCACGATTCTTTAACAAAACTTCCAAACAGAGCTTTTTTCGAAGAGAAGTTGGCCCAACAGCTTCAAGCGGTGCATGAAAATCAGGGAATGACAGCTGTTATGTATTTAGATTTAGATCGATTTAAACTTGTTAATGACACATTAGGGCACGATGCAGGTGATGAACTAATTTACGCAGTATCTAAGCGCCTACTTACTTGTGTGAATGAAGGTGACATAGTTGCTAGACAAGGTGGAGACGAATTTACGTTGTTAATATCAAGTTGTCAGCAGGAATCGGAAGTGTTGAATATATCAAATCGTATTATTGAACAGCTAAGTTTTCCTTATAATATAAAAGGAACGGATTTCCGTACAACAGCAAGTATTGGTATTGCATTTTATACATATGATCATGCACCTACCACTCCTTTATCATTAATGAAAAAAGCAGATATCGCAATGTATGAGTCAAAATCAAAAGGTAAAAATCAATATCAGGTGTATGAGGAAGAAATGCAAGATGAATCAAAGAATAAATTTATGATTGAAAAAGATCTTTTCCATGCTATTCAAAACAATGAATTCACTTTATTCTATCAACCGCAAATGAACTCAAAAAGTGGGAAAGCATATGGTGTAGAGGCACTGATTCGATGGAATCACCCTGAAAAAGGTTTGATACCTCCTCTTTCCTTCATTCCAATAGCGGAAAACATGAATCTGATAGGCCCTATTAGCGAGTGGGTTTTACGAGAAGCTTGCTCACAAGGGAAGATATGGCAAGATATTGGATTGAAAATAAAAGTAGCTGTCAACATATCACCTAAACAGTTTCAATCAGCAGGTTTTGTAGACATGTTAAAAGAAATATTATTAGAAACGAAAATTAATCCAGCGCTCATAGAACTAGAAATAACGGAAGCAATTGCTATGTACAGTAATGAAGATACCATCCAAAAGTTAAATGAAATTACCGATCTAGGTATTCAAGTGTCCATTGATGATTTCGGTACAGGCTACTCATCGCTCGCATACTTAGTAAAACTGCCCATACATGCTTTAAAAGTTCCAAGAGAGTTTGTAAAGGAATTGAACAATGAAGGAGCAAATAAAACCGTCGTATTTTCCATCATCTCTCTTTCAAGAAGTTTACAACTTGATTTGGTAGCAGAAGGCGTAGAAACAAAGGAACAACTAGAAATACTAAAGAGTATGGGATGCAAACAGTTTCAAGGATATTACTTTAGTAAACCAGTTCCAGCGGAGGAAGTTACACAATTCTTGAAAGAAAAAAGTTGAAATTTGACTGATGAACGGTACTTTGTCTTAGAAAAACGATTAAAGTACGGTTCCTTTGACTGTTGAACGGCACTTTGTTTTAGGAAATTGATTAAAGTACGGTTCATTCGCCTTATGAACGACACTTTGTCTTAGAAAAGTGATAAAATTACGGTTCATTTGATTGTTGAACGGCACTTTGTTTTAGGAAATTGATTAAAGTACGGTTCATTCCCCTGTTGAACGGCACTTTGTCTTAGAGAATTGATTAAAGTACGGTTCATTCGCCTTATGAACTACACTTTGTCTTCGAAAAGTGATTAAAGTGCGGTTCATTTGATTGTTGAAAGGCACTTTGTTTTAGGAAATTGATTAAAGTACGGTTCATTCGCCTTATGAACGACACTTTGTCTTCGAAAAGTGATAAAATTACGGTTCATTTGATTGTTGAACGGCACTTTGTTTTAGGAAATTGATTAAAGTACGGTTCATTCACCTTATGAACTACACTTTGTCTTAGAAAAGTGATTAAAGTACATTTCATTCACCTTATGAACTACACTTTGTCTTACAAAAGTGATTAAAGTACGGTTCATTCCCCTGTTGAACGGCACTTTGTCTTAGAGAATTGATTAAAGTACGGTTCATTCGCCTTATGAACTACACTTTGTCTTAGAAAAGTGATTAAAGTACGGTTCCTTTAACTGTTGAACCGCACTTTTTTTAGTATGAAATAATTAGCTATCCATATGATCGTTCTGTTTTATTCCCTTCGCTTCGTTTGTTATGATTATATTAAGAGGAAAGGAATGAAAAAATTGAATCGTATATACTTATTTACATATGAATGTGCTAGTAAGCAAGAATGGACAAATAACTGCATAGATGAACGATTGGCCAAACTCTACGATATAAAAAATGTTCATGATACTGCTTTTTTAGTAAAAACAACTGAGGATATTGATGTACTTGAGAAGTATTTGATGGCTTGTTTTGATCGAAAAGACACGTATTTTTTAGTGGATGTTACATCTTCTAGAAGTAAATATTTAAACTGTAAGGATGGAGAACTTTCAGGGTGGTTGGAAAACATTTAGTAATCCAATAATTAGGAATAGAAAAGAGGAAAGTTCTCATCCACTTTCCTCTTTATCGTCTATATCACTTTTGCTAAATTTGATTAAGATGGTAAGTCCGACTGCCCCGACGGACACCGTTACAAAGATTAGCGTTACAATAAAAATTAGTGCGCCATAATTATATGTATTTGCAGATTGAGCATATAGCCAAATTAATTCAAATAGTAAGATTAATCCCCATAACATGAACCAACCAATTACTTTGTCTTTACTCATTATGCTACCTCCTCAAGTTGTTTAGAAATTAACTTATGCCGCCATCTTTTTTTCCTTAAGACATTCCACTATTTGTAACCCATCACTTTTTCTCCCTGCATATAAATACCATTTCGGATATTTTATCGGAATAATAGTTAATAGAAACATAATGAAGTTGAAGTTAGCCGTATATACGATAACTTCACGAAGAATCGGATGCCCAATGGAACTTAAAGAAACAAAAGCGATAATACTCAGCAGTAGACTAGCTAACGCCCCGAATAAAAAGAACAATACTTTTTTAGATTTTGATAAAGTAGTCAAGTCTGCGTAGCAATACCCTTGTATAGAAAGAGAAAAGTAAAAACGAATTCTACCGAGCGAAATTTGATTTTGTTTTGTTCTAATTTCGAAATATTCCCTAATACAATTGCTACACGATTTTTGGAAAATAAGTAGGAATGATCGCATGACCTAATTCATGTATAAGGATACTAAGCGGCATTAGAATGAGAAAAAACAATAAAATAGACATATTACCTCCAAAAAGTTAAACTACCACAAAGGTTCGTTTGCTTATTATTATCATCTAATTATTTTTCACTTCTAAAACAAACACCGTATTACTCGCAGTTCGAAAGTTCCATCTAGAGGCAATTCTATATATGTACGTTCCTTCTTGCATTGGGGCACTAAACTGTAAGGAAGAAGAAACATCTTTTAATTCCTCTTTTACTTTCAGTTCATCATTTAACCATGCATGAATATAGACTCTTTTTGGCACGTCGATATACATAACCTCTACTAAAGAACCCGGTTTTACTTCCATCACCTCAATATGCTCAGTAAAACGTGGTGCAGCATATTTATCTTCGTCGAGCTCCCCTGCTCCTACATGGTAAATGGTACTTACATCTTCACCGTTAACGGTGACATGTGGACTAATGTTTATATCTTTATTACACCCTGACATATTAAAAATAAGTAACAAGAAAGCTACTAAACTTAATAATTTCCTCATCATACTATCCCTCCTATCTATTCCTCTAGTTTATTATCAACTAAGAAGCTTTTCATAATAAGATTCGCAAAGTTAATTCCTTCTTCAATAGTTCTGTTAACTCATTTTGGATATGTGTACCAAACAGCAAATAAGATGAAAGCTAACCCTAAAAGAAGAAGCAACTTTATTTTCATTCAATTCCACCTCACTATCTTAACTTCTCTTAATATTTTTTCAAAAATAGAAAAGGCCACAAAAAGGAACCTTACTCTTCTTTCCACAAGTATTTGTCTATAAGTGGAATTAAAAAGAATATGGGGTAATTTCTCAACCAAAAGCGGGAGAAATGAACACCGTAAAGAAAACAAGGAAGTGTTCAAGGTTCATAACACTTCCTTGTTTCTACTTTAAACCCTAATGTTTATTTAACTAACTTGGCAACTGTTTTCATAAACTCTTCCACAACTTCATATTCTTCTTTATTCAATCTTTCTATTACGCAAGTTTTAAAATGACTTTCTAATAGCAAACGTGAAACTCCATTCAAGGCCGATTGCACAGAAGACATTTGATTCAATATATCATCACAGTATACATCTCTTTCAATCATTCCTTTTATTCCTCTTACTTGACCTTCAATTCTATTCAAACGTTTCATTAAGTTTTGCTTTAAAGCTTCCGGTACATGTCCATGAAGATCATCTTTACAGTTAATATTTTCATTGTTAGCCACGTTTTTATTTTCCATTTTTTCAACTCCCAATAGTATGATAGATATATATAATTAGCTTATTTTTCTCTTAAACAAAGGAGTCCGTTTCATAATGTATGATTACTACACTTAAAAACGAATTATAAGAATGTTTATTCTAAAAAAAACACATCAATAAATGAACAGCCTATGCTTTTTTTAGGGAAAATATTTGTTTTTCACTAAACGAACCGTAATTATGAAATTGATTCAAAGATACTAAAATTATAGAAAACCTACTATAGAATGTAAAGAAATTCCTTTTTATTTTACTATATATTATAAAAAAACTTGTTGTACCCATACCCCCTATAGGCATATAATTAAGATAGAAAATTAATAAAGGAGACATGCAAATACGATTCATACTCTACTTAAAGGAGATGAAAAACTTTGAATAACAACCTTCATGAAAATACTCCCCTATTAAAGCAAGTTCAAATTATTTTAGCTCTTTCTATCCCTGCTATTATCGAGAATTTTTTCCAAACGGTGATTGGTTTTGTAGATACCTTTTTCTTATCCAAAATTGGATTAGCTGAAGTATCAGCTGTAGGAATAACCAATGCAATTTTATTAGTTTATTTTGCAATATTTATGTCCATTGGAGTTGCAGCTAATATTTTTATCGCAAAATATACTGGAGCAAATGATACAATCAAAACTAAAAAATATGCACAACAAGCAATTTTATTATCTATTATTGTAGGTTTGTTTTTTGGAATATTCACTCTGTTATTTGCGTCACCTATATTAAAATTAATGGGAGCAGATGATCATGTTCTCTCGCTTGGTACTATCTATTTTCAAATTGTAGCTATTCCTTCCATACTTATATCCTTAATGTTTGTCTTAAGTAGTATACTTAGAGGTACGGGTGATACAAAAACACCGATGAAAGTAAGCATTTGGATTAATGTCATACACATTTTCCTGGATTATATTTTTATTTTTGGCTTTTTATTTATTCCAAGCATGGGGATTATAGGTGCCGCAATTGCTACAGTTATTGTAAGGCTGATTGGTGTTCTATTATTGTGGAATCATTTAAGAAAATCGGAAACAAAAATTGTAATTTTTAATAAGAATGATTGGCAGCCTAACAAAGAAATTCAGATTAGCCTTTTAACAATGGGAGGTCCTGCTGCTGCTGAACGATTGGTTATGAGAATTGGTCAAGTTTTATATTTTGGCTTTATTATACAACTTGGAACTAATACTTTTGCAGCTCATCAGATCGCTGGAAGTATTGAAGTCTTTTCCTATATGATTGGCTATGGTTTTGCAACTGCTGCAACTATATTGATTGCCCAACATATAGGGGCTGGACAGTATATGCAAGCAAAACAGGTTGGCTTTATAATTACTTTCCTCTCCATGATAACTATGACTATTATAGGGATCATATTATTCCTTTCAGCAGGATGGCTAGGACAGTTGTTTACAAATGATTTGCAAGTTATAAGTGAGATACGTATAGCCCTACAAATTGATGCATTCATTCAACCTTTGTTGGCCGTAGTACTAGTTCTTACAGGCGTTTTCCAAGGTGGTGGAAATACAAAATATCCTATGTATATCACTACTATTGGAATATGGGCTATCCGGACAATAGGTGTATATGTGTTAGGTATTTCATTAGGGTGGGGTATTGCAGGTGTATGGATTGCGATTGGTTTAGATAACTTCTTTCGAGCACTTTTATTATGGAGAAGGTTTACGAAAGATGAGTGGATGGATTCATCTTTTGAACAAAAACAAGAAAGCACATAAAGATTTCAAACTCTTAAACTAGCAAAAGAGAAGAAAAATGATAAAATCCTTTTTCTTCTCTTTTTATTATAAGTTACAAGAATCATTATAAAGATACTGGATATTTCTGTTCATTAATATCGATGTGACAGTGACATGATACATAATGGTGATTTTCAATAATCTCTAATTCTGGAGCATGAGAATGACACGATGTTTCTTGGTGTGGACATCTACTTACAAATGGACATCCTTGATGTACGATGGTTGCATCAACTTCCCCATCTAGAATAATACTTTCTTTATTTTCGATAAAATAGTTCAAATCAGCCACTACGGAAACCAATGCCTTTGTATATGGATGGGATGGATTATTAATTATTTTCTTGGTTGGACCAATTTCCACTACCTTTCCTTGATACATAACAGCTATTCGATCGCACATATAACTTGCAGTTGCTAAATCATGTGTAATAAACATCATCGTTAGCCCCATTTTTTTCTTCAGAGAAAGTAGAGCATTTAATATTCCTGCTCTAACGGAAACATCTAACATAGAGGTTGGTTCATCTGCAGCAATAAATAAAGGTTCTAAGATGATAGCCCTTGCAATAGCCACACGTTGCCGTTGTCCCCCACTTAATTGGTGGGGATAACGATAAATAAAATCTTCTGCAGGTTTTAAATCAATAGCTTCTACCGCTGCTTTCACTTTACTTACTTTATCATCATTGGCAAGTTCCTTCTCATGTGCATTCAATGGCTCCATTATTATATCCAAAATCCTCATACCAGGATTTAATGTATCATATGGATCTTGGAATATCATTTGCATTTTTTTTCGCATTTTATTAGTCTGGGAATCGCTTAATTCACTTAAGTTAGTTCCATCAAAAATAATATCTCCACTTGTTTCTTTCATTAGCCTCATAATCATGCGAGCAGTAGTTGTTTTACCACATCCACTCTCTCCGATAATACCTAGAATTTCACCTTTGTTTATTTCTAAATTCACATTATTTACTGCATGTACATTGGTAATTTTACGATTAAAAATCGAACCAGATTTTTTTGTAAATGTCTTTTTTAAGTTCTTTATTTGAATTAATACATCTGCACTCATTTACTATCACTCTCCTCTAAAAAACAAGCAGTATAGTGGCCTTTTTTAACCTCCTTAATCACTGGTACTTCTTGTTTACACCGATCCATAGCATGTTGACATCTAGGATGAAACCTACAACCTTGAGGTGGATTAATAAGGTTAGGAACACTACCAGGAATCGAGATTACTTGTTTATCCGGATGAGCTAGATCCGGTGTTGCATTCATTAACCCCTTTGAGTACGGGTGTCTTGGATCTTCTAAAATATCTTTTGTACTTGACCACTCTATTATTTTCCCGGCATACATGATGGCGATTCGATCACAAATTGCAGTTACCATCGGTAAATCATGTGAAATCAAAATAACAGAAAGGTCAAGCGTTCTTTGTAACTTTTTAATAAGAGCAATAACTTGTGCTTGTGTTAGTACGTCGAGTCCAGTAGTTGATTCGTCAGAGATTACTAGTTTTGGGTTACATGATAATGCCATCGCAATTGCGACCCTTTGCTTCATGCCTCCACTAAATTCATGGGGGTAACTCTTCCAACGTTCCCCATCAATTCCAACAAGTTCCAAAAGGTCCTTCGTCCTCTTCAAAGCTTCTTTTCTTGATATTTTTACATGAAGTAAGATTGACTCAATTATTTGGTCCCCAACTGTATAAACAGGATTTAAAGCATTCATAGCACTTTGAGGAATTACGGATATTTCCTTCCATCTTCTATCCTCTAATTCTTTATCTGTAGCCGATATTAAATCTTTTCCATCTAATATCGCTCTGCCACTTACTACTTTCCCAGGGTACTCAATTAAACGTAAAATGGACTGTGCTACTGTTGTTTTTCCACAACCAGACTCTCCGATTAATCCTAACATTTCCCCTTTTTTAACGGAAAAAGATACATCTTCTACTGCCTTAGCAATCCCTTTATCTGTTTTAAAATAAGTAGATAAATTTTCGACTGTTAACACATCACTCATATTTACCTTCCTTTCCGTAACCTAGGGTTTAGTATTTCTTCCATCGAGTAACCAGTAAAGGCAAAGCCAATTACCACTGTTGTTATTAATATTCCTGGAGGAAGAATCCACCATATCCATGCATCCGTTAGAAACGCCCCTCTAGCTTGAGCATAATATAGTACTGTTCCCCAGCTTTTACTTAGTGGGTCACCTAAACCAAGAAAACTTAAGGAAGCTTCAATTAAAATTGCAGAACTTGCCGCTAGGACAAATTGGGATAAAGCGATTGGAACAACCCCAGGTAGGATATGTCGAGACATAATGACTCGAACTTTAGTGCCTATTGATTTAGCTGCCTCTACATACCCCTTTGTCTTGAGTGTCAAAACTTGAGAGCGAATAACCCTAGCTGGACTTGCCCACGATAGTACAGCAATAACAAAAATTATGTTCCAAAAGCTTGGTCCTATAAACGCTGCTAATAGAATCATCAATGGTAAAAATGGAATTACTAAAACCAAATCTACTAGTCTCATTAAAATTGAATCTACTCTCCCACCATAGTACCCTGCAACAATTCCTACTAACAGCCCCATTCCAATGGATAATACAGAAGCTAAAACACCTATTAATAATGAAATTCGTGTTCCATATATCAATTCACTAAAAATATCTTGGCCGACATCATTTGTTCCTAGCAAAAATTCACTATTTGGTTTCATGAAAGGTGAACCAACACGTTCACTAGGGTCAAATGGAGCTAAAATAGGAGCTGCCAATGCTATAAATAGAATAATTACAAGTATTCCTACACCGATTAATCCTAAATTATTGGTACTAAAAATTTGCCAATAATGTTGCATTTTATGCTTATCCATTGTTTCTCCCCACTTTCGGATCCAATAATGGATATAGAATATCTGCCAAGAAATTTGCAATGACAACTGCAAACGTAATAATTAAAAATGTTGCTTGTATTAATGGATAATCTCTACTTATTACTGATTCAAACATTAAGCGACCTAAACCTGGATATGCAAAGACTGTTTCTATAACAGTAGCTCCACCAAGCAAAAATCCTAAACTCAACATAAATACAGTCGCTACCGGTAATAACGCGTTCCGCATCGCATGCTTATATTTTATAACTCTTTCTTTTAGCCCCTTGGCTTTTGCCATCATAATATAATCTTCTCCAAGAACATTTAGCATCGAATATCTCATAATCATAAATGTATTAGTAACAGATATTAATACTAGTGTCAGTAAAGGGAGGGCAAGGTGCTGAGATACATCTTTAATTCTTTCCCAACCAGTATAGTTAGCCCATGCTGTTTCGCCACCAAAAACAGGAAACCAACCTAGCTTCGCTGCAAAAATAGAAACAAGAATCATTCCAACCCAAAAAGAAGGCATTGCACTTAAAAACATCATGAAGGATAAAATATTAACATCTGTTTTAGTTCCACGTTTCCATGCAGATATTGCTCCAATCATAACACCAAGGATAGTAGAAATTACTAAGCTAAGACCTGCTAATAGTAATGTCCAAGGTATTCGCTCTTTAATTAAATCTACAATAGGCTGTTTCTTTTGAAAGGAATATCCGAAATCACCTGAGAAAATGCTTTTAACGTATGTGACATATTGTTGACTGAGTGACCCATTTAAGCCATGTTTCTCCAAAATGGCTTCTCTTTCTGCAGTTGTTAAGAATGCAACCTCTTCACCAGCAAGGAAAATTAGTGGGTCACCTGGCATTAATCTCGGCAGTAAGAAGTTTAATGTCAACATTAAAAATATAACTAGACTATATTGAACAACCTTACCAGTTAGAAACTTGGACAATGGTCTCCCTCCTTGTGCTAATTTACAAATTAATACGATTATAAAAACTCTCGTAAAAGATTCGACTAAATATAGTCTTTTACAAGAGTTTTAATATTTTCCTAAGCTGATTTATCTCTTGATCCAGATCTTTTCTTTATATAAAACCCAGAAGCAGCGATAACAATAACAAATCCTAAAAGAATAAATAGTTTGTTATTAGAGTTAGAACCTTTTTCTTTTATGTCTGTATCATTCTTTTCCTTTTGATCGGTATTTTTAGGTGTTTCTTTGTTTGATGAACCTGGTACTTCTTTTTCGTCCCCAGTTGTGATAAACGATAGCTTGTGTATTATTCCCTTGCCTGCTTGGAATGTATATCCATCATAAATATTTGGGTTATATGCATTAATAACATCGTTGAAAAATAGTGTCGCGATTGGAAAATCGTCTGCTACTAGAAGCTGCATTTCATGAATTATTTTTTCTCTTTCTACCGGGTCAATTTCTTCTTTTAATTTTGTTGCTAAATTATCAAACTCTAAATTAGAATAGGCACCTAGGTTTAATGAGCCCAGGCTAAGATCTGAATGAAATAAATCTATCATCCTATCAGGTGTTAACTGTACTGGAGCAGACCACCCAAACATACCTAAATCAAAGTCTCTTCCTTGAGTTACATCAAAACTCGGCCACATGCGTTCAACAGCTGTTTCATTATCCATTGCTCGAACTTTCACGTTAATGCCGATTGCCGTTAACCATTCTGTAATTATTTCTCCTGTTCTAACTCTGACAGGGTTATTAGAAGGAACAATGGAAAATAACTCTATCTTTTCACCATTTTGATCTTCACGGAACCCATCACCATCTCTATCTACGAATCCAGCTTCTTCTAGTAATTGCTTTGCTTTATCCACATCAGTTTTATAAGGTGTAACTTCATTATTAAAAAATAGTGAAGCTGGATGAATCCAACCAGGACTGGCTACTTGACCATAACCTAATAGGACTGTATCTACTAAATATTGTGGATCAATCGCATATTTTATCGCCTGTCTAAAAGCTGTTTCCGACATAGGGTACTCAGAAGCGTTGATATGGAATAAAGTAGAACTGAAGCCAGGTCCTGTTACTACCTTAATGTTCGGATTACTTTCAAACTGTTCGACTAATTCAGGTGTAAGACTAGGTGCAATAGCGTCAAGTTGATTCCCTCTTAACGCAGTAAACATTGCTGTAGTATCTGCAATAATAGGAAATATAATTTCGTTAATTGTAGGCTTTCCTTTATGATATCCAGGGTTAGCCTTTACTTTTATAAACTGATCAGATCTATGCTCTACAAATACATATGGACCACTACCTATTGATTGATTACTTTCTTCATCAGGGTTAGTAATTTCACTCCAAATATGCTTTGGAAGAATTGGTACGTCTGATAAAGGCCCGACAACAAAGTTTGGATCCGGTTGACTTAAAACAAAAGTTAAACTTGTTGCATCATGTACTTCTATTTTTTCTACAACTCTTAATGGGTTTGTAAAGCGCGCCTTAGGATACTCTGTGAAATACTCAACAGTAAACTTAATATCTTCGGCTGTTAATAGTTCTCCATCATGCCATTTAATATTTTCATTCAAGATAAAATCATAGGTTAATGCATCTTCACTGATTTTATATTCCTTTACAAGCCAAGGTTGAGGTAATAGTTCTTCATCTAAATGAAACATCGTATCATATACAAGTTGCATCATATCAAGTCCTGGATAACCAGTGTTATACGTATAAGGATTAATTGTGAATTCATCTCGAGAAATACCAATTTTTAAAGAATCAACAATGTCTTCTTGACCATAAGCTTCTCGAACAGGAGTTAACATTAAAAGAAATATAAGCATTATGATTAAACTATTCTTCATTCCCCCAACCTCCTAATAATTTCACTATAAAAATAATAAACTTAAAAAACTACTTATTTATGATGTTTTGTCTTAATCATTATTCGACTAACTCCTGTAAATGAAAGTTCCCTTCTCTTCTAAACGCTTCTGCAAGAGCGAAGTGACCATGTGTTGCTAGCCCATGGTAAACATGAACAGCCATATCTAGAGCTTTATGTACAGCTCTACCTTTTTGGTAATGGCTTTCAAGTTTTGCAAAGCCAGGAACTAATACTTCAGCCGCGGTAGGATCTAATGCTCTTTCAAAATGTTGACCACTAAATTCCATTTGGCTTTCTAAAACGTCCATAGCTTTTACTTTCTTATCCCAAACGGAAGAAATGTCAACGACTGTATTTGGATGGTGTGGTGTCATGTAGTAAATAGTAGGAATAGGATGTGGTTTTAAATCTGCCATCTCGTCTAAAGCGAAATCTCTACTTGCCAATGCAATTGCTTCTAGAATTAAAATCATAGCGGGGCGCCTGTCTGGATCTAAATCATGGAAGGAATGTTCTGGATCTTGCGTAATGATAATATCTGGTTTGATTTCTCTAATCACTCTCACTAGTTTTTTCTTTGATTCTACACTATTGTCCACATGACCTGATTGAAAATTAGAAAATTGCATCTTTACACCAAGTACTTCAGCAGCCTTAGTTACTTGTGGTTGACTAGTTTCTCTACAAAGCATCATGGACGCAAACGACTCTCCACCATTTTCTACGTTTTTCGCAAGTGCACCTCCACACTCCACTACCTCCATACCATATACACCGAGTAATAACAGTCTTTTACCTTTCCCCATTTACATTCCCTCCTGTTTTTTAACGATTTTACATTACCCCCCTATAGTATATAGTGGGTTGTTGTCTTAATGATAATCAAAATATTCTGAATTGTAAATACTATTTTTCACTAAAAATTCACAAAGTAATATTACATATCTTTTTTTTTGATATTTTAGTATATTTATATAATAACTTCGATCTATATGATAATAAAACCTCTCTTTTTCCTTCTATATACTAATATTCTTCTATTACTATACTTTTTCACTAAAATTCCCATCTACATACGTTATAGGGGTATATTTTCAATAACACTAATATTTTTTTCTTGTAAATTTATATGGAATGGCTTGACATACTTGTACATATTATTTGTACAAACGAGAGGAGGACTTGATTTGATACTTTTTATTATAACTATTTTTTCCATATTATCATTCCTAGTATTATTAACCTCATACATGACATTCTTGTATAGAAAACAAATCCAATCCATGACGGGTATGATGACTGCAATGGGGGTAGGAATGACTGTCAGTTTGACTATTGGGGTATTACTAGGGGGGTATTTACAAAGTGAACTCGTTACCGCAACTATATTATCAATGGGAATAGGAATACTTACTGGATTACTAGTTGGATTTCCAATAAGTCTATTAGCAGTATTAGATGGAATATTAGCTGGTGTAATGGGTGGAATGATGGGGGCAATGTTAGGGGTCATGATCTCGTTAGATGAAACAATATTACTCGTTAAACTGTTGTTATGCATTACAGTAATAGTATCATTTATTTGCATTCAACTATTTCCGAGAGTAAAAAAAGAAACCGAGTACGCTTCCATAAAGTGGTTTATTAAACCTTTATTAGTATTTATATTTTTCATCTCACTTTTTATAGGAATAGACCAAATTAACGTTTCATCAGAAAATACTAGCCAAGAACATGCAAATCACCTTAATAAAAATTCAAGTTCTAGCGAAGCTAAAACAATTGAAATTATTACATCGAATAATAAATACTCCCCAACTAAATTAGTTTTAACAAAGGCGGAAACTATAGAAATAAAACTAATTAATAGTGATGATGTTGAGCATGATTTTGAAATTTCCAATTTTCCACATAAAAAAGAATTCGAAAACACGGAACTTAATCACAACCATAATAGTCACGCCCACCATTCTCAAGTAAATAATAACGAATTTTTTCATCTTCATGTACAGCCAAACAGCACTTCAAATGTTACTTTAACACCTTTAGAAAAAGGGAATTATGAATTTTATTGTACAATTCCTGGACATAAAGAAGCAGGAATGGTTGGCATACTAGTTGTAAATTAATATACCTTTACATTTCCTTAATCAGCTTTCCTTTTAAATTAGATATTTCCATTAAAAAAGGTTCACGTTAAATAGAACGTGAACCTTTTGTTACACAACTATTCAGGTTTGTTCGGTATTACCAGGTTAAGTAATTCAGCATTATCTTTAAAATTGTAATAAACTTTCTCCGTCTCTAAGTCAAAATGTCCGTATTCTTCCTCAACATATTTATTAATTGCTTTATTTGCCAAGTAAGAGGAAACTGGGTTGCCGACAAACGCATTTGTTACAAATAATATGATGCCAATTAAGGCGATCCCGACTACTCCTGCTGCTACTTTAGAAGCTCTTTTTAGACTTGTATTCATTTTTCTCATCTCTCTTTCTTAAATGCATATTTTAGTAACTTTCCAATCACAATTCCTACAGCAACCAAGACTGTATAAATCAAACTGTAAACTATAACCTTCAATTCTTAATTGAACGATTTTTTGCGTTCGTTCATCTTTTTCTTGTAGCAATTGTTTTATTCGATTTATCGTTTCTTTTGTATTAAAACTTTCAGAAAGATTTTCTGTTACATATAGTCCAAGTAGGTCATTAAATTGTACTGCGTATTTTTCTTTTCTTAATCTTTGCAACCATGTATTTCTGGCAATGGAGAAAAGCCACGTTTTCACCGATGAGTGACCTTTAAAGCTGTGAATAGAAGTTATGGCACTCACAAATGTATCCGACAATATATCTTCTGAAAGGGTAGGATTATGGGTTAGAGAAAGAAGATGAGATGTTGATACACATCTTGCTTATATTGAATATACAGATCCTCAATTTCTTTCATTCTGTACCTCCTTTCAGTAATTAGTTACATTTATCTGCGATTCGTTACATGTATTTATAAAAAATTTATTTTTATAGTCTTCGTTAAACGCCGCTGTTGATTTCCGCGCAAGTCTCCGCTTTCCGCGGGCGAGTCGGGAGCCTCCTCGGCGCAAGCGCCTGTGGGGTCTCCCGGCCCTCGCTTCTCCCGCAGGACAAGGAAGGCTACGGCAGCGGTACATCGCACGAAGAAAATGCGGTAGCATTTTCGAGGAGTCTCCAAATTGCGCGGAAATCAACAGCTATATAGAAAAACTAAAATACATTAGACATTGTGAAAAACAAATTTTGCATTATTAATTTCATGTACATAATTGTAATCCTTTTCCAATGCTATATGTGTGTAAAGAATATGAACAAAATTTTTCTGGTGCTTGAAGTGTGACATTCATCACAGTTCGGGATGTTATTTAAATTTATACTTTAAGTATCACCATTGGGGCAGGAGAGATTTTAATGAAATTAAAACATACAGTAGTGATTCTATTACTTTCTATTTTTATATCTATTGCAGCTTGCAGTTCGAATGGTTCTAATGAAACAAATGGTAAAGAGTTAAAGATTGCAGCTGCTTCTGATTTATCACTAGCTTTCAAAGAAATTGGGAAACTTTTTGAAGAAGAGACAGGTGCCAAAGTTACCTTTTCTTTTGGTTCCACTGGACAGTTAGCGGATCAAATAGAGCACGGGGCGCCATTTGATGTGTTCGCTGCTGCCAATATTCAGTTTGTAGACTATTTAAAAGAAAAAGAGTTAATAATCCGTGAAACACAAACTACCTATGCTTTTGGGCGAATTGGAATTGCAACGAAATTAGATAACGACATGAACATTAAAACACTTCATGATTTATTGAAACCCGAGGTAAAAAAAATCGCCATCGCTAATCCTGACCATGCTCCTTACGGTTTAGCTGCTAAGCAGGCGCTTGAGACAACTGGAATATGGGAGCAACTAGAGTGCAAGCTAGTTTATGGTCGTAATATTTCTGATACACTAGCTTACATGGAAACTGGCAATGTAGAAGCAAGCATTGTCGCATTATCTCTTTTTAATGAAGAAAAAATGAGCTTTCATCTTATCGATGAACCGTTACATGCACCACTTGAGCAGTCTATAGCTGTTATTGGAAGGACTTCCGAATATCATCTTGCAAATGAGTTTATTCAATTTATTAAAGGGCCAGTTGGGAAGCCAGTCATGGAGCGGTACGGATTCATAGTTCCGGAGGGAAAGTAAATGATTGGTGACATTAATCTTTTTCCTTTAATGCTTTCGTTTAGAGTTGCCATTACGGCAACCATACTCGCATTTATTATTGGTATCCCCATCGCCTACTACTTAAATAAATCAAATAGCAGACTAGCAGATTTAGTGGACACCCTTATCACTTTACCTATCGTTTTACCTCCGACTGTTTTAGGTTATTATTTGCTAGTTTTATTGGGAAGACAAAGCAGTATTGGGAAGTTTTTAGAAGAAACATTTGATATAACAATTGTGTTTACTCCAACGGGAGCTGTTATCGCCGCATTAATTGTTTCCATTCCTTTTCTAATAAAGTCAGCCCGTTCTGCATTTGCAGGAGTTGACCCAACGTTATTAAACGCTGCAAGAGTGTTAGGGCGTTCAGAGTTTAATATCTTTTTAACAATTGTCATGCCATTAGCTTGGCGAGGAGTTGCTGCTGGTATTACACTTGCCTTTGCAAGAGCCCTTGGAGATTTTGGCGCAACACTTATGGTTGCTGGAAGCATACCAAACGAAACGATGACAATGCCGATAGCCATATACGATGCATTACTGGCAGGAAATCGTGAGTTAGCTAATATCCTTGTTTTTATTATGACAGCTGTTTCCTTAAGTGTTTTATACATTATTAATAGACTTGAAAAAAAAGTGACTAGGTGATTGTTATGCTGAAACTAACTATTTCAAAAAAATTAAATACGTTCCAATTAAATGCTTCTTTCCAAGTTAGTTCAGGTATTACAGGTATTATCGGCCCATCTGGTTGTGGGAAGAGTGTCACATTACAAAGTATAGCCGGTCTTATATCTCCTGATAAAGGAGAGATTATCATCAATGAAAAGCCAGTTTTTCAATCCGCAAACCGACTTAATGAGAAACCAAAGGATAGAAAAATCGGTTATGTTTTTCAAAACTACGCGCTCTTTCCTCACCTTACAGTAGAAAAAAATATCGAGTATGGATTAAAAGGTATAAATTCAATTGAGAAAAAGAAAAAAGTAGCAGACATCATGGAGAAAGTTCAATTAGGTGGTTATGAGAATCACTATCCAAGCCAATTATCAGGGGGACAGCAACAAAGAGTTGCACTTGCTAGAACGTTAGTAACTGAACCTGAATTACTTTTATTAGACGAGCCATTTTCTGCCCTAGATAGCCAAGTGAAACATACGCTTGAACAAGAACTTCTCTACCTTATAAAATCTAATTTTTCTGGAACTGTTCTTCTAGTCACACACGATATGGAAGAAGCATATCGTCTCTGTGACAATATTATTTTAATGGATAACGGAAGCATTATTCAGGTTGGGAAAAAAGACGAGGTGTTTAAAAAACCTAGAACAGTAGAGAGTGCTAAGATAATTGGTTGTGAAAATATTTTAAAGATAGATTCGTTTAAAGATGGTAGTACTTATATTGAGTGTGTAGTCAATAACATCCTATTAAAAGTTAGTAAAGTGAAAAAAGCTGATTATCGTTACCTTGGTTTATATGCTAACAATATAAAATTTGTAGCAACTGATTATAATGGCACGAATACTTTTCCATACACAATAAGTAGTGTAGTAAGTGGTATACATTACTCACAAGTTAATTTAATCATAGAAAAAGCATTTACTTTACACGCTAACGTTCCAAACGATCAGTTACAATTAATAGCTAAAGAGGATTGTATGTTATATATCCACCCGAATGATTTACTCTTGCTAGAATAGATGAATAGCTTCATTTGATTACCAACGCTCCTTACTATTATAATAAGTACAAAAAACGATTTGTAGGATGTGTTGAACTTGGAACAAGAAGATATTTGGACTGGCAGTTATTTTGACTTATCTATTGAACTACCTTTAACAACTGACTCTAGAAAGATAAAAGAAGCATTATCCTCTATCAAGCAGCTTGATAAATTTTCCTTTACTATTTTTGATGATCCTCTTCAAGTTGGAGACGTTCTTTATTTACAAGGAACAGTAGGAGATTATCCGTGTATGTTATCGGTAATGGTAGTAGAGAATGAGGCCACTTGGTTAGACTTTTCTTTACCAGTTAATTTGTTAGAGACAAAATTTAATGTCGTTTATCCTCTAACAGTAGATAACAATACATGGATTAGTAGCATTCACAAATTGTATACCGATTTGGCAACCTCTATTTTTGAGAGGCTTCCTTTTCATATGGCGATAATTGGAGAGGAAGTTGCAGGGATGACGACATCCACCGAACTTGACGTCGCAACTTTACAGACAATGTCGGCTATATTACCTTTAGAATTACAAAAGAAGTTAGACTTAGAGTCAGACGGGGAACTCCTTTCTCATCAGTTAAGGTTTTATCCAAGATAATTGGTGAACTCATAAAAACGGTAGTGCCCGCTAAAAGTTAGAGTTATGTTCTAACTTTTAGCGGGCACTACTTGTGAATATATCTTATAATCCTAACCTTTCCAACAACCAATCTTGTAGGTCATCTTTTGTGTCATTCCCAATTTTCAGCGTGCCTAGTACAACCCCTTTACCAATCAGCTGAATTTCCGGCACCGCAACTTCTTTCGTTATATTCACACTATATACCACTGTTTCTATATGTCGGATTGGAATCCGATTAATATTGATAACACCTTCACTAACTAAATAACCATCCTCTGTAAGTTCAACTTTATTTTTGTTCCATGAAAACTCATTGTCATTAATTATCTTCTTTTTTGTGTTTTTCGGACTAAATAAACCCATTGTTGAATCACCCCTTATATTACAATATTGTAACAAACTATCTAATTATTTTGAAATATAATGATGGAAAGTTTTTCAAAATGTTATATGTGTTATAATATATATACATGATTAAATAAGGAGGCCAAAGAAATGAGTCTTCCACAAAGTAAAAAAGTATCCTTACAAGAATTTTATTTACAAAGAGAACGGACTGAAGAACTGTTAGAATATATTGATGGGTTTATCTTTATGAGTCCTTCCCCATCTACGAAACACCAACGTATATCAGGCAAGCTACATGCAAAGTTATTCTCTCACCTTAATGGTTCTGGATGTGAAGTGTTTAGCGCTCCTTACGATATTGAGCTTCAGAGAGAAAAGGTGGAAGGAACAAAAATTGTCATCCCTGACTTATCCGTCATCTGTGAAAAAGAGGGATTTCAAGAAAATAAGTATGTAGGGGTTCCTTCTGTAATCATTGAGATTTTGTCTCCATCCAATCAGTCTCATGATTTAGTTACAAAGTTAAACATTTACATGCAATATGGAGTAAAAGAATATTGGATCGTTAATCCAATGTTAAATGCTGTTCAAATATATGCTTTAGACACAGAAGGTAATTATCAACAAATTAGTATACTTAAAGAAAAAGGAACCATTCATTCTTCACTTTTAAATGATTTTAAAGTGGAGCTTGATGAACTTTTTACGTAAGTTGGTCTTAAATGACCAGCTTTTTTATGTGCCCTTTTTTAAAATATAGTAAATTAGTTAGTTACGAAAGTAAGTATAGCTTGTAAGGCAAAAGCAAAAAAGTTGTAATAATAACATCCATAGCTATTTTCTTCTTTTCTCTTCGTTTATATTTATTATCAAAAAAATATCTCAAACAGTAAAATATTGTAAAAACAGTTAGTAACTCCAAGATAGATAGTTTCATGAAATTCCTCTTTCTTCTATTGATTAAAATAAGTTTTTCTTTAAACCGTCAAACCTAGTAAACTCTTCCTCATGCTTAACATATATTTCATAATCACTGGAATGCTTGTTTCGATGTCTTTTTATGATGATATTGATGTCTCTAGTTTTCAGTTGAAATAAATTTCCACCAATATACTCTACTTCTATACTCTCGTTGTAAAAGTCTTTATCAAAATCAAAAGATTCATCAAATTCATCTTTAGCTAATTCAAAAAAAATTGGAGCAAGTCCTTTTATCTCTTTCTCTGTTTTATAACTATGGTATAACTCTTTTGGATTCATGAACAAAGCTACTATTATTACTCCTACAACTAGAAGGTATACTAAAATTCTCTTCAAATGAAATCCCCCCTATATAAAGCCACTTTTTCTGACTATAAAAAAGAAAGTGCTAATCATAAGACGATTAACACCTTCTAGCGGTTTCACTATTTAATTTTGTTGTAACTTAGACTTTATATAATTCCTTACTTCCTCTTCATTCACAATGTCTCTTTAGGGAGGATATAGGCACTGACAGAGCTGTTGTATATGTAGAAGAACTTGTCATCTTCTTTAAACTCATTAACTCCTGACCACTTTACTTTCGTTTCCCCAGAACTAGTTTCTTCTGAAAAGCCATCTTCGTTTAAACTAAATACATGATTACCTAGTAAACCTTCATTCTTACCTTCTTTTATCATTTTTTTCACATTGCGAATTACGTGACTATAAAAATACTTTGGATAGAATAAAATCCAAACAATACTTAATATGAAAAAAGGAATAAACATAGCTAAGAATGGCACATCAAGTATGACTGAAAATACATACGAAAAGCCTAGAAAGAAAAGCGGTGAAACAAATCGTTGTAACATTAATGATTTTTTTGCAGTTTGTGAGTTTTGTAGATGAAAAAGATTAAAATGTAAAAAGTCATCTTCTGTTAGGTTATATCGTATGTCCATATTCATCTTCCTTTTGTTTTTTACTTTAGTCTCATATATTCTCGCACTCTATGAAAATTCCTTTATTTTTATTAAAATATGAATAAGGGAGTGTTTGGATACATGGCATGTCCAAGAATGTTACACTTCGGCTCCGATTTCGGTCACTTCGGCACTTGTTTCAGTCACTTCGGCTCTAGCTTCGGTCACTTCGACTCCGGCTTCGGTCACTTCAGCTCTAGATTCGGTCACTTCGGCTCCGGCTTCGGTCACTTCGACTCTAGCTTCGGTCACTTCGACTCTAGCTTCGGTCACTTCGACTCTCACTTCAGTTATTTTGACTCCAACTTCAGTCACTTCGGCCCTGGCCTCGTTTCATATATACTTATGATAAAATTACTTACAAAGAATAATTAAATTAGGTGTGATTTCATAATGAGTTTAATCGAAAAAATGTATACGTTCTTCATACTATCCTCCGTTATTATCGGAATTGTTATTGGCCAAGTTAGTTTAATACAGTCAAACGCAGAATTTTTCATTGTGCCAATATTAGTCGTAATGCTCTATTTTACTTTCCTACAAATTCCATTGGCAGAAATCAAACGTGCTTTTAAAAACACAAAGTTCACCTATACGTCTGTTATCATAAACTTTGTATGGATCCCAGTATTAGCATGGATATTAGCATCCGTATTTTTAGGCAATACGCCTGCACTCTATATCGGATTTATTATGCTGATGGTAACTCCATGTACAGATTGGTATTTAATATTTACAGGATTAGCTAGAGGAAATGTTTCTTTATCAACAGCTATCTTACCTTTGAATTTAATCTTACAAGTCCTTTTATTACCTTTCTATTTGCTCATTTTTGGAGGTATGACAGAGTTCATTAAACTTTCCTTTCTAGTCGAAAGTATTCTGTTTGTTTTATTCCTTCCATTGGCTTTAGCCATAGTAACAAAAAGAGTCAGCAGACTAAGTAATATCATAGTAAGTAAATTTAGCGTGTTGCCTATTATTTTGTTAAACTTTGCGATTATGGCTATGTTCGCTTCTCAAGGTCATTTACTGATCTCCAATATAGATTTAATTTGGAAAATAACAATTCCTATTCTGTTGTTTTTCGTTGTGAATTTCTTTGTTGGCCAAATGGCTGGAAAGCTTATGAAATTCTCTTATCCAGATAGAACTAGCTTAAGTTTAACTACGTTAGCGAGAAATTCACCAGTCGCTCTAGCAATCGCAATGACAGCATTCCCAGACCAACCTCTGATTGCGTTAACATTAGTTATTGGACCTTTGTTGGAATTGCCTATTTTAGCTATCATTACTCAGGTTTTATTATTTTTAAATAAAGGAAGAAGGTAACACACTTCTTTTTCTGAAGAAATTTGGCGCGGGAAGTAAGCATCCACGCGCCTTTTTCAAACCAAAGATTATTTGTTTATTTCTAGATTTATTGCATCCGATGAATACAACATAACAATTAAACTGCCTCCGTATCGTCTCGCCTTAATCAATATAGGCTGGTTATACTGATTTTGAAAGCGGAAGTCCGGACCGTACCAACTGACTGTTGCATCTCGACCTGGTCTTACGTAAGGAACACTCCTACTATGTGAATACCGCTCCACAATTTTTAACCCTGCAAGGTCTACAGCATTAAATAACGTAGATGAGACTTGGCAAATTCCTCCGCCAACACCTTCAGATAATTCGCCTCTTATTATAATAGGTGCAAGTAAGTAACCTCTTCCTTCCGTTCGCATCCCAACTACTTGATTAAAAGAAAAAACCTCATTTGGAAACACAACATAATTATCAATTGCTTCTGCTGCAAGAGTAATATTATGAGTCCGACTTATATTTCTAGAATTAAAGAATGTCACAAACTGTCCTATCTTTTTCAACTTAATTTGTGAAAGAATTTCGCTATCTACCTTTGGATAGATAGGATTCTTAGGGACCTCAATCACAGTTGATCCATTATGAAATAAATAATCATAATAAAGTTCTAAAAATGCCTGTTTGTTTAATTTGTAGCCTACTTCTTCGGAAACAATTCTGCCGTCATCACCGATGGTTGCGTTTTTTGGCTCAAGGAATATATCTTTTTCTAACGTCTGAAGTAATTGTTCCGTAGCTACACTATTGACGATCGGAACGTCTAGGATTGAAGTCATTACCTCGTCCTTGCTAATAACCATTATGGTTTGTCCATTATCTTTAAGTGTTAAATAATCAGTATCATTCGTAGTATTAGAAAAGATTAACAACAAAATAAAAAAAATGTTCATATTAGTATTGGGGCACCTCCCAATACTAGTATGAACAAAAGTCCCGTATTTATATTTATAGTTTATTTTCATGGAATTCAAATCTCCTCAAACCAACATCTTGACGAATTTCAAGCATAATGCTTTCGTGGGAAGTATGAAAAACCAATTCATCATTTTTTGCGCTAAATAACTCTTTAGTCGCAATCTCGTCAGGTACAGGTTTAATAGCCGCCTTTTCATCAATGATTTCTTGCCCATTCTTAATGTGTGATGACAATAACTTAGAGATATTCAAGTAAGTTTTTCTCAAGTATTATTTTATGTAATCCTCTCTCATTTGTGTAAGTCTCGATCACATCAAATCCATGTTTAATATTTAAAATTAGCATGTTACGCCATTTGTTCATTGTTTTTGTTTGCACAACTTTATACCCTTGTTCCTTCAAATAATCATGTTGTTTCTCCATTAAGATGGAAGCAATACCTTGATTTCTATAAGTAGAATCTACCCCACCTAACCAACTATAGAATGTTTCATTATCTAATTCATAGCCAATCTTATATCCTATTACTTTTTTGCCATCCATAGCTATATTGATTAATAGTCGAGGTTTATTACACATTTTGTTTATTAAATCATCAGTAGTACCAAATATATCTGCATGTAGGTCTACTATTGCATTTAATAAATCACTATCAGGCATGGACTTACATATAATAAATTTTAACATTTTTAAATCCTTCCCTTTTTTAAAAATCTTAATTAATTGTGAATATGGAAAATCATTAATTTTCATGACCATGGTGTTGTTCTATTGGTGCAATGGGTTGTTTATGTGCCTCTGTTTGACTTAATTGAAATCCTATAGAGATGAATAAACATAATACAAAGGTGACAAGAATTGGTTTCCAAATCTACCTTATTGTTACTGTTTCATCTTGATACTTATCTGATTTGGGAATGATAAAAATTAATAATGAAGAACAAATTGTAATGACTAGGAAAAACATTAACAAAAAAGAAGATTGATTGATGGAGATCTTCTCCCCTAGCATTGCTCCCATCATTGCCCCCATTGTACTAGACATGACACCTTCTACCGATATTAAAATACCATAAGGAAAACTACTAATAATAGCAAATACAACTCCTATTAGAATGGATATGATTGTCGACGTAAATAAATCTCCTTTGTAAAGTACTCCGAAGAGGAGTCCAGCAGTGAGACTAAGACTCATAGATAAAGACATAGTAATGACCATCGCAGACATAGTTCTTAATTTATTTCTGAACTTAAAAGCACAGATACAACTAACAATTGATATGCTACCTAACGAAAATAATATATAGTAAAAAAAGGTATTCAATTTCACCTCCTCCTTTCATTACATATATATGCGAACAAAAAGTTGGACATGTATTTCAAATACTAGATATACCTTCTCTATAAATAATCGAAGACTTTATCTCCAAGATCATCAATAAAACTACACAATATTAGAAGAAAACTGCACACTTTCTTCAAACTTTTCTTATAGACTTGTGTATAAGAGTAAGGAGTCGAATCAAGTGAGATTCTCATTAAAATTAAGTTTATGGTTTTTTGTTTGCATAATAATTATTGAAGGCATCTCCATGATATTTCTACATCAGCATGTGGTAGAGTCTTTAGTAGAAGAAGAGCTCCATGCTTTAAAAGCTAGAGGTAATAACCACCGTGATGTTCTAGCATCTTCTTTTGACATAACTACAATGGAACATATTTCTCAAATGGAAACTCATACTGATACAGATGTATTTATTATGAATTCAAATGGAGAAATCATTACATCATCTAGTCCCCACTCACATCACATACGGGAATTAGAATTGAATGATGAAGTACCAAGAGAAGGACTTATCCTTCAATCCAATTGGAGAAAGGGAGAATATCTTTCAACCGTTTCCCCTTATGATGCAGGAAATGGGAACATTGGTTATGTTTTTATGATCAAAAAGACCGATACAATACAAGGGGTTATTTCAAAATTAAACCACCATTTCTTAATAGCTGCGATTGTTATTACATTCTTTATGTTAATTACTATTTTCTTTTTAGTAAATGTGTTAACAAAGCCGCTAAATTCGATGAAAATGGCTACCGAGAAGATAAGTAAAGGCGACTTTTCCGTTACACTTCCTGTTTCAACAAAAGATGAGGTTGGTGATTTAGCTTCATCCATTCAAACATTGGCGAACGACTTAAATTATTTAAAGAAAGAGAGAAACGAATTTTTAGCCAGTATCTCTCATGAGTTAAGAACTCCGTTGACTTATATTAAAGGTTATGCAGAAATTGCTAAACGAAAAGATACGAAAGAGGAAGAAAGAATAGAATATTTGTCCATCATTCACGAAGAAGCAGGAAAGGTACATCATCTCTTAGAGGAACTATTTAATTTGGCAAGATTAGATCAAAACATGTTTACAATTAATAAAGAAACAACCGACTTACACCTTTTGTTAGAAGGCATTTTTCAAAAAGTAATGCCTGTCTTCTTAAATAAAAATATAGCATTAGAGCTAAAATGTGAAAAGTCTTGGAAAGTGAACATAGATCCTAAAAGAATAGAGCAAGTACTTGTTAATCTCTTGGACAATGCACTTAAATATTCTGAAAGTGGCACTACTACCACTGTTGTAGTAAAAAAAGAAAATAAATATATTTTTATTATGATAACAGATCAAGGAACAGGCATTCCTAACGAAGATTTACCATACATCTTTAATCGATTTTATCGAGTTGAAAAATCTCGTTCTCGTCTAACAGGTGGCGTAGGGTTAGGACTATCCATTGTAAAAGAATTGGTGGAAGCTCATCATGGAGATATTAGTGTTAGGAGTAAATTAGATGAGGGAACTACTTTTACAATTAGGTTAAAGGAGAAGTAATTATGAAAATAATCTTATTAGTAGATGATGAACAAAGAATGTTAGACTTACTATCCCTTTACATCTCTCCATATGGATATAAATGTATTAAAAAAAGCACCGGGAAAGAAGCAATAGATTTCCTGGAAGAAAACCATGTTGATTTAGTTCTATTGGATATAATGATGCCAAAAATGGATGGTTGGGCAACACTTCAAGAAATACGTTACTTTAGTAATGTTCCTGTCATTATGCTGACTGCTCGTACGGAAATTGAGGATGTAGTAAAAGGATTGAAAAGTGGCGCAGATGATTACATTACGAAGCCTTTTAATGAAAAAGAGTTACTAGCAAGAATTGAAGCTATAATACGTAGGGTAGGTGACAAAGATTCAGTAGATGACCTATCTTTTGAAGGACTGACATTACATTTGCATTCCTATACGGCCACTTATCAAAAAAAAATAATACCATTAACACGAAAAGAGTATGAGCTATTAAAACTATTTCTATCCTATCCTAATAATGTTTTCTCCAGAGAACACTTGCTAAACTCATTAGGCTTTAGGTTAGATACGGAAAATAGAACGATTGATTCGCATATTCGAAATGTTAGAGATAAGTTACGTCAAGAAGGATTTAATATTGATAAATATTTGAAGACGGTTTGGGGAATTGGTTATAGGTGGGATCAGTCTTAAGAAAGGTAATTTAGATTGGCTTACAAGATATATAAAAGATGGAGGAAAAATGATATGAAGTTTAGAGCATTACTATTATCGACTTTGATTTTGTTCATTGCAGGGTGCGCTGCCAACAATAATGACACGCAAAACAGTGATTCTTTTTATGTCGAGTTAACAAATGAGAAAGTCGATCATGTACATGGTATAGGTTATTTAGGAGAATCTAATGATATATTTGTTGCAACCCATCATGGGATTAAAAGGTTTTCAAATGGCGTATGGTATGAAACAATATCAAATAATCATGACTTTATGGGTTTTCAAACAACAGAAGTTGGTTTTTATGCAAGTGGTCACCCTGAACGAGGATCTAAGCTAAAAGACCCTCTAGGATTAATAAAAAGTGAAACCTTAGGAGAAACACTTGATACTTTAGCCTTTTATGGTGAAACGGATTTCCATTACCTTGCTGCCGGCTACAATAGCTTAACTATATACGCATTAAATGAACACCCTAACAAAGAGTTGGGGAAAGGATTATATTATACGAATGATGAAGGAGATACTTGGATTAAAAGTGCAATGAATGGCTTTTCTGCCCGCTCTATTGGCAATATTGCAACTCATCCTATTCAGTCTAATCTTGTAGCTATGTCTACAAGTCAAGGCCTGTATTTTTCGGACAACTATGGTGATACTTTTACCTTAATCACTTCACCGAATCCAATTACAACGGTTGAATTTCAAGAAGACACAATACTGTATGCCAGTATAGATGGAAGTGAAGTATCTCTTATTCAAAAAGACTTAACATCCAATAGCGAAAAAACATACACACTTCCAAATAATGAAAAAAGCCCAATCTTATTTTTAGCTTCTAATCCAAAAGATAGAGAGGAAATTGTGGTTGTAACACTACAGAATGAATTTTTTCAAACATTCAATTCTGGAGGCAAGTGGGAAAATATTACACCTACTTCCAATTCCTCTCAGTAGACGTATAGATTAATCTATACGTTTTTTATTCTCCAAACTTTCTGCACAAAATAATGAGATACTCTATTTATCTAGAAATAAAGGAGTACATTCATAGAGGAGAAATCTATAACCTTAGCAATGACTAAAAACGCCTTCATTCTACCGTAGAAATAATGTTTTGAGGTTTGTCTCTTTTAACTTCCAAAAGTAAACAAACTTTTACTTCAAGTTAAAACCGTTTTAAAACCAGGTGAAATGTATCAATAAACCTACCACAACCTTTAGCTTATGTTTTTCACGAAAATATTGAATCAGAAGGAGTTTCATAAAAATGAATAGTATTAGAAAACATATTATACTTGGTTTTATAACCACACTTCTAACTTTGTTATTTTTAGAAAGTAGAAGTGAATGGCACCCTATGCATGCTTGGAACAGAGCAGTGGCTAATGTTTCTTTACTTTATTTAATGGTCATCATTATTTTTGGACCACTTACAAGGCTGTTCCCTAATTTGAGCATTATTCTTAGTTGGAGGAGAGTTCTAGGTATTTGGTCTGGAATAACAGCCATCGCACATATCATTATTATTTTTGATGGGTGGATAGAGTGGGATTTATTAAGGTTATTCTATATTTTTACTCCTTTTGGAGGAGAATGGGTACTTCATCCAGGATTCGCGCTAGCAAATATCATTGGTATTATTGGACTAATATATTATCTTTTATTAATGATTACTTCTAATAATAAAAGCATGAAAATACTCGGAAGGAAATCATGGGATTTTGTACAAAAACGGACAAATACCTTATATTTATTGGTCATTATTCATACTTTTTATTTCTTATTTCTTCACAATACTAAAAATAACAATTGGCTTCAAATCCCCTTTATTATTTTAGTATTAGCCATTGTCATACTTCAACTTATTAGCTTTGCATTTACTGTATATAAGGAGAAAAAAAGCAGCTAATTTAAAGGATACAGAAGTTCCGATAACAAGGAGAAAATCCATAAAAAGTTGAAATGTTATACTAAAACTCGTTTATAAATAAAAGTAAAAGACCAAATCAAATGCGATTTGGTCTTCTAGTTATGTTATTTTATATGTTTCTCCATGCTAACAGAATTAGTTGTTTAACAGAGTAAACATCTTTCCTCCTTCTATTGAAAAAGTATTTTTCCCATTACACTCTCCTCCTTCTAATATAGAAGCTACCATACTGTTTATAAAAACAGAATGGTAGCTTTGATTTCTTAATGCCCGCCGTGATCTCCATGACCGTCTCCGCTTGCAGATACAATTTCTAATTTATCATCAAGAATTCCTTGAGTTTGATAGGAAACGTCATTTATCGTTCCAAGAATGAACCCATGATTATAAGACCCTTGTGTTGGATCATCCGTAAAGGTAGGTTTAATTGTTGCTAAAAATTGGTATAAAGCTTTTTCTACTTCTCCGTCCTCTAACCAGATAACTGGAGCATGCTTACCTAGATGGGAAAACGGTGCTCCTGCTATTGCCAATATAGGTGTTTGGGTAGAAATAAAAGAGACACCATGTCCGGGCTCTGTAAGACCCCAACCAAAGCTCGTATCTTTATCTTTAAAGGATGCAAATGAGATAGATGTCGTAACAGGATTTTCTCCAGCAATCCTTGTTACTTTACCAAATTCCGATAATTTTTTTTCTAATCCCGAAGATAGAATGCTTTCAGGTCCAAGAAGATAAATGTTGGCATTATTTCTTTTCGTTAATGCTTCTATTGTCGCCTCTGGTATATCATCTTTTGAAACATATAAGATAGATTCGTTCATATGAGCAATCCAATTTGCTGCAACAAGAGAGAATAATTTCGCCTCTTCATCAGATGACACAACAATTACACTTTCTGGATAATTCCCACCAACAACATTGGCGAATTTTTCATCGACACTTGCAGCAAATTTAGCATAATCACTTCCTTGAATGGTTAAAACTTGATAGTCATCTAATTCCGAAAGGACTGACTCGCTGACATCTCCCATTACCATAACTTGTGTTCCTTCCACATTGCCGATTGGATTTAATCGAGTTAACTCATTTTTCGTTAAAGCTGGAATCTCATTTTCTGAAATAAAAAGTATTGGACCATTATTTGGGTGGTGTATTAAATTTGCAGATGCCAAACCTAATTGCCATTCATTTACCGGTACTAAAATAACGGTCCCTGGTTGATTTTCTTCATGAGTTGACGGAAAGGTTGTTTGTGAAGCAAGCACTGCCGCTTCTATTGGATCATTTGTGTTCAGACGAGTGATATTCTTGGTGTTTAGGCTCAGTAAATTATCTGAAGCATTCTTATTAAAGTTTGTTGGTGCTTGAGCAAACCCATCTCTATCTATGTCGTTAGATGCTGCATCCTCTCCATGATCTTGATGTTCCTGTTCCTCCATATTTTCATGATCCATGTCATTATGATCCATATTATCATGGTTCATTGGTTCGTTATTTGTACATGCAGCTAGTAACAAGATAGCTGCAACTGAAACAATCAGTAAGAAAAACTTTTTCTTCATTAAAAAAACCTCCTAATTTATTTTCTCACTCAAATACTAACCAATTTTTTTGCAGAAAGTATGCAGTATTATGTTTATTGTGTACTCTAATAACAGTTCCATCACATAATTCACAAAAAATACAAAGAATCCTTCTATTCTTTAATTAATAATAATCTGTAAGCTTTGTAGTAAAATTACCAATAAGTAATTGTGTCTAATATTCCAATAAGGATTAATAAGCCCCCTCCTGTCTTTTGAACAATAGTGCCCCAAGACCTCCCCTTTTTTATTAACCACCCTTCTCCCCCTAAACTCCATAAAAGAAGAATAAATACGATTAGTGGAATGGCAGTACCAATGGCAAATACTGAAGGAAGTAAAAAGCCGTATGGAGTAATGATTGTTACAGGAATAAGAGTCAGAAAGTATATGACGAACATAGTTGGACAAAAAGCTAGTGAAAAACTAAACCCTAAGAAAAACGCACCAAAAGTGGTAGTTCGTTTTGTAGCTTTTGATTTTTTCCACAAATGAAATGTTCTATTCCACTTGAAGACTCCTATTAAGACTAGTCCTACAAAAATTAATAATGGACCTATTAACTTACGAATCCATGGAAAAATAAAAGTTAAATTATTTTGTAAATCTGTTCCAATGATCCATACAATTACTCCTAGTAGGGAGAAAGCTACTACTTTTCCTAAAACAAAACTACTTAGTTCCTTCCACCTTACCTTATTTTGAAGAGACTGATTTCCATAGATCGTTACTGCACTAATGTTAGCCGTTAACTGACAAGGGACCAATGCCCCAACAACTCCTAAAAGTAGGGCGAAAAGTAGGGGGAAATGTTCAAAGGTCGAAGCCATGTTTAAGAATGGTTGCGATATCATGCTACTAAACTGGCTAAAATATTGTACAAATTAACACCCTCCTTTTTTATTTTTATAGTACCAAGAAAATGTGCAGAAAGTTTGCATGTATTGTTAGAGGCGAATTGGAATTTGGAACATACTTTCCAAGTGTTTTTAAAATGTAATACGATTAGTAAAAATGAAAAATGAAAAAACGCGGAATTAGTCCGCGTTTTTTTCATTCAAATAATTGCTTTATTTAGTAATTGATTGAACTGTTATTCCATTTGGTACTTTTCCAACTTTTACAGTAGCAACTACCTGGTTATTGTCGTTATTAATAACACTAACGGTATTCTCGTACATATTCGTCACATAGACAAATTTATTGTCATCACTTGTTACTACTCCATGAGAACCTTTTCCAACTTCAATCGTGGCAACAACTTCTCTTGTAGCTAAATCTATTTTCGTTACCGTGTTAGATGGGTTCTTTGCAGTTCCTTGATTAGCTACAAATGCATATTTATCATCTGATTGTATATAGACTTGAGCTGGTCCCTCTCCTACTGCTATTTCTTCAACTGAATCATCGGAAAGATCAACAATAGCTAGAGCGTTTTCCGTATTCAACGTTACAAGAAGAAGTTCCCCATCCGATGTAACAGCAGTTGTTACTGGTGTAGTTCCAACCTTTATCCGCTTCAATTCATCCATACTATTCAAATCCAAAACACTTACTGTATCTTCTCCCATATTGGCAATGTAAACAGTTTGGCTATCTTTTGCGATTCTGAAGCCATGAGGTCCATTTCCAGTTGTAATTGTCCCTATGACTTCATAAGACGAAAGATCAATGACTGATACATTGTTATCTCCATCATTCGATACGACTGCATACTTACTATCTTCGGTAAACACAATATGTGCAGGGTGGGATCCGACTTCCACTTCTCTAATTAATTGGCTTGTATATGCATCATAAAATACAGCCTTTCCATTAGATTCATGACTTGTTTCATACTCATCATGTTTATGTGAATCATCACTTTCGTCATGGTCACCATGACTATCAAGAGGTACTACAACCCCTCCAATCATTTTATTGTTAGGTGATATTTGAACGTTATGAACAGAGCCGTCTATTTTTATTGTTTCTACTAGTTTATTAGTCAACGCATCTACTTTTGAAATACCACCTTCATCAGCAGTATAGAAAAAGATAGATTCTTTTATCTCCTGTTTTTGATCCACCTCAGTTGAACGAGATAAACTTGGGCTTTCAATTGAGTTTACTGCTCCACCACACGCAGCTAAAAATAAACTTAACAATAATATCAATCCTGTAATAATACATTTCTTCATATCATAACCCCCATTATTAGTTAGTACACAGATGATATTACATAAAATCTTTGCAGAAACTTATGATTTTCTGTGTCTAACTACGGAACTAATAATGAGGTTTATTCCATTTCACGTACATTCTTTTCATGTTTGTGTACAAAATCGCACTGCAAAACTTCTGTATTTGATTTATATATCCAATCCAAACAGAGTCCGCTTCTATCCTTTTAATCAAAATACTATATGCTTCCTCCTCTATTTATAAACTCTTACTTAACTTAGTACCATCCTAAAAAAGTTTAACATTCAATTTTGACTGAACTCATCTTTCACTAGCGTTTACTTTTTCCTTAGTTAATAATGTTTTTAACTCCATCAAGTTTTCAATTACATAATCAGCCTGAGCGAGTTCTTCTTCTTGTGCAAAATCAAAATTACACCCAATTGCAATTAGTCCATTATCTTTAGCTGCATTTATATCAGAAAGTCGGTCACCAACTACTGCTGCATTTTTAATATCGTACTTATTTATTATTTTCCTAACTAAATCTCCTTTATTGAGTGATTCAATTTGCTGAATACTGAATGTTTCAGTAACCCACTCTTCTAAATGATAATAATTTACTATTGTTTGTAAATATGGAACCAAACCATTACTTGCTATGAAAATAGAAATATTGTTTTCTACTAAGTAATCAAAAATAGCTTTTACATTTGGGTATAGGGCACCTTTACCGCTTTTTATGTTTTCTATTAGTCTTTCTAGAAAATAAAGATCTGTTTGGTTCCTTACTTCAACAGAATGATTAGGGAGTAATGTTTCCCAAACTTTTGGCAGAGGTATCCCCATTATTTCACGGTACGTTTCAATCGGTGTAATTGTATCCCACAAATCTAGTGAACGTAAGTATTTAAACGTTTCATCAAGTGATAACTCTAAAATTTTATCTGTTTGAAACAATGTTCCGTCCATATCAAAAATCATTGATTGTAACATTGTTTTCCTCCTCCTATTACGACGTTGAAAGATGTATGGGTTCAGCATTTTAATCTATTATCGTATTCTTTGATTAACAGCTGAGTTTTAGTACTCATTTGTTTCCATTATAAAACTAAGAACTATATATCTTTTGATGAAGTTCCTTCAAACTATCATTTATTAAATCTCTTAAACTACTCTTTTCGTTTATAAAACCGATTCTGAAATATAACGTTTTTAGGAAGTTAGCAATATTGAATTTCGTGCGAAAATAATTACGAGAAAACGCTTCATTATCGAAAGTTAATTCAAGGTGATGAAGAATTTGAAGTATCCATTGTTCCATTTCCTTATCATCCAATTTTTTCTCCATTAGGGCCTCTATAACAAAAATTAAACGCTCTTCTTCATCATCAATATATGTCGCATCCTTATACAAGCAATTATGTAATGTCTTAAGAACATCCATACAGTTTTCATCTGTAAATTTAGGATGTCTTACTAGTGATACCAGTAAATCAGCTCCGTGTGCAACACTGTGAGCCCAACCTTTTTCTTCAACATAACCCCTTGTATCCTGTTCGTTCTCTAGGTATTTTACACTTCTATCAAATAATTTCTTGTAATCTTTATCGGATAACAAGCCTAGTTGTCTATCTTTCGATAAAAGCCCAGCAATGACTAAAGAAGAAAAAGAACGTGTAAATACAGAATCTGTGTTCTTTTCTCCAATTTTGTAGAATAAATGATTTTCATCCAAACAGATTTTTAATAAATATTGAAATTGATTGACTGTTAAAATCTCTTCATTGATCACTCTGATAAATGTTGAATATATAAGTTCATCACTTAATTCGGGGTCAACAGAACCGATATTATCCACCATCTTGCCGAGCAATAAATCTAAGTCTTTATTGCTTAAACATTTCAGATTTTTGTTTTTTAATTCATTAAGTTGTAATTTCAATTCCATATTAATCACCTTTTACGAATAATATACTTTTAGCTGTTTCAAAAGTTAAATTCATTCTATTTTCTTATTCTTTTTTAATTTGCCACAACTATTTGTTTTGGTTGTATAAACGTTGTTTCTGTCACATCCTCTGACTTTGGTAGAGATCGAGTAACGGAATCAAACATCCAAAAGACTCCAACAAAAAATACTATTACACCGCTAAATAGGATGACATACACACTCCCTATCATTACTCCTAATATTCCTCCGATTAGCGAACCTATTGGCATTGCAATACCACTTAAGCTAAAAGATGCAGAAAACACTCTTCCTAATAATTGCTTTGGAATACCTCTTTGCATACAAGTATTAATTAATATGTTTGTAACCCCACCTGGGAACCAAGCAAGACCATATATTACGATCATTAGCCAAGTCCATGGGCTAAAAACGGAAACCGCCCACAACGTACCACTTATGATAAAAGCCGTAGCGTAAACTCTACCTATTCCATATCTCTCTAACCTTAAATAAGGTGCTAATAGTGCACCTAAAATACTACCCAATGCCTGTGCCATTAGTAAGAAGCCAAATATTTCAGCTCCTCCTTTTTGTTTACTAAATTCAGGGAGCACTACAAAAGTAGCGCCACCAACTAGATTGATTGCAATAACTCCTAATAATAATCTAGAGAATGTCTTATTAAGCAGGATACTAATTCCTTCTTTTAGCTCCACTCCATACTTTTTAAAATGTATTAAGATGGATTCACCATTTTGTACGTTTTCTTTTCTTGGTTGCTTCGGTAAGTTAATAAACGAGAAAAGTATGGCACCCATTAGAAACATCACGGAGTCTAAAAGATAAATAGAAATTGCACCTATTGTTACAAGTAAAACCCCAGCAATTGCATTACAACCCGTTTCAATCCCCTGATAAGCAAAAGTGAAAAGTGAGTTTGCTTTTGTTAGCTCTTTTTCCTCCACTACTTTAGGTAAGGCTGCTATTTGAGCTGGGTAAACTAACATGTTAAACGTTGTGATAATTGGAGAAATTATTAGAACGAGTGTAACGCTTAACCAATCTAAGTAGTATGCTATTGGAATGATTAGTAGCATAATTGATTGAACAATCTGGGTTATGACTAACAACGGTCTTATTGGTATTCTATCTATTAGTGGTCCAGCTAAAAATTGAACAAATCTCGGGAAAATGGTAAGAAATCCAGCTAAGCCAGTATAAAAGGTGGAACCACCTAATTCAGAAACCAACCACATGGCTGCTACTGCATACAAAGTGTCACCGATATTTGTAACAACTCTTCCTAGAAACATATATAAAAAGTTCTTATTAGAGAATATCCCCATTAATGAATCAATCCCCCTTATCTTCATTTTTTTGTTCAGTTGAGACAATTTTTACACCAATACTAAATTCTTCCCCTTCGTTACTTGTATTTGCATTTGTTTTTAATACCCACTTCTCTAGAAATTTTTTAAACTCTTCTTTTATTTCTTCCTGTTGATGAGTAGTTAAATTTAATCGTATACTTAAAGCGGTTGAATCTTGAGAAAGATAATCATCTCTTAATACAGGGTCAATTGGTGTATCCCCAGCAGAGTTAAACCACTTTGATTTTGATAAATAATATTTCTCCATAACCCCTCCATACTTTCGTTCTTCCACTAATTCAATTAATCCGCCATCATATAACTTTTTCATATGATAATGTACATTGCCACCTGATTCTCCTAGTAGATCTGCTACTTGTTTGGATGTTTTCGGTTGATCTTGTAATTGGCTAATTATCTTAATTCTTAGTGAATTCCCAAGTAATTTTGCTTGTTCAATTGATACATTTAATGGCTTATCGGTCATAAAGACTCTCCTTTGTTTATTCAATCTAATTATATAGATTAATAATCTGTAAAATTAGATTAACATAACACATATCATTTGTATATACTTACCAGAAATAATTCCAAGCTGCTATAAACATTTACCTTTTTGATTGCTTGTAATAAACCTTCAAGTTAGAATTACAATCAATAAAAAGCTCCCTAGCTAAATATTAACTAGAGAGTTCTAAACATACTTATTTATATATCCCCACACTTTCCAATTGCCTGTATATAAATTACTTGTGTAGGTTTAAATACAGAAAAAACCTCTATAATCGAATTCTTTTGGAGCTACTGCCTTTACTTCTTCAACATCTGATATTATCCACTTGCTTTTAGTTCTAATAACTCTTTCCATGATATTGTTTCCATATTTGTTCTTGTAAATAATGTAACCTGTATTTAAATCCTTGTTTATGAAAACAAATTTCACACCGTAATACTCTCCTACAAGCATATTGGTTAAACTTGATGTCCTTTTATCGTAGCTGCCAAGATCATCATACAGTTTTTCAATATCTTCATGGGAATTAAATACGGTATAATTAGTAATTTCAACATTAAAACTGTTTATTAGTTCCTGTTTCAATTCATCAAGGTATTGCTCTCTAAACTTTTGAGAAACTTCTATGCATGTGTCACTTGCTTTAAATTCGGATGCATAAACATTAATCGGATTAAGGGCATACAATATGGTTAAAAAAAATACTAATTTAAACATTTATTCCCCCCTATAACAATATAGGATTATTATGCAAAAATTAATAAATAACTATTCTATTAAGAGAGAATCTTTATCTACTACCTTTAATCAAACGCTTGGCATTGTTTTTCGCTTTCTTCTTGCGAAATATGATTATCAACTTTTACTTTCGTTATTTGTAACTTGGATAGGTTAGAGTCCTTTACAGAGAAAGTAAGTCTATCAAAATCCCCACCGTGGTGTCCTGAATAGTTTAAAGCACTAGCGAAAATGATGTGTCTCCTGGGGTCCCCATCAATGGGTTCAATTCTGATTTTTGGACACATAAAGAAGTCCGAATAAGATGGACCTAATTCATTTAAATAACGTGTATACAATGCTTTTTCAATCAACTCTTCTTTGGTAGGTCCGTCCAATTCTTTCCTCCACCCTACTAAGAGCCAATCATAAAGAGATTGTGATTTTAATCGTATTTTTTGACTATTATCCGAAACGATTAATTCTCCATCTTTAGGCGTACAGGTTTTTTGCATATTATCAACTTTGCACGTATATGCGGGTTCAACGGTAATCACTTCACCATTTGTCAATTTCAATGTCATTTTATTGGATGGTTTTTCTATTGATACATCGATTGTTCCATTTACTTGGCTAGAGTCATTAAGACAGTGTACCACTTTTCTGAGTACACGTTCTTGAAAACCATCGTTGATACTGAATACACGTTGTTGTCCAGAATCATTTTCAATTTTAATTTTTTGAACCTCTTCATACTTTAATGAGTGCGTCATTAATTGTTCCAAAAAAGGAGTCTGTTGAACCGTATTATTCTTTGCTTCAGTTATTTGGCTGGATGAAATAATTAGAAATACTATGAGGAATGGAATTACAAAATAATATTTCTTCATAATAGTGATTTTCCTACAACTAAAAAGTCATAGCTTACATTCCAAGCAGTATCATTATAAAAATTGTTCGTTGCCCAAATAAACAAATGGGTAACCTCCTTGCTTTTAATAAACTAATTTTTAGTATTAGGAATATCATTTAAGTTTATTCATATCCAACTAAACTGTTCTATACTACAACAAAATAGCCACTAATCCTGCTTAGATCAGTAGCTGTCTTCTTTCAAATTCCCACCAGTTAGTTCAGTAAAAAGATTTATTGCTTTAGTCAACTCCACTAATTTTACTTACAATATCTCCGCTTCTAATATCAATATAATAGATTATATCCCCAAGCATGCCCTCTACATATTCTCGTTCATCTGTAATTAATGTAACTTGCCAAGTCTTCACATCTTTATTTTCTTTTTTGGAAAACTGATATACTTGTTCAGTTTTCGTATTATATTTGGTGAATAACCGAGGGTTATTATACCCCTCGGTTGTAGCTGTTTGGATCGCAATGTCCTCTGCTTCTTTTGCATCAATTTCCTTTGAACATCCAGCCAATAAATATACTATCAAAAGTAACAATAATAATTTGTTCGTAATAGCCTGAAAACTAACCATACACCATCCTCCATTTCTTTAAGTTGATGAATCTATTTGTCCTTTTTTGAAATGTACTACCAAACTACTAGCTTGGTTGGATTATTATATTTTGCTTATTAAGACTTTTAAATAAAAACCCAGTAATAATTAGATAAATAAGGTACATAACAATAGAAAAAGCTTGGTTGAATAAAAAAGGAATTGTTCCTACGTATAAGTTTACTGCGACAGATTGGTACCAATTAAAGAGAAATATAAGTAACAAAAAACTAATAGTAATCGTTGTAAGAAAGCCAATTCTGTGATTTTTGGATTTTTTCATAAAGAAAACACCAACAAAAAAGCTTATTACACCAATGAGAACTAAACATAAGAAAAACAAATTTGCAGCAGTTTCTATGTCCATTAGATACCTCCTCAATTCGTATTACTCCTTTACTCCAACAAGAACAGCTATTAATCCTGCTAGATTAGTAGCTGTTCTTGTTACATAGTCTCACACTTTAATTGTATGTAGAATAAATCAACTCTCCAGTTTCTGAGAAACCTCTTATATTCACAGGCAATACTACTTCTTCTTCTGATTTAATATAAAAAAAACGAGAGCCTCCTGCATTAATAATTAAAGCTTTTTCAAAAATACCTCTTTTCAGCTCATCAATTTCTTCATTTGAAATAGATTCTTTTTCCAAAGACTTAATTATTATTCGCTCTACTAAACTTCCATCTGAAAAATGTTTACGAAAAATCCCTTCGTTTTGTAAAGGTGTCATTCAACTCACGCTCGTTAATTGAAGAAGAATCTCTATTTAGTTAGTAGGTAGATATTCCCTCCATTCTTTCCAAGCTTCCATATAACCACTAAGATCGTGCGGGTGAACTTTAATACATACTCCAATACGTGTATATAACTGAAAAAGAACTTCATCCAAAAGCCGCTCCTTAGTAAAAGAAGCCTGACTGTTCCACAATGAAAACGATAAAAAAAGCGTGCTTAAATTTAGACTATCAGGTGAAGAACAAAATGCATAAGTAAAATCGTAAATTTTCGGTCCAATTAATGGTGATGGGTCAATAACTCCTTCTAATTGGTTATGCAAAAACACAAAATTATGTACACCTGTATCTCCATGCAAATAATACTTTTCTTCTTGTTTATGATATCCTCTTAATTTTTTTACCAAAATCTCAACTCTTTTATGGTCCTCACTTGGAAGAAAATCTCCAATATACTTTTGGGCAGACTCTAAACTACTTTCGTTGAAATCTGACCAAGTTTTTCTATGGATTCCATTTATTCTTCCCCAAGGAGTGTCTATGTCCACCTTTTCGTATTTGGAGAAAAGTTCTTTTATTAAAATTGTCATCCATTCTCTTTTAGAACCCCGATTATAATGGGTCTCGCCAAAAATATAAGAGTAGACAATAAATTCTTTTTCATTGTCTGTGTAAAGAACATCTGGTAACAACCTTACATCCTTATATGTCATAAGAAAGTCCTCAGTTGCGCTAATAACCATAGGATTGTCTATTTTTATTACATAAGATGGAATTTTATTGAAAAGGAGATTATATAAAACACCAGAAGTTGTACCACTTTTTAGCTCCTTCCATTCCAAACCATCATTTATTATCAAACCTTTATTTAGTAGAATATCAATGATATTATTAATTTTTTCCATCTCTTAATCCTCATTTGTTAATTTTTATAAAACTATTTCAACAATTTGCTGAAATTTTTGTCAAGTGTATGCATTGCTTTCAGCCACACAACCATCATTAATATTTGTTAAAGACCTCTAGTGTAGAACAAAAACTTAACGTGTATCTAGGTTTGCAAAACCTGAGACTATTTCTTAAAAAGGTACTACGAAGAATTGCTAACTTATTTACCGTTAAATTTTTCTTTCTTGATTTAAATACTCAGCATAAAGTAATTTCATAGCCTCTAAGATTAATTCATCAGCAACTTTGTAGTTATTTCTATTTGGTAAATTCTTAGCTCCTAAAACATACAAGAAAGGATTTTTAGAGAACTCTCCTAATATCCCAATGTCCACCACAACATCCTCTAATCCGCCAGTCATATGATTGAGGAGATGAGTCGGAATACCGTCAATTTCACCTCTTTGCCTAACTAAACCAGTAATAATAGGACTCCATAACTCTGGTGTTTCTTTGTAACCATTAAATATTAAACGCAATACTTCAAAAACCTGAATCAATTCTCCTTGGTTTTCAAGGTTCCTAGGGTTTTGTGTAATATTTATATTTACAAAATATGTTTTGATTTTTGTATTAATCTTTTCCCATCCACCACAAAACTGAACAATACTATCCGCAACACTGCTATCATGACAGGCAATCATCACTTCAACAGCTTCTTGCAAAGTTAAGGTTTCTCTTGTTTGGAAGTGAGGATATATTTCCTTACTGTCTTCTTTTGGATTAAAGCTAATTCCAGTAACTACGTTATTCCAATTATGTCGCCCTTCTTCTACTAATTTGGCAACACAAAAAGCAATTGCAACTTTAGCAGCAGAAGCCAGCGGTACAGAAAATTCTTCATTTATTGAAACAACTTTATCTTGATTTAATAATGAAAAAACAATAATTCCTATTTCCCCTGATTCTATTTCCTTTAATTTCTCGATGAAATTTTGCATTTTTTGCCCCGCTTCACACTATATAATATTTAATAAAACTAACTTCCTAAAAAGATGTCCTTTGCTTCAAAAAAGCACAATCCAGTATTTCTTGATATAAAATGTGCCAATCATGATAGTATGAGGAAACATCACTTGGGTTTATAAACATACGTTGGTCAGATTCATAATTACCCTCGAAAGTGAGCAGCTTTGTAATATTCATTTTATAAAACACTTGATAACCCACCTTTGGATATGGACTGTCTTCTGTCCATAAAGGATTTTCACTATGGTCAACAATTATGTGTCCTAACAACTTACATTCTCCTTCTATATAACCTTCTTCCAGTGCTTCCCGTTTAAAGCACTCCTCTGGTGTTTCACCAGATTCTATATGTCCACCTGGAAAATCCCATCCTCTATGATTTAAATCAACTAATAGTAACTTTTCACCTTTAAAACAAAATCCATGTACACTTGTGATTAGATTAACTTGAGGAAGTAAGCTATTTTTCACCCAAGTTAATTTTACTTTTGCTTCTCCCCACTTCACAATAATTGTAGTCATATATTATCTCCTTTAAGGTAATCTAACGGATCTACAATCGTACATATTTTGCTTTCTTCAAGAAACTTAGTAACTATTGAACTATGAGAACACCCAACTATTAATAAAATACTTTCATTTTTTGATTCCATAAGACGCGTTAAATTAGAAAAGATAATTAAGTTTCTTTTGTACCACCAAGTTAACCAATCCACACCAACATAGTTGTTTAATTCTCCTATTCGAGCCATATTTACATATAGCTTATGCAGCTGTTTTAGAAAGAATGGATCATTAAGCTCTTTATAAAACTCCAATACACTCTTATTTCTATATAATTCAGGAAAATGAATTCCTTCAAATAATTCTATATAAAGGTCCTTCTGGTTATTTTTTAACCACGCTTCGACTTCTTCATAGTCTTTATCTACTTCTCCCATCCAATCAACTGCAAAGATCTGTTCGTGTTGTAATTTGCCAGCAAGTCGAAACCCAATTTGATATATTTCGTTCATTTCTAAATTAAAATTACCATGTTTGTATAGCTGGTAATTTCTATTCAAATCCTCATTATTATCCGCTACCATTTCCACTGCAATTTTTGTAGGGTAAAACTCTTCTAATTTACATACTAAATTTATTATTTCTTCTTGTCTTTCCTTAGAATTCAATTCTTCAAAATTACTCATGTGACAAGATCCAAGTATTAATACCTTAGGTTTATCTAACACAGCATGGTCTCCAATCTTTAGTAATGAAACAACTAATTTAGTACAGCTTATCTTCATTTTACAATATTTACATAATTATAATACTAATTATTCTAACATTTCTCGATTAATTTCAAAATTTATATCATTGTGAGTATAAAAAGAAGCCACCGTTAAGTAGCTTCTTCACTCTTAAATATACTTCCTCTGCACCGTCTTCCCATCATACGTAAACAACACGTTCTTCGTTTCAATAACGGATTCCATATGAACTGGACGACCCCATAATTGATAAATGTAAGGTAATACTTTCTCTAAATATTTCAGATCAAGTTCTACACCTTCATACCAATGTTTCAAATACAGTTCTCCTGCTTTCATGTAGTCTCCATCATTTACTGTGATGTATGGGAAACCACCGTTTACTCGCATGTTGATAAGTTGATCGCGGACTTGTGTCCATTGCTTATCGACAATTTTGTAGTCTTTGCCTTGTTTTTGGAAAAGGTACATATCTTCTCTCATCACTAGGTCTTTTGTTAAGTAATTACGGATAAAAGAAATGTCGGATTCAATTTCACGAACTTCAAACATTTTTTCACGACCCGACCCAGGTACCACGCCGTCTTTTTTCATTTGTTCGGTTGGATTGTTGAAGCGTTCTTCGATGTCTTCGAAGATTTTCAGACCGAGATAATATGGGTTTATGCTTGTTTTGGACGGTTGCACAACACCTGCGTTTAATTTTGCGAATTCGATTGCTTCGTCGCTTGTTAGGTCCATTTCTCTTAAGATGCGTTGGTGCCAGAAGGAAGCCCAGCCTTCGTTCATGATTTTGGTTTCTAGTTGAGGCCAGAAGTAGAGCATTTCTTCTCGCATCATCGTTAAAATATCCCGTTGCCATTCTTCCAATTCACGGCTATATTGTTCAATAAATAATAAAATATCTTTTTCCGGTTGAGGTGGGAACTTCTTTTTTGTTTTTTTCGGTACAGCTTTTGGTTTGTTTCTGTCATCGAGTAACCACAAATCACCATAGGACGATTGTTTTTTCATTTCTGTTTCTTCCTCTTGGTCCTCTAGGCTCCATGCTAGTTTCGGTCTCACAAGGGATGGATCGATATGTTCTTGAATGGCTAACACTGCATCTAAAAAGGATTCTACTTCACGTTTTCCATGTTCCTGTTCATAATATTTCACACGCTCGGCGGTAGCTGCCATGCTTTCCACCATTTCTCGCTTCGTGTTTTGGAAACGACAGTTATTTTTAAAGAAGTCACAGTGTGCGAGAACATGTGCAACTATAAGTTTATTTTGAATGATGGTATTCGTATCAAGTAAAAATGCGTAACAAGGGTTGGAGTTAATAACGAGTTCGTATATTTTACTTAAACCTAAATCATAGTGAAGTTTCATTTTATTAAATTGTTTTCCAAAGCTCCAGTGGGAAAAGCGTGTTGGCATGCCATAAGCTCCAAACGTGTATATAATATCTGCTGGACAAATTTCGTAACGCATCGGATAAAAGTCTAGCCCAAATCCTTTGGCGATCTCTGTTATCTCATCAATAGCATAAAAGAGCGCTTTTTCGTCCTCTTTTCTCAAAGTAACCCTCCCCTTTCCTCTTATCTCAATGTATGAACAAGTGTGGAAGATGATGATTTTCTTCTTTGTTAAACTTTATAATAATGTAGGCTTGTTTGGTGATATACTTTTAATAAGGAATTGAGGTGCACATTGTGGAATACTTAATTTTTATTGTTATTGGTTTTTGTATCAGTATTTTATCTGGCTTTTTTGGAATTGGTGGAGGGTTTATTTTAACTCCTTTTTTAATGTTATTTGGATACAGCCCTTTAGAGGCAATTGCAACTAGTCTTATGTTTTCAATCGGAACTTCACTTGCTGGAGTTTACGCTCATTATAAAATGAAGAATATCCGTTGGAAGGAAGTTGCAATACTTGCTTCAAGTGGGGTTATAGCGACACAAGTTGCTTATCCTTTCGTAAAATGGCTAGAACATGTTGCATTAGATACGGTAGTTATTCCTGCTCTATATTTACTGCTATTAAGTTATTTTGCTTTTAAGATGTTAAGCAAAGAGAAGTCGTATGTTAGTATGGATGCACAGAATCAGGAGAAACAAGGTACACCAATCTTTTTACTAATTTGCATTGGTTTCTTTGCCGGATTTTTATCAACAGCCTTAGGAGTTGGCGGTGGATTTATTCTAGTACCATTACTTATTGCCTTCTTACGTTTTGAGTCGAAACACGCTGTTGCAACGAGTCTAGCTAGCATCATCTTTATCGTTTCAGCTGGATTTACGACCTTTGCGGTACAAAATCCAATGAACTTTAGTATTGGGATTTTACTTATAGCCGGTGCAGTTATCGGAGCACCACTCGGAGCAAAAGCCACTAGTTTCGTTAAGAGCCGTATGATTCAAGTATTACTTGGATTGCTCTATATTACGACGATGACGAGTTTAGTTTTTAAGATGGTAAATTGGGATGAGGCAGGGTTCATTGTATTAATCGTTTATACTCTAGCTGTAAATTCATTTGTCTTTATTAAATTCTTTCAAAGAAAAGCTGTTGTTTCCCATTAAAGAAGCCGATGACTTTTTTAGTCATCGGCTTCTTATTTATAATCCCATGTTAATTAAAAATACTGTTGCGATTCCAAAGTAAATAAATAGAGAAAGAATATCGTTTAATGTTGTAATTAGTGGACCAGAGGCAATCGCTGGGTCAATTTTTAACTTATAAAGAATAAGTGGAATGATTGTTCCTGCTAGTGTGCCAATGATCAATGTTATGAAAAGAGATAATCCAACGACTACACCTAACATTGGCTCATCTGTTTGCCACACAAAGGCTATGATGGAAATAAGTGCTCCACACACAACCCCTATTATTAGACCTACTCCTAATTCACGAAGAACAAGTCTCGTTACAATATCTTTATCAATTTCGCGTGTAATTAAACCACGTACAACAACTGCTAAAGATTGCGTACCAGTATTACCAGTCATCCCAGCAATCATCGGCATGAAATATGCTAGGGCAACAAATTGGCCTAAAGTTTCTTCAAATCCACTGATAATACTACCAGATATAAGTCCAATGAATAAAAGCAAAATTAGCCAAGGTAAGCGACGTCTTGCCGCTACAACTGCTTTTGTATCAAAGTCAATATCTTTACCGGAAGCAGATAGTTTTTCAATATCTTCCGTTGCTTCACGAATAACTACGTCTAGAACGTCATCGACTGTTACAATACCAGCTAAAGTGCCATCTTCTTCAATTACAGGTACAGCTAAAAAGTCATATCTTTCAATGATGCGTGCCACTTCCTCTTGGTCTTGATCTACCCTTACAGAAATAACACGACTAAACATGATGTCTTCGATTTTCACAGTAGCATCCGCTAAAATAAGGTCTCGATAAGATACAACCCCTACTAGTTGTTTTTCATCGTTAATTACGTATAAGTAGTTGATAGTTTCCGCAATTTCTGCGTATGTTCTTAGCTTATCTACAACTTCACGAACCGTGTATGTTTTTGGAATCCATACGAAACGATTTGTCATCATACGACCCGCTGTTTCTGGCTCGTACTTCATTAAATCTTGAACGGCTGTAGATTCCGCTTTGTTCATTTTGGATAAGAATGCGTCTTTAATTTCTGGTTCTAATTCTTCAAAAAGCGAAGCAAGATCATCATTATCCATTAAGTCCATTACTTTCGCAGATTTATCTACTCCGATTTTTTGAAACAATTCAAGCTGATTATCTTGAGGCAATTCTTGTATAAGTGCAGTTAACTGATCAATTGTTAAATAAGTTAAAAAACGAGTGCGATGTTTATCAGGCAATTGTTGATAAATAATAGCTGTATCGTACGGTTGTAATTCCTCTAATATATCTTGAAATTCTTTTCGTTTTGCTTCTTTCAAACATTTAATAATATTGAGGATAATTTGATCCTCTGTTAAGTTCTTTAACATTTCTCAACCCTCCCAAATCTGTGAGTAGAAGGGAAGTGTGAGAGCGTAGTTATTACATGTTGTTTGTTAACTTATTCAGTTACCTATACTATCTAGGAAGAGCTGAATATGAAAACAGTAACGCTCTTCTACTCCATCTACTATATGTTTTGTCCTCGGACTAGGACCATTATCCATTTTCATAATCACCTCCGGGAAATATTTCAGAAATATTACAGGTGCCAGGCACTTGTAACACTCCAGTAAAAAACACCTTCATCGCTAAGTGGAATGAAGGTGTTAATAAACGTAAAGACGTAGAAGTACGTATACGAAATAAACTCCCCCATTCGTAGAGCTTTAGCACTGTGTGGCATAGGGTTACCCAGCTACATTAAAAACCACCTTATGTCGATAGTTTCTGTTGACCCATTGGCGTCTTTGGACGTTTCTGGGCAGTAGCGTATCTCCTACACAGGAGCCTCACCTAACGAAGGTTATCTAATTGTCACAACTACTACTCTACATGGGATAAAAACAGTTTGTCAATGGTTTTTGGGCCATTCTTTTCTTCCATTAAGAATCTTTTCTTTCCTTTAAAATTGTAAGCACTTTTATTGGTAATTTACAAAAAAGTGATTTGCTAAAGGAGCTACAGAGGCATTCCGCTTCATTCTATATTATTATATTTCCTCTACCCGAAAACCTCTCACGTGTAACCCATTACCTCTAACCTTCATCTTTAGTTTTTCTTTTATCTAAATATATTTTTTTTGCCTCCATTGCCAAAAACAATCCAACAGCTTTATTTCTGCCCCACTCTTCATCAAAAACTGTCGTTGGAGGACTATTATCTTTTACATAATAAGAAATTTCAGGTGTAAAAGCTGGCCTTTTAAATTCACGACTAAACCAGTCTGTATAACCACCTCCAACTGCATTCTCTTCTGGAGTATCAAGTTTATAACCTGTTATATCAGATATTTTTTCAGCTATCCTTCGATTGCGTTCTAGTTCGGTACCTTTTTCACGAAATTCCCAATACAATACTCTACCTGATGAATGATAAGATAAAGCAGCTAAAGGTTTTATTTTCCTTGTGAACTTTACTAATGACCTAACCTCTTCCGCTTCTAATGGTCTCTTACCTTTATACAATTGGTAATAAGGCTTACTAATAGAACCTTTAATATCTTTCCATCCAGCCGGGTATTGACGATTCAGATCAATACCAACCCCATTTGCTTTCCACCTAGTGAAATCATTCTTACCACCATTCATGATGATTAGTTGCTTTTGTTTTTTCTTAGAAAGTTGTTTGATGCCTTCTTGTTGGATGGAAATGCCATCAGGGTTTACCATTGGAACAAACCATATGGATACATGATCTAAAATATCTGTTGAATATCCTTTTATCGTAGCTTTTGACTTATATTTTTTTGCATACTCTTCTAACATTTTCATCGTTAATGTACTTGTTAACCATTCGCGACCATGATGACCTCCTAATATGATAATACTCTGGTGGCCATTGCCTAATTTTGTTGCATAAATCGGTTTCCCGAAATGACTTCTACCAATTACAACTGTGACAAGCTCGTTGTTATATCGCTTATTTAATTTTATTAAGTCTGTTTGCATTCTTTCAAACGTATATATTTGAAGAGGGTTTACAATTTCTTTTTCAAATCCAGAACATAGTAACACCATAATTATCAAGCATAACTTTAATTTCATTTTCTTCTTCATACCGTAAGTTTTCCCTAACTATTTCAAAAAATGACTTGGAGAATTGACCAACATTTACAACGAACTATTTAGTGAAAATGGCGCAAAATATTTTTAACTCCTTCACAGAGGAGGCAATACGATGAACACTATTGACTATGATCGCGCTTTATATTACACACATCGATCGCAATGGGATAACCTATTGATTTTGATGGTTCGTACAAAAGATGATTTTCTATCTAAGCATATTGAACAATTTTTACATTCGTACAACTTCTCCAAAGACTACCAGGTCATTGAGCGAAACTTATACCAGTTGCTACGCTATATTGACCATGCAATACAGATTAACTTGCCAAACCATGAGGAAACACATCAGGAGTACGTTAGTTTACAATAAGAAAAATTAGAGAAGGCTTTTGCGCCTTCTCTTTTTTACGTTACCTAAACATTAAAAAGCACCTGACAACATAAGTGCCAGGCGTTCTTAATTCCCTTTTTAAAACTGCTGATACACCTTGGCATACATTAATAACTCCTCCATTAACCCTTCAACTAAGTGTTGACTGTCTTCTTTAATGGTATAAGCTTCTCTGTCAAAGCAATGTGGGTCTAACACGAGTTGTTTTGGAATAACATTTGCATATACCCCTCTACCAACTGTACGCATATTGTTTAGAGCGTTTATTCCACCTTTTCCTCCACCAGCAACTGCTAGTAACGCTACTGGCTTATGTTTGAATTGGTCGCTTCCTAAAAAGTCTAAAGCATTTTTTAATGCACCGCTCATTCCACTATGGTACTCAGGGGATGCCATAACAACTGCATCTGCTTCTTTAATTGTTTTACGAAGTGATAAAATATTTCCCAACACATTTTGATACTCTTCACCATTATATAAAGGAATACTTTCTTCACTTAAATCGATAACTTTTGCTCTGAATTTTTCTTTTATAAAGGTTGTTGCTATTCTCGTTCTCCCTGATTTTCTAGGACTTCCATTTATCACTACAATATTCATCAAAACCACTCCTTTTATTGTTAATTATAGTTTACATTTTTTGTTGTCCTTTTAAATCGTAGGAATGGTGTGAATTTTTCTCATTCTATAGTCTTAGATTTTTTGTTTTACTGCAAATAAAGCTGCTTGTGTGCGGTCTGCGCATTCTAGTTTAGACAGGATGTTGGAAACATGGGTTTTAACTGTCTTTTCCGTAATGTAAAGGGAAGCAGCTATCTCTTTATTGCTTTTTCCTTTCGCAATTTCCTTTAACACTTCTAGTTCTCGCTTCGTCAACTCTTTCAATCGTTTTGCTTCTTCATCATTTCCGCTAGTTAAATGATTCATGACATGAGAAGTAACTTGTGGGTGGAGCTGACTTTTCCCTTCAAAAACGGCTTGAATTGATTTACTCAGCTCGTCAGGTTCAATATCCTTTAACTGATAACCTGCAGCTCCAGCTTTAATTGCGGGTATAACGTGGTCTTGATCGGCAAAGCTTGTTAATATCAATATTTTTATTTTCGGGAATTTTGCAACGATTTGTTTAGTAGCCTCTACCCCGTCTAATACCGGCATCACTAAATCCATCAAGATTACATCTGGTTGTAGTTGTGATGCTAATTGAACGGCTTCTAAACCATTTGTTGCTTCCCCAACTACTTCTATGTTTTTTTGCGTCTTTAGGAAAAATAAGAGACCTCTTCTGACTACATGGTGATCATCCGCAATAAGTACTTTAATCATTTTACACTCTCTCCTTTAAAAGGAATTTCTACATGTATCGTTGTTCCAGCTCCGATTGAGCTATTAACCTCCAAAGTGCCAGAAAGAGACGCTACTCTTTCTTTCATACTAGAAAGTCCAAGTGAAGGTAATTGTTTTGCTACCTCATAATCAAAACCTACTCCGTTGTCCTTGATTATAATTAACACTTTATCCTCAAACTTTTCTATATTTATATAAACGTTCTTAGAACTAGCGTATTTTTTACAATTGTTTAACGCTTCTTGACCAATGCGCCAAATACATTCTTCCATATCATTTGGAAGTTCTTTTGTACCTTTCACATCAACCTCAACTTGTAAATTAAGCACTTTTCCATAATTTAAAAGTGCACTAACTAAACCATTTTCTAATCCTTGCGGACGAAGTTGCCAAATTAATGCTCTCATTTCTTGAAGTGCTTCTTGTGACAGCTCTTGCATGTACTCTAACATTTGCTTTATTTCAGGGTCATCGGTCATTTCTTTTGTTCCACGAACTGTTAGCATGAGAGAAAATAGCAGTTGGTTAACGGAATCGTGTAAGTCTCTCGCTAGCCTATTTCTTTCAGCAATTACAGACATTGCTTGCTCTTGCTCAGACAATTTTAACCGTTTAATGGCTGTTCCTATCTGAAAAGAAACAGATTCTAATAAGGCTAACTCTTTTTCTGTGAATTCCTTCTTATTAGGAGAAGCCACATTTAATAAACCAAATTTCTCATCACCTGCCATAATAGGTACGGTTGCATGGTGAGAAATATTGTTCGTGTCACCCCAGTTGAATTTCACAGCGTCCTCCAATCGCTTACACCCAAATATATTAGAGGCTTTTTTTAGCCTGCCATCATTGTATTGATTCACACACCAGCACTCTCCAACACACATGGGCTCTTTGTTATCTTTACTAAGTCCCTCAGGCAGTTCATAACTCGCAGCAAGTTCATATTTACCTTTATCGTCAATAAGAAAAATCCAGCCAGTCTTTAAGTCGATTGCATCAAGTAACTTTTCTAGCACTTCATGCAACATACAAGTCATTTCCGTACCTTTATTTAACGCTTCTGCAATTGCCTTTATCGCAAGTAACTCTCTAATTTGCTGACTACCTTCTGAAGCCAAGCAGATCTCCCCTTTGTTAAAATCTTCTTTTTTACCATTATACCAAGCTAAAGCAGAAAGTTCGTTAGTATAAAGTCGACAAGTTTTCTACGACTTTAGATGTATAAAGGTGCCAGGCACCTGTTAATTTTTTCCTAATATAAAAAAACCAGTAGCGACAACTTTTGGTTGTGTTTACTGGTTTATCTCGTTTTATATATTTAATTATGCAGTCACTAAACTATTTACAGTCTCCATAAAGTCTGAAGAGATTTCTTCTAGTTTATTTTGACTTGCTTCTAATGAGTCTGATTTAATACCGAAGTAAAATTTTACTTTCGGTTCTGTACCGGATGGGCGTACGCAAACCCATGATCCGTCTTCTAGGAAATATTTTATTACGTTTGACTTCGGTAAATGAATGGCTTCTTTTGTACCTGTAGAAAAGGTACCTTTCTCTTGTTTCACATAGTCTTCTGTAACTTCCACTTTCAAACCTGCAATTTCCTTTGGTGGATCGTTGCGGAAACTTTGTAGTAACCCAGCAATTTGCTCAGCCCCGTCTTTTCCTTTTAACGTTAAAGAGTTTAAGCCTTCCACATAATATCCATATTGCTCATATAAGCTTAACAATGCTTCATACATTGTTTTTCCTTGCTTTTTATAAAATGCACAAATTTCAACAGCCATAACAGCAGCTTGAACAGCATCTTTATCACGAGCAAAATCAGCAATTAACGAACCGTAGCTTTCTTCATAGCCGAATAGGAAGGAATACTGGCCAGTTTGTTCGTATTCTTTAATCTTTTCCCCAATAAATTTAAATCCTGTTAATGTATCAACTGTTGCCACACCAAAGCTGTCCGCAATAACACGACCAAATTCAGACGTCACGATTGTTTTCAACACAACGCCATTGGAAGGTAATTGGCCTAGTGCTTTCTTTTCTGCTAATAAATAATATAAGAAAAGGGCTCCTGTTTGGTTACCAGTTAAAATTTCGTATTCGCCTTCTTTATTTTTCACAGCAATTCCTAATCGATCGGCATCTGGGTCTGTCGCAATTAATATATCTGCATCCATCGCCTTGCCGTCACGGATAGCTAATTCAAAAGCAGCTGCTTCTTCTGGATTTGGATAAGCAACAGTTGAAAAGTTAGGATCTGGCTTTTCTTGCTCTGCTACAACCGAAACATTTGTATAACCAAGTGCCGCCAAACCATCACGCACAGGGTGATTCGCTGTACCGTGTAATGGTGTAAATACAACTTTTACATCGTTACCAATTTCTTCAGCTAATTCAGGGTGAACCGAAATCGTCACTAACTGATCCAAGTAAGCTTCATCCACTTCATTAGAAATCATTTTGATTAAGCCTTTTTCCGTTAATTCCTCTTCTGAAGCAACCTGGATTAACAGTTCATTTTCCACTTTTTCTACTTCATCAATCACTTTATCTGCTTCTGCAGGTGGTAACTGACCACCATCTGGACCATACACTTTATAGCCATTATATTCAGGTGGATTATGACTTGCTGTGACTACAATACCTGAGAACGCATTTAAATGTCTAACCGCAAACGATAACACAGGTGTTGGTCTTAAACTTTCAAATACATATGTTTGAATACCATGGCTAGCAAGTGTTTTTGCTGCTTCCATGGAAAATTCAGGCGATTTGTGACGGCAATCATAAGCAATTGCAACCCCACGCTTCATCGCTTCTTCTCCGAAAGATTTTATGTATTGAGCCAGACCTTCTGAAGCTTTTCTAACAGTATATATATTCATACGGTTCGTACCAGCACCAATTTCACCGCGCATGCCACCCGTACCAAATTCTAAATTTTTATAAAAAGCGTCTTCTTTCGCTTTATCATCAGCAATTTCTGCTAATAGTTGCTTCATTTCTGCATCTAGGTTTGTATTACTTTCCCAAAGTTCATACTTGTCCAACCAATTCATTTGTCTATTCCTCCTTGGTTTCCGATAAGGTAAAACATTCGCTGTTGCGAAGAAATGTCCTTCATTATGATGACTATTTTGTTATTATACTATAAATCGAAGTATATGAAATAGTGGAAAAAATGGATGGGACAAAACTATGTGTGGGACTGAGATAATGATTGTAGGAAACCTCTCCACCATCATTTTTGCCTTTTTCTTTGCTGAAAATGATTGTGAGAGACCTCTCCATCTTCATTTTTGCCTTTTTCTTTGCTTAAAATGATTGTGGGAGACCTCTCCATCTTCATTTTTGCCTTTTTCTTTGTTGAAAATGATTGTGGGAGACCTCTCCATCTTCATTTTTGCCTTCTTCTTTTCCGAAAATGATTGTGGGAGACTTCTCCATCTTCATTTTTGCCTTTTTCTTTTCCGAAAATGATTGTGAGAGACCTCTCCATCTTCATTTTTGCCTACTTCTTTTCCGAAAATGATTGTGGGAGACTTCTCCATCTTCATTTTTGCCTTTTTCTTTGCTGAAAATGATTGTGAGAGGTAGGTAATTTAACAATCTTTTGTACCAGCCTCTTACTAATCGTTATCCTATTCTCTTATTATTTTCAACTTGCTCATCTTCATCGATAGCCGAAGTAGCTTGATAAATGAAAAATTCTAATTCATTACGGTATTTGTCTAACTGTTCTTGACTCCACTTTAATTCTTTTGCCATTAGCTCCGACACTTTCACTTTCCATTGTTGTGTCCATTGCATGTTGAATAGAAGAGCCCCTGTTCTTCTCGTAAAGAAATCATTTGGCGTGACAACCATTTCGTGTTTTATTCCGTACATAACTTGCGCGTACACATCTAACTGCAAACCTATTTTCGTAGCGTCCTCTCTATGCTTCTCTACGTACTTGAACACATGATCAATATTAGACCCATATAGTTTAACAAGTTTTTGTGATTGTTCATATGCCAAGCCCCGTTTTACACCGACTTTTATTTTCTCTTCTACAAATGATTTTAGGTTTTTGGAGCCACCTACATCCCCACCTGAAATAGGTAAATTCTTCGTTTGACACGTTCCGAAGTTGCCACTTCCTTCTTTCTTAAACTTTTTGTTTATCAAGTCAACTACCATTTCGGCCATTTTCCGATATCCGGTTAATTTTCCGCCTGCAATTGTTATTAATCCTGATTCTGATTCCCAAATTTCATCTTTACGGGAAATTTCAGAAGCAGACTTTCCTGTTTCATAAATTAATGGTCTTAAACCAGCCCAGCTTGATTCGATGTTTTGCTCGTTAATACGTAACGAAGGAAACATAAAGTTTATTGCATTTACCACATATTCTTTATCCGATTTCGTCAGTCGAGGATGTACCATATCTTCCTTATAAACCGTATCAGTTGTACCTACATATGTTTTACCATCACGCGGTATGGCAAATACCATTCTTTTATCTGGTGTATCAAAATATATCGCTTGTTTCAGTGGGAAATCACGTTGATCAAACACAAGGTGTATTCCTTTTGTTAATTGCAAGTGCTTTCCTTTCTTTGACTTATCCATCTCACGCAGCGTATCTACCCAAGGACCTGTGGCATTTACTACTTTTTTTGCAAAAATATCAAAAGCTTTATTCGTTAATTGATCTACTACTGTAACACCAACAACCTTACCTTTTTCATATAATAGCCTTTCTGCCTTCGCATAGTTCGCCGCCAATGCCCCTTTATGAACTGCCTGCTTCATTACTTCAATGGTTAACCTTGCATCATCTGTTCGGTATTCAACATAAAAGCCGCCCCCTTTTAATCCTTCCTCGCGTAAGAGTGGCTCTTTTTCATACGTTTCTTTCGCATTTAGCATGCTACGACGTTCTCCTTTTTTCACTCCAGCAAGAAAATCATAAACTTTCAAACCAAGAGAAGTAGAGAACTTTCCAAACGTACCACCTTTTTGAATAGGGAGTAGCATCCATTCTGGTGTTGTTACGTGTGGTCCATTTTCGTATACAATCGCTCGTTCTTTCCCTACTTCTGCAACCATTTTCACTTCTAATTGTTTTAAATAACGCAACCCACCATGAACTAACTTTGTCGATCGGCTAGAAGTACCTGCCGCAAAATCTTGCATTTCAACTAACCCTGTCTTCATTCCTCTCGTTGTTGCATCAAGTGCAATTCCGCACCCAGTAATACCTCCCCCAATAATTAGGACATCCAACCGTTCCTTTGCCATATAAGCTAATTGTTCGATTCTATTCAAGCTTGAAAATTTCATGCAAAATTCTCCCCCAACCTACTATATATAAAAAGACCACAACAAACACACAAGCAATATACTTGTATATTTTGTTTGGTCTCTTCAAAGAACGAACAATATCTTTCACTAGAATTATATTCACTTAAACGTCATCGCTGCATTTACAGCCTTTTTCCACCCTTCATAAAGCTTCGTTTGTACTTCTTCATCCATTTCTGGTTCAAAAGATTTTTCCACTTTCCATTGTGATTTTATTTCCGACATATCTTTCCAAAAACCAACCGCCAAGCCAGCTAAGTATGCCGATCCTAGTGCAGTTGTTTCATTTATTACCGGTCTTTGCACCGGTACATTTAAGATATCACTTTGGAACTGCGTTAAAAAATTATTTTTCACAGCTCCACCATCTACTCTTAATGTTTTTAACGAAATGTTAGAGTCTTGTTCCATTGCTGCCAATACATCTTTTGTTTGATAAGCCAAAGACTCAAGCGTTGCACGGATAAAGTGCTCTTTAGATGTACCTCTTGTTAATCCAAAAACAGCTCCTCTCACTTCGCTATCCCAATACGGGGTACCTAATCCAACAAACGCTGGTACTACATAAACCCCCTCTGTTGATTGTACTTTTTCAGCATAACCTTCTGTATCTTGAGGGTTTTTTATCATTCTCAACCCATCACGCAACCATTGTACAGCTGATCCAGCTACAAAAATACTTCCTTCTAAAGCATATGTCACTTTTCCATTAAGTCCCCATGCGATCGTTGTTAACAAACCGTTTTCTGATAGGATTGATTTTTCCCCAGTGTTCATTAGCATAAAACAGCCAGTGCCGTAAGTATTCTTCGCCATTCCTGCCTCAAAACATGCTTGCCCAAATAATGCTGCTTGTTGATCTCCTGCTGCACCTGCAATTGGTACTTCATTTCCTAAAAAATGATAACTAACTGTTTTAGCATATATTTCTGAAGATGACTTTACTTCTGGAAGCATAGAAGAAGGAATGGTTAATAGCTCAAGAAGTTCTTCGTCCCATTTTAACTCGTGAATGTTATAAAGTAATGTTCTAGAAGCGTTTGAATAATCCGTAACATGTGCTTTTCCACCTGAAAGCTTCCAAATGAGCCACGTATCGATGGTCCCAAACAGTAGTTTACCACTTTCAGCTTTTTCTCTAGCTCCTTCAACGTTATCTAAAATCCATTTTATTTTTGTTCCAGAAAAATAAGCGTCAATTAATAAGCCCGTTTTTTTACGAAAAGTTTCCTCATGTCCATCTTGCTTTAACTCCTCACAAATAGAAGAGGTTTGTCTCGATTGCCAAACTATTGCATTGTATACCGGCTTTCCTGTTTCTTTTTCCCAAACCACGGTTGTCTCACGCTGATTCGTAATACCGATTCCAGCAATTTGGCTAGGTCTAATTCCTGATTCCGAAAAGCATGAAGCAATGACAGATAAGATACTACTCCATATTTCATTAGCATTATGTTCTACCCAACCTGGTTTAGGAAAATACTGTGTAAATTCACGCTGGGATGTATA